>JAJXUT010000031.1 GCA_021782655.1 Deltaproteobacteria bacterium
CCGTTGGGCGTCGGACGACCCTGGTGATTCGACGAGGCAAGCAAGCTTTGCTGGCGTCGCAAAAAGGCCGATCTGCGGCGGCGCGGGGCGGTTTGCATGTCGGCCCTGTTGCTTAGCCACCGGCTATCTTTGGGCGAGATCATTAGCTTTGAGGGGCGCAAACCCGCCTCCGGGATGGGGACATCCCGGAGGCGGAAAACGGTGGCTCAGAACGGCACATCCTCGCCCATGCTGGCCGGTTCGGGCGGGGGTGGCTCCTCGTCCCGGCTGGCGGGGTGATCGCCGCCACCCTTGGGGGAGAGCATCTTCATCTCCCGGGCCACGATCTCGGTGGTGTAGCGCTTGTTGCCATCCTTGTCGTCCCACTGCCGGGTCTGAATCTTGCCTTCGATATAGACCTTGGAACCCTTGGAGAGGTATTCGCCGCAGACCTCGGCCAGGCGGTCGAAGACCACGATCCGGTGCCACTCGGTCTTTTCGTTTTTCTTGCCGTCCTTGACCCAAGTCTCGCTGGTGGCCAGGTTGAAGCTCGCCACCGGGGTGCCGGCCTGGGTGTAGCGCACCTCGGGGTTGGCGCCCAGATTGCCGATGAGAATGGCCTTGTTGATCATTTTAACGCTCCTTTTGGGTTGAGAAATAGTCTTTTGTCTGGCAGGTTGTCATTTATACTAAACCAAATTTGCCCCCCGTGTAAAGCGGATGTTGCCCCCTTAAAGGCTCAGGGCGGCAAGTTGATTTTTAGACAGCGGAGAACCAAGATGGCCGAGGGAAAACGGACGATGGAGCCAGGGCAGCGGCGGCTGATTCCCATCCTGCGGGAGGGAGTCGAGGTGGTGAGAATGATCCTCTTTCAGGAGTTGCGCGAGCACCTTGCAAGACAATCGCCCCCGCGGGCGCCCCGGCAGCTCTCCATCCTCGCTGGGGCGGTGGTCAACCGGGTGTTCGGGATCGACAACCCGGAGCCGTTTTTTGAGAATTTCGTCCGGGAAAACCAGGAGCTGATCGACCAGGTGACCCGCTCCCTGGGGGTGGAGCTGGCTCATCTAAACATCCCCCTGACCGACGCCCTGCGGATCATGGCCCTGTGCGACTTCCAGGAGGGTCAAGACAGTTCGTCCGTCCTGCGCCAGGCCCAGGAGTGGGGCCTCCTGCTCGTCGAACGCGACCTGCCCCTGCCTCACCAGTTCATCGACCTCACCCGGCGACTGGGGGCGGCGAAGGGGCTGGTCAGCCTGCCTTAGCCTGACTTCGGGGCTTTGTCTTCCAGCGTTTATGCATCCACACCCACTGCTCCGGGAAGCGGCGGATGATCCGCTCGTAGGCGTCGGAGCAGAGCTGGGTGTTGGTCTGCGTGTCTTGGGCCTCGTCCTCGGTATGCCGGAGGGTAAGCGGCGGCTGGCACTCTATTTGGTAGGTCAGGTCGTCCTTTAAGTACATGAAGATGGGGATGATGGGCAGGCCGAATTTCCGGGCCAGGAGCACCGGCCCGGTGGGGGTGTGGGCCGGCCTCCCGAAGAAGGAAACGAACGCCCCCGGCACCTTGGTGTCCTGGTCGATCAACATGCCGATGGCGCAGCCTTGGCGCAGGCTGCGGATGATCTCCCGGGTGCCCTCGCCCCGGGCGATGTTGGTGTAGCCCGCCTGGTTGCGCATCTCGACCACGATCCGGTTGAGGCCCTGGTTTTCGAGTGGGGAGCCCACCACCCGCAGGGGGTAGCCATTTTGGGCCATCCAGGCCCCCAATAGCTCCCAGTTGCCGAAGTGGCCGGTGATCATCAGCACCCCCTGGCCGCTGGCCAAGGCGTTATCCAGGTGGTGCATCCCGGAGGCGGCGATCAGGCGGTTGACTCCCTGCCCGATAAGCACCGGCATCCGCATGACATCGGCGAGGACGGTGCCAAAGTGGCGATAGACCCGGCCCGCCAGGCGCTCGATCTCAGGGCCGGACTTCTCCGCGCCCAAGGCCATGGTCAGGTGGCGGACAGTGCGCCTCCGGCCCCGGGCGTCGAGCCGGAAGGCCACCCGGCCCACGGCCCGCATCAGGGCGATGGCCGCCCGGCGCGGCAGGCGGCGCACCAGGAAGATCAGCCCGTGCAGCAGCCAGGTGAAGAGCTGGTCGCGGAGTTGTTTGCGGTAGGGACGTTTCGACATCGGCTGGTGGATGAGGCGCAAGACCTGGCCCGTCAAGGGCGAGGGCGGACAGGCTCTAATAGCGGTTATCCCCCCGCAAGTCAACAAGAAGGGTGACGCACCGCCTGGCGATTCCGGGCGGTGGCGCCGGTAATGATGGGCGATGGTGATGATGGGTGAAGCGCAGCGCTAACCCTTATCCCCGGCCAGACCCAGGCCGGCGAGCAGGACCTTGAGCTGTTACAGGCCGAAGGGCTTGGCGATCGCCCCGGCAAAGCCGTGTTGGGCAAAGTCGGCGAGCACCGGGTTGTTGACGTAGCCGCTGGCGATGACGCAGGGCAGGCCCGGCTGGAGCCGGGTCAACTCCTTAACTGTCTCTAGGCCGCCTCGTCCACCTGGCACCGTGAGGTCGAGGATGGCCACCGCGAAGGTCTGACCCGTGGCTTGCGCCGCAAGGAGAGCGGCGATGGCCTCCTCCCCCTTGGCCGCCGCCGTCACCTGGTAGCCGCAGTGGGTGAGCATCCCGGTGACGATCTGTCGGAAGGTCAGATCATCGTCCATGAGCAGTGCCCGTTGGCCGGCGGGCGGCTTGACGGCGGCGGGGGCCGGGGCCAGGGCCGGCAGGTCGATGATCAGGGTGGCGCCCTGGCCGGGCGGGGATTCGGCCCGGATCGTGCCCCCGTGCTTGGTGACGATGGAGTGGCAGATGGTGAGTCCCAGCCCCTGGCCCTTGGTCGCCCCCATCGCCTTGGTGGAGAAGTAGGGATCGAAGACCTGAGGGAGGATGTGGGCGGGGATACCCGGCCCGTCGTCGGTGCAGGTGATCCTGACCCTGGGGTCGCCCCCGGCCTCGCCGGGCAGATTCCAGGCCCGGATCAGATAGTCGCCGCCCTTGGCCCCCAGGGCCTCGCGGGCGTTTAAGGCGATATTGCCAAACACCTGGAGGAGCTGGCCCTCGTCCGCCATGACCGACAGCAGGTCGGGGGCCAGCTCGTAACGCGCCGCCACCTGCGAGCCGCTTAAGGCCAGGGCGGTGGCGCCGTTGATTACCCGGCCCAGGGCGATGGGCTTGCGGATCGGGTCGCCGCCGCGGGCGAAGGTGAGCAAACGGAAACTCAGCTCCTTGGCCCGGTTGCAGGACTCCTCGGCGATTTGCAGGATGCTGTCCAGGCCGCTGTCCTTGGGCAGCAGGCTCCGGCTCATCGACACCCCGCCCAGGATGCCGGTCAGGAGGTTGTTGAAGTCGTGGGCGATGCCCCCGGCCATCACCCCCAGCGATTCGAGTTTCTGGGCCTTGATCCGTTCCTCGACCGCCCGTTTCTTTTCCGTGATGTCGCGGGTGATCTTGAGGCTGGCCACGATCTTGCCTTCACCGTCGCGAAGCGGCACGGCGTGGGTCTCCATCATCAGCCGCCGACCGCTTAAGGTGCTGACCTCGAACTCCAGGGTGGGACTTTGGCCCTGAAAGGTCGCCGCCACCACCCGCTGGAAAGGCTCCCGGTACTCGGGCAGAATCAGGTCGGAGAGGCAGGTCGCAACCTGCTCCAGGGAGTCGGCCTCCAGCATGGCCAGTCCGGCCCGGTTCATGGAGAGCAGTTCGCCGTTCGGGCCGTGCAGGGTGATGCACTCCGGGGCGCTCTCGATGATCGTGGCCAGGAAGGTCTCCTTGGCCCGCAGCTCGCTCTCGGCCCGCACCCGGTCGCTGATGTCCCGGATGCTGGAGATGACCACCATCTGGCCCTCTAGCTCGAAGGCGCAACTGTTGATTGAAACCGGAAACACCGTGCCGTCATGCTTTTTGTGCCAGCGCAGGGGGATGCTCAGGTTGCCATCCAGGATGGCCCCCGTGGTCTCCTCCGGCTCGTGCGACAACTCCTCGGCCTGCATGCCGATCATCTCCCGCCGGCTGTAGCCGTACAGGCTGGGGGCCGCCGGGTTGCAGTCCAGGATGCGGCGCCCCTGTTGCTCGATCAGGAAGATGGCGTCTTTCGCCATGTCGAACAGCAGCCGGTAGCGGTTTTCGCTCAGCGCCAGGCGCTGCTCCAGCCGGTGGCGTTCCAGGGCGATCTCCAGGGTGGTTTGCAGGGTAAGCCGGTCAAAGGGCTTGTAGAGGTAAGCGGCGGGGTTGACCGCCTTGGCCCGGACGAAGGTCTGGCTATCGGCGTGGGCGGTGAGGAAGACGATGGGTAGGCGCTGAGCGGACATGATCGTCTCCGCCGCCTGGACGCCGTCCGGCCCCTCCTTAAGATAGATGTCCATCAGCACCAGGTCGGGTTTCAATTCCGCCGCCAGCCGGATCGCCTCCGCCCCGGAGCCGGTGGTGGCCGCCACCTCGTAGCCTAAGGAGAGCAAGGTTTCCCGCAGGTCTTCGGCGATGATCGCCTCGTCTTCCACGATAAGGATATTGGTCATGGCTGCCGCCCCCTGCCCTTGGGTGAGAAACAGACGCTGATCTTGGTGCCCTGGTCGCGGCTGATGGCCAGCCGGCCGCCCAACTGGCCGACCAGCATCGACACCAGCTTGAGGCCCAGGGTGCCGGTACGCTCTGGATCGATGTCCGCCGGCAGCCCGACCCCGTCGTCCGCCACGCTTAGCTCTACCTCGCCGGTTTTCCCCTCGCTTATGGTAAGCAATATACTCCCATTTTTTCGATCGGCAAAGGCATGTTTGACGCTGTTGGTGACCAGCTCGTTGACGATCATCCCGCAGGGGATGGCGGCGTCCAGCGCCAGCCAGACCGGCTCCTGGCTGGCGCTGAGGCGCGCCTGCGGCCCGCCCTCCAGGGTGGCGGAGGCGATTACCCGGGTGGCCAACTCCCGCATGTAGGAGCAAAACTCGACCTGGGCCAGGTTGCTCGACCGGTAAAGTTTCTCGTGGATGAGCGACATGGAGAGCACCCGGTTGCGCAGCTCGGCCAGGGCTGTGGCCAGGCCGGGGTCGTCCTGACGCCGGGACTGGAGGTTCAACATGCTGGTGATGACCTGCAGGTTGTTCTTGACCCGGTGATGCACCTCCTTGAGCAGGATGTCCTTTTCCGCCAGCGCGGTCTGGATGACCGTCTGGGCCTGCTTCTGGGCGGTGATGTCCTGCACTGTGCCTGCCAGGCGGGCGGGACGGCCATCGGCATCCCGGATCAGTTCGCCGATGGCGTGGGCGTGGGCCAGTGTCCCGTCCTGGCGGTGGAAGGCGAAGTCGATGCCCACCGGTTTTTCCCCGGCCAGCAAGTGATCGATGCTTTTTTGCACCACCTCCAGGCTATCCGGGTGCAGGGTGGAGAAGAACAGATCGGCGTTGGGAATCAGCGCCTGGGGCTGAAAGCCGTAGATGCGGAAGGTCTCGTCCGAGACGGTGAAGAGGCCGGTGGCGAGATCCCACTCCCAGTTGCCGATATGGGCCAGGGCCTGGGCCTTGGTCAGCCGGGACTCGCTGTTGGTTAGGGCCTCCTCCATCCGCTTGCGCTCGGTGATGTCGGTTAAGACGCCGTCCCACAGCATCTGGCCGCGCGGCAGGCGGCGGGGGCTGGCGCAGAGATGCACCCAGCGTGCCCGTTCGCCGACTTGCAGCGCCAGGTCGAGGTTGATGGGGGTCATGGTTCGCAGGCTCACCCGCTCCGTCTTGCGCAGGTAAGGGATCATGCCCGGCGCCACCATGTCGAACAGGGTCTGGGCCTCCCGCATGATCCGGACCGCCGGGACGCCGGTGATTCGCTCGATGCCGTCGCTGATATAGAGAAACCTGGGCCTGCCGTCCCGGCCTTGGGTGTACTGGTAAACGGCGCTCTCCGGCAGGTTGTCGCCCAAGATCCGTAGCCGTTCCCGCTCCTCGTTGGCCAGGCGATAGACCCGGCGCAGGCGGTGGTTGGCGACTTGCAGACGGAAGAAGAGCACCGCGCTCACCATGGTCGCGCTGAGCAGCCCCACGATGAACCAGCGGTAGCGCGACCAGATGTCGGTCAGGGTGAAGACCGGGGGGCGATCGAAGGGCGGCAACCGCAATTCCCGCAGTAGGTCTTCTGCCACCGTGTAGTTGGCCGGGATGGTGAAGCCGTGGATGTCGAGCCGGCGGGCCAGGATGCCGTCATGCTCCAGGCTGAGCAGGGCGGCGGCCAGCCGGCGGGTGATATCCTCCGGCACCTGGGGCAGGGCCACGAACGGCCGCCCAGGGTAGAGCCTGGTCGAGACCAGGGCGTTGAATCCAGGGGTGTCCAAGCGATGCAACAGCTTGATCTTCGGCGTCTCGGGTAGTAATCCCTCCCGCTCCATGTCCTCCAGAAGCCCGGCGCGGACGAAACCGGCGTCGGCCCGGTTCGCCAGCACTGCCCGCACCACCTCGTCCTGGGGGGCGGCGAGCAGCCGCAGATGGCACTGCCTGACCACGTCCAGCCCGGCCTCCTGCCGCATCTCCCAGGCCTGAGCCTGATAACCGCCCAGGGAGTGATTGTCCTCCGCCGCGATTACCCGGCCCCTCAAGTCGGAGAGCCTATTTAACCCCGGTCGGTCGGCGCGGGCGATAATCGCCCCGCCCACCGAGCGCACCGGCTCGCCGTCCCGCTCCTCGATCAGGGTGGCGATGGCCCCGGAGATGGCGATGCCGTGGCGGATGGCGGCGAATTGACCGGGGCTGGTGAGCAGGAGGTCAACCTGCCGGCGGGACAGGGCCTGGTCCAGCTCGGCGAAGTTCATGGCCCGCAGCCGGATGCGGTAGCCGGGCACCATGGCGCTCAGGTAGTCGGCCAGCGGCTGCCAGCGGGTGGCGGTCTGGGCCAGGGGCCTAAAGGCGAGCACCCCCAGGGTGAGCAGGTTGTCACGGGCCAAGCCATCCCCGGCCCCTGGCAGCAGGAGCAACAGCGCCATGAGGAGCGGCAGGCGTATCCAGGAGCGGCGAGGAGGGGGCATGGAATTTTAATTGGCCAACGGGCTTGGGGACAGCGGGGGGGAGGCCCGAGCTCCCATTTTTACCTTAGCACACCGCCCGTCTCCCCGCCAATTGATTTGCCTGCCCCGGCCCCCCCTCTAAGTTTCCCATCAACGCCGGGGCAAACGGTGGCGTTCTGGGATGGCGGCCTGGCGTAAGTTATGGTAATATCCGTCTTTCAGGATCAGACTGGCCTTACGCCCCCCCAAACTGCAACTCTACACCGGTGCCCAAACCACGACTGCAACTGATCGCCAACCCGGTGGCCGGACGCCAGGCCGGGCCGCTGATCGCCAGGGCCGAGCGGCGACTCGCCCAGGCCGGCGCGAACGTTACCCTGTGCCTGACCAGCAGCCGGGGCGACGCCGAGCGCCTCGCCGCCGGGTCGGGCGGCTATGACCGGATCGTGGTGGCGGGCGGCGACGGCACGGTGAATGAGGTGCTAAACGGGCTCGCCCCCGACTCGCCGCCGCTGGCGGTGCTCCCGCTCGGCACCACCAACGTCCTGGCCCTGGAGGTGGGGCTGCCCCGCGATTTCGACCGGGCCTGCGATCTCGCCCTGAACGGCTCCCCCACCCCCATTCACCTGGGGCTGGCCAGCGGCCGGCGCTTCGCCCTCATGGCCGGGGTAGGTTTCGACGCGGCGGTGGTGCGGGACGTGGACCTTACCCTCAAGCGGCGGCTGGGCAAGGGCGCCTACCTGCTCGCCGCCTGGCGAGCCTGGCTCGCATGCCGACCGGAGGCGGTGCAAGTCGAGGAGGAGGACGGCCAGATCCGGACCGGCTACGGCCTGATCGTTGCTAAATCAAGAAGTTACGGCGGCAGCTTCACCCTGACCCCCGGGGCCTCCCTGTTTGACGACCACCTGGAGACCCTGCTCATCCGCCTACCGGGTCGGCTCACCCTGCTGATGGCCGGCCTGGCCCTGCTGACCGGCATCCCCTTGGGCCGACCCTGGGGTGAACGCTTCCGCAGCCGCTGGCTCCTGGCCCGGGGCGACGGGGTGCCGGTGCAGATCGACGGCGATCCGGCGGGCCGCCTCCCCCGCAGTTTCACCATCAACTCCTTTCCGATGCGTCTGATGTTGCCACCAGGCCGGCCATGTATCAACCGGTAGCCGGATTGCCTGACCCTATGATTTTTGATGGCGGGCATTGTTTTTTTGCCCTGCCCGGCGTATCTTATCTGCCAGGCCCGGCGGGGCCGTTAACGCCCTAAGGAGGCCAACACCGGCCACCTTTTCCCCTCAACCCCAACCGCCCGCAAACCTCATCTGGCAAGGATTTCCTAAGTTGGACCGATTGGACAAAATCGCCGCCCTGGCCCTGACCGGCCTGGCCGTTTGGGCCCTGGCCCTGGTGGTCATCCAGGAACACCGGCCGGACGACCACCCCCCGGCCCCGGCCCAACAGGCCGAGCTTCGCGTTGATCCGGCCCTGAAACAGAAGCTGGATCTGACCCGGAACCTGCTCGCCGACAACAACATTGAGCAGGCCCAGGGTCTGATCGCAGAACTTATCCGCGCCTATCCCTACGAGGCAACGCCCTACCTCTTGCAGGGTGACGCCTTCCTCTACCGCCAGGACGTGGTGGCCGCCATGCGGGCCTACCGGCGGGCGGTCGACCTCAACCCCGACTTTCTGGATAAAAAGTCCAAACTCTTTCAGGGCAAGAAGATCAAGAAGACGGTGGAAGACGCCGGGGCGGCAATCGAGTCCGGGCTGGCCGCCCGGCCTGAGGACGAGCGGCTGCTGGCGAGCCGCAAGACCTACTACTACATGCTCAGAAAGATCGCCGGCAGTTGCGGCTGAGCGGAAGCTACGGCGGAAGCGCGGGCGTCAGGCCTGCTCAAGGTGAGGTGATGAATAAAATTTGGTTCGTGATCATGGGGGCGGGGATCGGCATCGGGGCGGTGCTGCTCTCCTACTATGGCAATCCCCCCAATACCGGGCTGTGCATCTCCTGTTTCATGGAGAATGTGGCCGGGGCGCTCCGACTGCACGACAACATCCGGATGCAATACCTTAGACCCGAGATCATCGGCATCCTGCTCGGCTCCTTTGGCTGGTCGGTCTGGCGCCGGGAGTTCATGGCCACCGGCGGCAGCTCCTCCCTGCTCCGCTTCCTGATCGGGATGCTCTTGATCGTCGGCTGCTCCGTCTTTATCGGCTGCCCGGTGAAGATGGTGCTGCGGCTGGCGGCGGGCGATCTCGGCGCCCTGGCCGGGCTTGCGGGTCTGGTGGCCGGGGTCTATATTGGCCTTGAGTTCGTGGAGAACGGCTTCCGGCTCGGCAAGCCCAGCGAGCTGCCCCGGGCCAGCGGTTACGTGCTCCCGGCCTTAGCCCTCCTGCTCCTGGCCCTGGCGGCGCTAAAGCCCTCCTTCCTGGGCGAGAGCGTCAAGGGGAGCGGGGCACTGCACGCCCCGTTTCTGCTGTCGCTGGGTTTGGGTCTATTGATCGGCGGCCTGGCCCAGCAGACCCAGTTCTGCATCACCGGCGCCATCGCCCGGCCCTTCCTGTGGGGGCCGCGGGAGGTGATGAGTTGCCCGCGTTCCACCGGGCTCCTGGTCGGCCTGGTGTCGTTTTTCGGCTTCGCCCTGGCGGCCAGCCTGCTGACCGGGCAATTTCACCTAGGGCTCCACGGCCAGCCTAGCTCTAATGACAGCTACGGCTGGGCCTTTCTCGGCATGTTGCTGGTGGGCTTCGGCTCGATCCTGATCCGGGGTTGCCCCCTGCGGCAGTTGGTGGCGGCGGGCCAGGGCGATACCGACGCCGGGGTGACGGTGCTGGGGATGTTGGCGGGCGCGGCCCTGGTGCAGAACTGGGGCCTGGCCGGCGACCCGGCCGGCACCCCGGTGGCGGGGCAGGTGGCGGTGCTGGCCGGGCTTTGCCTGCTGCTCGGGGCCGGCCTCTTGAACCGGCGGCGCGGCTACGGCATCGCCCCGGAGTACCAGCTCGGCCTGGACTGATAATCTCCTGGGCATTGGATCAGCCGGATTGCCTCTGTATCCTCTTGCGTGCCTAACCGTAAACTTAAGGGCCCTTGCCGCTAGCCGAGGCCGAGTGGAGGACGATCCGCAGCATCTCGCCCGGCGGCCAGAGCCGCATGGGCGGCCCCCAGGTGCCGGCCCCCCGGCTGACGATCACCGGCATCCCGTCCACCTGGTAGCGCCCGGCCAGAAGCGGAAAGAAATAGCGCACCAGGTAGTTGAAGGGCCAGAGCTGTCCCCCGTGGGTGTGGCCGGAGAGCATCAGCTCCACCCGGCAGCGGGCCGCCTCTTCGGCGTGCCGGGGTTTATGGGAGAGGAGGATGACGCAGGCCTTAGGCGGGCATCCGGCCAGGGTCTTGGTGATCCGGCCCCGGCCAGCGTCTGGGTCGCGGCTGAAGGAGCGTTCCTCGACCCCGGCTAGCACCAGGCCTGGCGCCACCTCCACCCAAGAATCGCGTAGCAACCGCACCCCTCCTTGCTTAAGGGCCTGCAAGGTCCTTGCGACATCGCCGTAGAACTCGTGGTTGCCCGCCACCCCGAAGACGCCCAAGGGGGCGCGCAGGCCCCGCAGCACCCGGCTGGCCAGGGGCGGGGGAAGCAGGCCGCCGTGGCCCTCGAAGATGTCGCCCAAAAGGAGCACCAGGTCGGGCTTAAGCCGCTGCGCCTGTTCGATACGGGCCGCCAGCCAGCCGGTGCCGGTGAGGTTGCCGACGTGCAGGTCGGATATGGCCACCACCACCGTGCCGTCAAGGGCCGTCGGCAGACGGGGGAGGGTAACCTCGAAGCGGTCCACAACCGGGGCCCGGTTCCCCTGGTAGAGGGCCAGGACGGAGAGGATCAGCCCGGCGAGCAGGGCCAGGGCCCGCAGTGGTGGCGCCAGGCCGGGCAGCAGCCAGCCGCCCCCGGTGATCAGCTCCACCGCCAGCAGGGATGAAGACAAGAGGAACAGACAGCCCAGCCAGGTCATGGCCGCCAGCTCCAGGCCCCTGGCCAGCGGGTTGGCGTGGCTTACGCCGTAAAGAAAACCCGCCGCCATTACCAGCCATAGTATCAGCCCCCCGGCGGTCAGGAGGCCGGCGGGCAGATGTCGGCCAAACAGCGATGCCGAGCCGGCCCGCCAGCAGAGATAGAGCTGGCAGAGGCTGGCCACGGTGGTGAAGATGAGGCTAAACATCATCCCCGTCCGCCGCCTGCCGCCAGCGCCCATAAAGATCGGGGTGCCGGGCGGCTCATGACGGCGTCTCTTTCTGCTTGCCGTCCTTGGGGGTAAAGGCCTGACAGTCAAGGCCGGAGCTTGCGAGCGCCACCCGGGAGGGCAACTCCTTGGACTTGAAGCCCAGGGCCCGGCAGCCGTAGGGATGGTCGGGCCGGTAGGTGATGAAGAAGTGGCGGCAGGCCAGGCAGTTCACCTTGGGCATGGCGCGGCCTCCAGTCCCGCCTGCCGGGCCAGTCCGGCCAGGAGCAGGAAGCGGCCCAGGGGGATCACCTCGCAGGGCAGGCTGGCCACGAATACCGGATTGTCGCCCAGCCCCCCGGACAGGTAGAGCCGCTCGGGCGAGCCGCAGAAGCGGTGGGCGTTGATGGCGATGCCCTTGATCAGGCTGGCCACTGCCTGGGAGACCGGCATCCCGGCGATGACGGCGTCGAAGATGTGACTTATGCCCAAGACCCCGCAGGTCACCGGGAAGGTGGTCTCCGGGGCGCCCAGCAGCTTGAAGTCCAGGTCGTAATACCGGCCTAAGAGCTCGATGGTGAAACCCATCGAGGCCCCACACTCGGTGTTCCAGCCCATGTCTTTTAGTTTGCCGTCGGCCATGGCCACGAACTTCAGATCCCGGCTGCCGCAGTCAAGCAGCACGTAGTCGGGCTCCGCGATCATCGCCTCGCCGCCCCGGGCCAGGGCGATCAGTTCGTTGACGTAACGGTCGGCGAAGCGGCGGCCGTTGTGACCGGTGGCCAGATCGACATGCAGGTTGCCGGGCAACTCCTTGCTGGCCAGGATGGTGGGTTGGGTGCCGTCCTCGGCGAGGTTGAGGAACTTGCAGTACGAGGTGCCGAAATCGCCGACAATCATGCCAGGGCCCCGGAGAGTTCGAGAAAGGCCTGCACCTTGGCCAGGGCGCTGCCGCCGGCGTTAAAATCCACGTCCAGGTAGAGGCTCAACGGGTGGCGGCGGGCCAGGTGCTTGGCCAGAGCGGTCTTGGCGCAGAAGGACTGGGCGAAGAACACGGTGGGCACCTGGGGGTTGCAGTAGGCCTCGAGCGCCGCATCGGCCGGGGTCTTGTTCTCCAGGCAGCGGCTCCAGCCGTAGATGTGGGTGGCGGGGGGAAAGGGGGGCGAGGAGGGAAAAGTCCCGGGGGGGCACACCCCAGAACCCGGCCTTGGGTTTGCAGGGTTTGCGGGCGACGGCGGGCGGTGTCGCCCGTTTGGCCCCCTCGGTGATAGCCAGGAATTTTTCGGTCAGGTCCTGGCGGGCCAGGCAGAGGGGGTGGCCCAAGGCCTGGGTGTCGGTGTTCTTAGTGCGGATCACCGGGAGGGGGAGGGTGTCTTCCAGGATGGCCGCCACCTGCAGGGCCCCGTCGCACTTGCCGGGCCCGACATCGATGAAGATGGCGTCGAGCTGCAAGTTGACGGCGTTTAAGACTACGGTGCGCAGGATGGCGCAATAGACCTTGGGAAGCAGGGGCGAGATCCCCTCCAGGCTCGCCTCGACCAGCCGGGCGTCCAAGTCGTGGATAACCACGCCCGCCTGGTTGAGCTTAGCGATTACGGATCTGGGCGGCAGGCCGACGATCCCCACCTGGGTGAATTTGGCAAAGTCGTGCTGACGCATGGCGCTGAGCGGGCGGCTCACGGTTGTCTTTGTGCTTGAAAAGGGCTATTGATAACGGGTAACAGGGCGTGAAACGGCAAATTCGGCCGCCCTCGCGCCCTGGTGGCTCTTTAACCTTTCCTTTAACAACCAGTCAACCGGAAACTCATCATGCCGCTCGTCCGCTGCCTGCCGGTCACCGCCCCGCCCCCCAGCCTCAAGGACAACACCGCCGACCTTGATCGGTTAAGGCGCGCCTTGCGGGAAGGCTTGGGCCATGGGTCGCTGGTCGTGCCTTGGCGCTGGGCCGGAAGGGTGGCCGCGAATTTCCGGGAGGCGGGGTTCTCGGGGGCCGCCATCGTCAACGACGGCGAGGGCCGGCTGGAGCTGGTCGATTTCCTGCCCCGGCCCCCGGATGTCCTGCCCGGCTTGGCCCTGGACCTGGGTACCACCTATCTGGAGGCGACCCTGCTCGATCTCGCCAGTGGCCGCCGTCTGGCCCGGGGCCACCACCTAAACGGCCAGATCCGCTTCGGCGACGACATCCTAAGCCGCATCCACGAGGCCGGCCAGGGCACGGGCCTATCCGAGCTGCAAGGGGCGGTGATCGGCTCAATCAACGAGCTGGCCACCGGGCTGGCCCGCCAGGCCGGGATCGCCCCCCAGGAGATCCGGGCCTTAAGCGTGGCCGGCAACCCCACCATGATCCACCTGTTTCTGGGACTCGATCCCCGCCACCTCTGCCGGGAGCCCTACATCCCCCTGGTCAACGCCCCAGACCTGACGGCGGCCTGGGAGCTTAACCTCGCCCTCCACCCGGCGGCCCCGGTCTATGTCCTGCCGGGGGTGGGCAGCTATTTCGGGGGGGACCTGATCGCCGGCATCCTGGCCAGCGGCCTGGATCAGGGGGAGAAGACCGCGATGCTGATTGACGTCGGGACCAACGCCGAGGTGGTGCTGGGGAACCGGGACTGGCTGATCGCCTGCGCCGGGGCCGCCGGGCCGGCCCTGGAGGGCGGGGTGGCCCGGATGGGGATGCGGGCCGGGCCGGGGGCCATCGAACACCTCGACATCGATCCCGCCACCCTGGCTATTTCCTGGCAGACCATCGACAACCAGCCCGCCAGGGGGCTGTGCGGCTCCGGGATCATCGATCTGGTGGCCGGGCTCTATCTGGGCCGGGTCATCGACCAGCGGGGCAAGTTCAGGCCCGGTTCCGACCCCAGGCGACTGCGGCGGGGTGAGCACGGCCTATTCTACCTGGTGGTGCCAGAGGAGGAGGCTGCTGATGGCCGGGCGGTGATCTTGGAGCAGGCCGACCTCGACGCCCTGATGCGTTCCAAGGCCGCCATGTACGCCATCCTCTCCACCCTCACGGCCCAGGTAGGGGTGGACTTCGCCGAGCTGGACCGCATCTGCGTGGCCGGGGCCTTCGGCCGCCACATCGACCCCCGGCGGGCCATCACCCTGGGGATGCTGCCCGACCTGCCGCTGGCGGTGTATCAACCGATCGGCAACAGCTCCCTGGCTGGGGCGGAGTTGGCCCTTGCCAGTGGGGCCGCCCGTAGCCGCAGCCTGCAAATCATGCGCTCCATCACCTACGTGGAGTTGAACGTCAACCAGGAGTTCATGCTCCGCTTCTCCGGCGCTAAGTTCATCCCCCACACCAACCACGCCCTCTTCCCCTCGGTGCCGGTTTTGGGCTAGTCTTTGCTTGCCTTCAAGAAAAAATGAGTGGCCATTCATTTTTTCTTGCGTTTTAGGGGCGGGTCAGCCATACTACCATAGTCCTTTCCTGGGCTGGATAATAGTCTTGGTGAAAGGGGGGGCGGAGCCTGGCGCTCCAGGGCGGGGTAACGTTCGTTGCGCGCCGGTTGGCGTCATTAAGGTTGTCGAGTAGTAATAACCTGCCAACCATCAGCCTCACGGCGACGGCATCGGAAGTCGTAAGGGCCGGGGAAATATTCCCAGCTATTTCCGCCCGGCTCCTTTGGGCGAATACTTCATTAAAGTTAAAGGGGAAAGTAGATAAAGATATAGCAGGCCATATCCATCTTCATCTCAACCGCAAGGAGGGTTTCATCGATGCGATACAAGGACACACTGCTTCCCAGGATCGGAAAGCCGGTCGGTTTCCTGCTCATCCTGCTCGCGATCTCGGCGGCCAGGGTTTCGGCCCTGACCAACGACGACTGTTTGGGCTGTCACGGCGACAAGTCGATGACCACCCAGCGCGACGGCAAGACGATCAGCCTGTACATCGATGGCGACGCCTTCAAGAAGACCGTCCACGCCGACAACGGCTGCCTCTCCTGCCATGTGGACGCCGATGTCAAGGGCGACGAGCACCCGGTGCCGCTCAAGCCGGTCGATTGCGCCGGTTGCCACGATAAGATTGGCGAGCGCTACGCCAAGAGCGCCCACGGGGTGGCGATGGCCAAGGGCGACAAGTTCGCGCCCCGTTGCTACGACTGTCATTCCAAGCACGATATCCTAAAGCCCACCGATCCCAAGTCCTCCACCTATCCCTTAAACATCCCCTACACCTGCGGCCGCTGTCATCAGGAAGGCTCGAAGATGACCGAGACCCATGATTTAAACAAGCACAACATCACCAGCAACTACTCCATGTCGGTGCATGGCAAGGGGTTGTTCGAGGACGGCCTGATCGTGACCGCGGTTTGCAGCAGTTGCCACACCGCCCACGATGTCCAGAAGGCCTCTGATCCCGCCTCCAGCGTCAACCGCAACAACATCATCAAGACGTGCAGCAAGTGCCATGTCGGCATCGCCGAGCAGTTTCAGAAGTCGGTGCACAGCCCCCTGGTCACCAAGACCAACAAGAAGCTGCCGGTCTGCACCGATTGCCATACCGACCACTCGATCGCCAGGGTCAACCAGAAGGACTTCCGGCTGCTCATCGCCCGGCAGTGTGGCAACTGTCACGAGCACAAGACCGAGACCTACATGGAGACCTACCACGGCCGGGCCTCGTTGCTCAAGGGCGGCGAGCGGACCGCCAAGTGTTCGGACTGCCATGGTTCCCACAACATCATGCCGTCCCAGGACCCCAGTTCCACCATCAACAACGCCAATATCGTCAAGACCTGCTCTAAATGCCATCCTAATGCCAACCAGAGCTTCACCACCTACCTGACCCACGCCACTCACTCCAGCGCCGACAAGGACAAGTACCCCTATCTTTTCTACACCTTCTGGGCCATGACCGGGCTCTTGGTCGGCACCTTCGCCTTCTTCGGCCTGCACACCATCCTCTGGGTGCCGCGCTCGATAATCGAGAGGCTAAAGGCCATGACCCAGCGCCATCCGCACTGATACCTGGCCGGGCAAGGGGAGAGTCAATTTATCTCATTCATTCTGGAGAGAGGCTACGAGCATGACAAGAACGCCGGTATTGTACGTCGAGAGGTTTTCGGTCTTTCAGCGGTTCATCCATCTGTTGATTATTCTAAGCTTCCTGACCCTGGCGGTAACCGGCATGGCGCTGAAATTCGCCACCGAGCCCTGGGCCGACTGGATCGCCAGGGTGGGCGGCGGATTTGAGGTGCTGGGGGCGCTGCACCGCTTCTGTGCCGTCATTACCTTCTTCTACTTTTTCCTGACCATGATCCTGCTTTACACCTCGTGGAAGGAGTCGGACAAGGACCTGTTTGAGTTCATCTTCGACCCCGAGGGCCTGGTGCCGAACCTAGCCGACTTAAGGGAGATGATCGGCACCTTCAAATGGTTTTTTGGCGGCAAACGGCCCTATTACGGGCATTGGACCTATTGGGAGAAGTTTGATTTCATGGCCGTCTTCTGGGGCATCGCGGTGATTGGTTCCTCGGGACTCGCTCTGTGGTTCCCGGAGCAGTTTTCGCGCCTTTTCCCCGGCTACTGGCTCAACATCGCCACCATCATCCACAGCGACGAGGCCTTGCTGGCGGCGGGCTTCATCTTTACCATCCACTTCTACAACACCCACCTGCGACCCGAGAAGTTTCCCTTGGATCCGGTGATCTTCGTGGGCTCGGTGCCCTTGGAGGAGTTGAAGCACGAGCGCCCCCGCGAGTACGATCAACTGGTCGCCTCCGGCGAGCTGGAGCGGGTCGTCACCCGCCGGGCCCCCGCCGCCTGGCTGCGCCGCCTGGCCACGGTGTTCGGGTTGTTTGTGGTCACCACCGGCTCGGTGCTGATCGTGGCCATTATCCTGACCATGTTCAAATATATCCAGCACAACTGAATAAGGTCAGGGCCTTAAGGGGCCAGAGACGAAAAGAAAAGGCCCGCCGAGCTGAAGCTCTGGCGGGCCTTTTCTTGTTTGGTTCGGGGAGGGGAGACGCGGGTTGCCTACGGTTAGGCGTAGCTGGTTGAGTGCTGGAGGATATAGGCCTCCAGTTGGCGTTGCTGGGCTTGGCTCAGCGGGCCAAAGGCCAGGGAACGTTGCACCATGCGCAACATGCTGAACGAGGACTCGTTGATCAGCACCTTTTCCGACACGGTTTGGCAGGGAATGGCCTCCATGAAGAAGTCGTTCTGGCCGTCTAAGATATCCACGCTGTCGGCATCCGCCATCGGGGATTCGCTGTTTAAATACACAAAGGATAGCCCGCCCAGGCTGATGTTTTGGATGTGGCCAGGGTTGTTGGCGGTGACGGCAATCGCCCCCTCGCCGAGCCGGTAACGGGGTTGCCTTCGGCGTTCTGCTGCTGGTTTCATACCCACTCCTCTCTGTTGCGGCGGGCATCTTGAGGGCCGCGCCTGGTCAAGGTCAAGGTGCATCGAACACCTTGCTTTTAAGTATAGAGAGTGCCTGGGGTGCTTGTCAAACAAGAAAATTTTTTGTTGATTATTGACCAGGAGGCGGCGGGCGTCTCGTTTCAAGGGGGGGTGGGGTTGAGGCGGATGCCATCCTCGGCCAGGGTGATGAGTTTTTGTTTGTAGAGCCGGCCAATCGCCTTCTTGAAATTTTTCTTGCTGACTCCGAACCACTGGTGGATGATGTCGGCTGGGGTCTTGTCGCTGGCGGCCAGGAAGCCGTCATGCTGTTTGAGCCGGTTGACGATCTGTTCCGCCAGGCCGTCAACCTTTTCGTATCCTGGCAGCTGCAGGCAGAGGTCGATCTTATAGTCTTCCCTGACCTTTTTGATGAATCCAGCAATCCGGTCGCCTTTTTTCAGGGGTTGGAAGACCTCGTTTTCGTACAGCACTCCCCAGTGTGAATCATTGATGATCGCCTTGTAGCCCAGCTCGGTATGGGCGCCGATCAGCATTTCAACTGGCTGGTTGACCTGGTAGTCGGGAGGGGTTTGATCCAAGAAGCTATCGATCATAGAGGTGGCGATGATTCGTCGCTGGTTTTCCTGATGTACGATTCGCACCAGGTATGATTTGCCGATGACCATCTTTTGTCGTTGCCCTGCCGTCGGGGCCAGGAGAGGATGGGGGAGGCCCCAGTCGAGCAGCGCCCCGGCACTGGAACTCCCGGTAGCCCTTATGTAGGCGAAGCCGCCGGGCAGGGCGGCTGGGCGTTTGGTGGTGGCGATCAGCCGGCCCTCCTGATCGTAGTGCACGAACACCTCGATCCGGTCGCCCACCAGGCATTGGTTGGGGGCCGCCCGTCTGGGCAGCAGCAGGCGGCCTAGGTTCTCGCCGTCGAGGTAGAGGCCAATTTCGGCTTGTTTTACCACCGTCAGGGTGTTGATGCGTCCGATCTCCGGCATGGGGTAATCCTTGGCGTTTGTTTGCCTTGCTTGGGGGTTAGTTTTAGTTTGTAAAGTCGCGGGCGGCGAACGCCCGAGAGGGGGTAAGAAATGACCGCCATCTCCTGGATCCTTACCGTCATCGCCCTGGCCGGGGCCTTTCTGAACGCTTACCAACGGCGCCTCTGCTGGCCGGTCTGGTGCTGCTCGAACCTGGGCTTCATCCTGGTCAATCTTAGCCGGGGGATGTGGCCGGAGGTGCTCTTGTTTTCAGGATTCCTGTTGAGCAGCGTGATCGGCTGGCGGCGGTCGGAATAAGGCTTATCTGTTTGCGAGCGCGAAATACAACCCGCGCCTGGTATGTCGGCCCTTTTGCTTAGCCATCGGCGATCTTTTTACGAGATCATCAATTTTAGCCGGTTGCCGTGTTTTTCGCCCCTGATATTTCAGTCAGAAACGCGATAACGCGGTCTTGGTTGGGGTGATAGTCGTTTTCGTCGTCCGCCTGGCGTCCCGCCGCCGGGGTGGGGACGGTCAGCGATAGGTCTCAGCCTTGACTTCCTGACCGTCGGTAGTCACGAAGATGCTACCGTGGACGGCGGTTTCAAGCACTCGACTACCCAGCCCTTGGTACCGCCGTTCCACCGCCGGGGCCGGAAAGTGGCCAGACTGGTTCTGACCCGCCGAGATCGCCACTAGCCGCGGATCGACGGCGCGGACAAACTCCTCCGAGCTTGAGCTGTCGCTGCCGTGATGAGGGGCCACCAGCACCGCGCTGGCTAGGTTGGGCTCGTAGAGCAGCGCCTCTTCCTCTTGTTGCTCAATGTCGCTGGGCATGAGTATCCGAACCTGGCCGTGGCTCAAGCTCAACACCAGGCTCTGGTTGTTGACGCTGGCCGCCGTCTGGCTGGAGGTTGTCTGGCCCGCCTGGCCGCCGGTGAGGGAGACGAGGCGGGCGCCGCCGGCCTCGCCCAGCGTCTGGCCGGGGACGGGAATCCGCACCCGCACCTTTAGCTGTTCCGCCAGGTCGAGCAGCTCCTGGTAGCCGTTTTCCCGCCGCTCCGAGCCGTTGATCCACAGGGTTTGGGGCCGGAAGTGGCGGATGATGAAGGGGATGCCGTTGAAGTGATCGGCGTCCGGGTGGCTACAGATTACCGCCGCGAGCCGGGTGATGCCCCGTCGCCAGAGAAAGGGGGCGATTAGGTTTTCGCCCACGTCGAAGCCGGCGGAGGCGGGCGAGGGCTTGCGGCCGCCGTCGATCAGGAAGACCTCGCCGTCCGGCAGTTCGGCAATCATGGCGCTGCCCTGGCCTACGTCCAGCACCGAAAGGCGGGTCTGGGGCCTGTCTGGCTTGGCCAGCAGGGGCCTAAGATCTACCAGGCAGAGGATGACGATCAGTCCCGCGCCCAGGCCGATGCCTCGCCGGGACAGTCGCCGCCAGTGGGCAAGGAGCAGCAGGCCGGCGACCCAGGCGGCGGTGAGGCCAAGCCCTGGGGTGGGCACCCAGATCGAGCTGGCCGGCAGCCGGGCGCAGAGTCGGGCGAGGCCAATCGAGACCTTGATCCCCAGGCCGCCCAAGACGAACATCTGGTGGGCCAGGGCGGGCAGTCCAGTGAGCAGGCAGGCGGCCAGGCCCAGGAAGAGCGACCACAGGCAGAGGAAGGGCTCGATGAGCAGGGTGGAGAGCGGGCTGACCAGGGGGATGCGGTTGAATTGCCAGGCCAGGATGGGGGCCGTGCCCAGGGTGGCGGCCAGCGAGGCGAGGAGGGAGGCCAGTCCCCACTTGCGGAGGCCGTGCCAGAGGCGGACGGGCAGGGGACAGTCGGTCTCCGGTACCGGGAGCCTGGCGATGATTTCCGCCCCGGCAGGGGCGAAGATGGCGATGGCCAGCACCGCCCCGAAGGTCAGTTGGAAGGAGGCGGTGAACAGCAGCGGGGGATTTGCGGCCAGCAGCATGAGGGCCGCCAGGGCCAGGTTGTTGATGATCGACCACTGCCGGTCAACCAGCAGGGCGAGGATGAAGATGGCCACCATGACCAGGGAACGCACCACCGGCGGGTTGAAGCCGGCGATCAGGGCGTAGAGGGTCAGGGGCAAAAGCGAGAGCAGGGCCGCGATCTTGGGGGCGGGCAGATTAAGCAGCATCCAGGTCGAGCGTCGAAGCAGGAAGGAGATGACGAGGGTGGAGACCAGGGAGACCAGGGCCATGTGCAGTCCAGAGATGGACAGGATATGGACGCTGCCGCTGGCCTTGAAGTCCTCCAGCACCGCCGGCGGCAGGCCCGCCATCTCGCCCAGGAGGATGGCCTGATAGACGCCGGCCTCTGGCTGGGGCAGGGTGCGGGCCAGAAGACGGCTTAGGCGGTAGCGGATTCTTTCGGGTAGGAACTGTAGTCGTTGGGCCAGGGAGGGAGGAGGGCGTCGGGTGACCTTGGCGATTAGGGCCTGAGAACGGATAAAGCCGCTGGCCCGGATACCCTGATAGGCCAGGTATTCCCGGTAGTCGAAGGCCCCCGGCACCCCGTAGCTGGGTACCGGGCCGATGGCGGCCCGGGCGAGAAAGAGGTCGCCGGGGATAATCCCTGGCGGGGGCGGGCCGGGGAGGGTAAGTTGAATCAGCCCTTGGGCCGGGCGCCAGACCTGGCCATCCAGCAGGGCCTGGCTGTCCATCAGCAGGGTGCTGCGCTCCGGGCCTACCGCCGGGCTACGGCTTAAAACGCCGAGCAGGGATACCTCCCGGCGTTTCTGGGCCAGATGGGCGATGGAGTCGGGATCGGGCGGCGGGGCAAGGGCCAGCCTGGCGTCGAGCCAGCCGCTGGTCATAAACAGCAGAGCGACGAGATAGGGGGCAAGCCGCGGCCAGCGGTCTTTAGCGACCCAGGCGCCGATGGCGCATCCGATAAGCGGCCAGAGGCCGACGGAGGTCGGCCCTGGGAGCAATCTCGCCCCCCAAATGCCGGCGCCGAAGGCGAGGGCTGAGGGGATAAATGAAAGCGGCAGGATCGGGATCAGTAGATGGTGGGGGAGTCGGTGTAGGGTTTGAGCTTGTCGCGCCTCGTTGAGTGGCGGAGCCGGTTTAAGGCCTTCTTCTCGATCTGGCGGATACGTTCGCGGGAGACGTTGAAGCGCTTGCCGATCTCCTCTAGGGTGTACTCCGCCTCCTCGCCGATCCCGAAGCGCAGGCGGATGATCTTCTCTTCCCGGGGGCTCAGGGTCATCAGGATGCTTTTCACCCGATCGGCCAGCTCGTTGTTCTTCACCGAC
Source organism: Deltaproteobacteria bacterium (assembly GCA_021782655.1). Lineage (GTDB taxonomy): Bacteria > Desulfobacterota > Desulfobulbia > Desulfobulbales > VMSU01 > VMSU01. The sequence goes on from JAJXUT010000031.1 coordinate 21,812, forward strand.
TCGTAGGGCGAGGCCGACTCCTTGTTCTCCAGGAAATCCCCCAGGGTGCTGTCGTCGTCGCCCACCGGGGTTTCAAGCGAAATCGGTTCCCTGGAGGCCTCGAGGATGGCCAGGATCTTGTCCATGGCCAGGCCGGTCTTCTCCGAGATCTCAATTGGGGTGGGCTCGCGGCCCAGCTCCTTGAGCAGGGAGTAGAAGGCCTTGAAGAATTGGCTGCGGAGTTCCAGGAAGTGCACTGGCAGCCGGATGGTGCGGGTCTTGTCCAGGATGGCCCGGGTGATGGCCTGGCGGATCCACCAACTGGCGTAGGTGCTGAATTTGTTGCCCTTGGTGTAGTCGAAGCGGAACACCGCCCGCATCAGGCCCAGGTTGCCCTCCTGGATGAGGTCGGCCAGGCTTAGGCCCTGGTGCATGTAGCGCTTGGCGATGCTGACCACCAGCCGCAGGTTGGCCTTGATCATGGCGTCCTTGGCCCACTCGATGTTGCGGGTGTAGCTGGCGATCTTCTGGTGCATGTTGTGGAGGCTGGCGATCTCCGGATATTTGGCGGTGGTGGAGGCCACCGTGCGCACCATGAAGTTGAGATGCTGCTTTTTGGGCTTTAAGGTCGGATCGCGTTTCTCCCACATGAGGATGCGGCTGGCCATGAGCTGGATCTCGGGCACCCCCGAGTCATCGGTGCGGATGGCCTCGATGATGGCGTCAAAGCCGCTGCGGATCGCCTTGCTGTATTTCTCCTCCTCCTCGGTGGTCAACAGCTCGAAGCGGCCCATCTCCCGCAGGTAGGTGGTGGTGGTTTCCTCCGGCTCCTGGACCTCCGGGCCGTCCGGTCCGGGATCGGCCTGAAAGATCAGGAAATCGCTGTCGTCCTCGGTGAAATCGTCGCCGTCCTTTTTTTTGCCGTCGGTCTTGTCGTGGCTGACGACCTCGATGTTTTGCTGGCTTAAAAAGTCGTAGATCTCGTCGATGAATTCGGCGGTTTTTTCTTCCGGAATCAGACTGTTGAGGTAGGAGATGGAGATTTGTCCATCCTCTTTGCTGACCTCAAGGAGTTTGGCTTTGATCTCGGCAGGCACGAGGCGATTCTCCCGATGGTGAATGTTGTGGGCGGGATGTGGCGGTTCTGGGGATGAGGACATGACGCCGAATTACGTAATATAGAAATGTAGTCTGCTGATGGCAAGAGGAAAATGATTAATTTTTAATGGCGTCGCAAAAAAACCGATCTACTGCGGCGCAGGGCGGTTTGGCTCGTTGACGTTTGCGGCCTCTGATGCCGTCGCCGTGAGCTTTATTGCGCCCAGTTTATTTCCCAATCGACGGCTTAGCCATTGGCGATCTTTTTACGAGAGCGCCATGTTCGCGTGGGCCGAGGCCGTGGGGACGGCGGCATCGCCAACTTGACAGGGGCCGTCCGGTAAGAATATGCTGCCGGAAGATACCACCTTAATTTTTATTACTTTAAGACGAATGGACGCGGGACGCAAAGTGAAAACGGCAAAAAAAAGCAGGTTGAGCGAACGGGGAAGCGGGGTGTTGCTACATCTGACCTCGCTGCCAGGCGGGTATGGGGTGGGCGATCTCGGCCCGGCGACGGCCTTTGTTGATTTTCTGGCGGCGGCGGGGCAGAGGTACTGGCAGTTTTTGCCGGTGGGGCCGGTGGATATGGCCGCCGGAGGCTCGCCCTACATGAGCCCCGCCGCCCTGGCTGGCAATCCCCTGCTGATCAGCCTTGACCTGATGCTGGCGGATGGCTTGTTGAACAGGGCGGAACTGGCTGGCAAGCCAGATTTTTCAGAATACCAGGTGCATTTCCCGGCGGTGCAGGCCGCCAAATCGGCCTTGCTCCGGCGGGCCTGGGAACGGCTGCCCGGCCAGTCTCGGCTGTGGGATGAGTTTGTCTCCTTTGCCGCTGCGGAGGCCGATTGGCTGCGCGATTACGCCCTGTTTGCGGCCCTTCGCGAACAGTTCCGCAGCGCCCCCTGGTGGGAGTGGCCCCCGGCCCTGGCCCGGCGGCAAGAGGCGGCCCTGGCCGAGGCGGAGGCGAGTCTTGGGGAGCGGATCGCCTACTATCAGTTTGAGCAGTTTCTCTTTTCCCGTCAGTGGCGGCGGCTGCGTGACCATGCCCGCCGGCAAGGGGTGGGGCTGATCGGCGATTTGCCGATCTACGTCAGTTTGGACAGCGTCGATGTCTGGGCCCATCAGACAATCTTCCAGATCGATCCTCGCTCCTTGCGCCCGACCCATGTGGCCGGGGTGCCGCCGGATTACTTCAGCAAGACCGGCCAGCGCTGGGGCAACCCCCTATATCGCTGGTCGGAGGGTGAGGGCGGCGGCTTGTACGCCTGGTGGCGCCGGCGTTTTAAGCAGCTGGGACGGCTGGTGGATGTGGCGCGGATCGATCACTTTCGGGGGTTCGCCGCTTATTGGCGGGTTCCGGCCCGGGAGGCGACGGCAGTCAACGGGCGCTGGGTCAGGGGGCCGGGCCGGAGGTTCTTCGCCGCCATGCGGGAGGCGATTGGCGATTTGGAGATCATCGCCGAGGACTTGGGGGTCATCACCCCCGAGGTCGTCCGTCTGCGGGAGGAGCTGGGGTTCCCGGGGATGAAGATCCTCCAGTTCGCCTTTGACTCGGACGCCGGCAACCTCTACCTGCCGCACAACTTTGTCCACGATAACTGGGTGGTCTTCACCGGCACCCACGACAACAACACCACCCTGGGCTGGTATCTGGAGGAGGCCGGAGAGGAGAGCCGGCGGCGTCTGCGGCGCTACGCCCACAGCGAGGCCCGTGAGGCACACTGGGACATGATCCGTCTGGCCCTGTCCTCCACGGCCCGGACGGCGATCATCCCCATGCAGGACCTTCTGGGTTTTGGCGCCGATTGTCGGATGAACCGGCCCGGCACCGTGACCGGC
>JAJXUT010000032.1 GCA_021782655.1 Deltaproteobacteria bacterium
GGGGTGACGGCCTCTTCCGGTTCGAGGGCATCATCCTCGGCGGGGTCGGCCACGGGGGCCGGGGCGGCCTTGACCTTGGAGCCCCCCCGCTTCCGCTTGCGGCTCGATTTCTTAGGGGACTTCTCGGCTGGGGCCGGGGCCGCCGGTTCGCTGACGGCGGACGCCAGGGCGGGCGGCTCGGCGGGCGCTTCGTCTTTAGGCTCGGCGTTGCCCGCCGTCTCCGGCTGGGGCGTCGCCTTCCGCTTGATTGCCGCCCGTTTGTAGCGGGCCCTGCGGGCGGCGGAACGGCTCTTCTTGGGCGCCTCGTCGGCGCTGGTCTCTGACTCTGGTTTTTCAGTGGTTTCGGTGCTCATTTTGGCTTGTTTTCCTTGTCGTTCGGTGCGATTATGTTCTTGAGCGACGGCGCTGGGAAACGCGGGCCTTCACCCGCCTTGCCGCCGCGTCATTGCTGGCGATAGGCAAGCCTCCGGGCGGACCCGGAGGCGTTCTTGATGGTAAGTAAGTGGCCGGGGAAATGTCGGGTGGACAACGGCCTGGGCTGGGTGCGGCTGGCCGGTCGGGGGAGGCGGATCTGGGGCTGGAAAAGACGGATGGTTCTGACCTCGGGTTTGACTTGGCGGTTACTTTATCCGCTCGCGGCGGCGTCAAACAAAATCAAGGTGGCGGTAACGCCTTGATTTTGTGAGCCAAGCCGAAGCATAGCTTTCGCTTGGCGTTGCAGCCAAAAGACCAGGACGGCCTTTTGATGATAACATCCACAATGGGGGCAAAATACTACCCCTGGGTGAAACTGTCAAGCAATACTAGGCGCTGGCGAGCAAGGGGTGCCCCATCGCCTGGCGCTGGCTGGTGTATTTAGCCGCCACCTGGCGGGCGATGTTGCGGATCCTGCCGATGTAGCGGGTGCGCTCGGCGACGCTGATCGCCTTGCGGGCGTCGAGCAGGTTGAAGGTGTGCGAGCACTTGAGGCAGTAGTCGTAGGCGGGAAGGATCAGCTCCTTTTCCAGCAGCCGGTGGGCCTCGGACTCGAAGGTGTCAAAGAAGCGGGTAAGCTCCGGGACGTTGGCCTCCTCGAAGTTGAAGGCCGAAAACTCCCGCTCCGCCTGCTGGAAGATGGCCCCGTAGCTGACCTGCCGGTTCCACCGGATGTCATAGACGCTGTTGACCCCTTGCAGGTACATGGCGATCCGTTCCAGGCCGTAGGTGATCTCGGCGGTGACCGGCGCGAGCTCCAGGCTGCCGGCCTGCTGGAAGTAGGTGAACTGGGTGACCTCCATGCCGTCCAGCCAGATCTCCCAACCCAGGCCCGAGGCCCCAAGGGTGGGGGACTCCCAATCGTCTTCCACGAAGCGGATGTCGTGCTCCAAGGGGTCGATGCCAAAGCGGCGCAGGCTGTTTAGGTACAGTTCCTGGACCTCCTTGGGCGAGGGCTTCAGCACCACCTGGAACTGGTAGTAGTGCTGGAGACGGTTGGGGTTCTCGCCGTAGCGGCCATCGGTGGGCCGGCGCGAGGGCTGGACGTAGGCGGCCCGCCAGGGCTCGGGGCCTAGGGCGCGCAGCAGGGTGGCGGGGTGAAAGGTGCCGGCCCCCACCTCCATGTCGTAGGGCTGCTGGATGACGCAGCCCTGCTCGGCCCAGTAGCGGCTCAATTCGAGGATTATGTCTTGAAAATACATGTGGGTGCGGAGGGTTATGGCCTGCCGGCCAGGGACGCGCGGCGATGATTGGGAGACGGCCAGGCCTTGCCTGGTTGCGGGCCGCGCTGCCCAACCTACCACAGCCGCCAGTGCCCGCAAGGTTTTTTTGGGCGACGGGCGGGAGATTTTTCTTTTGACAGGCCGGGGAAATTACGGTATGCAAAAATGAATTAAATAAGGAAAAAATTAAATGCTGACTTGCGGGGCACGATATGCTACCAGGTAGGATACGGCGTCTGGCCGGCCCCAGCCTGGTTTCGCCAGTTGGTTCCGGCGTTCGCCGGATGGCGGGTTTAAGGTTTTAGGCGGCGATAGAACCTCCCCCCGCCGCACACCGACGGGGGAGGTTGGCAAAAATGCGGACGGGGTCTCCGGCCCAAGGGGGGGCGGGGACTTGGTAATGGGGCAAAAACAAAACAAACGGGAGGTATGACAATGGTGAAGAAAATTTCCACCCTGGCCCTGGCGGCCTTGCTCGCCTGGCCGGCGGCGGCGGGCGCCACCAGCCAAGCCGATCTCGAGGCCCAGGTCGAGAAGTTGACCAAGGAGCTGGGCAACTTGCAGAAGGAGATGGCCGATCTCAAGCAGAACACCAGCGACAAGGTGGATGCCCTAAACGAAAAGTCGGAGAAGTGGGACGAGGCCTCCCGGATCCAGCTCTCCGGCGACTTCCGCGCCCGGCTGGACGACCTGTCAGCGCGCTCGGAGAGCGCCTATACGGCCTTGGACGTGGCCCGGGGGGTGACTGATTTTACCACTGCCCAACCGGCGTTGGCTAACATCGCTGGAGGCTTTCCCAATATTGGCACAATGCTGATCAATCTGCAGCCAATAATGGGGAGTCTCGCGTCTTGGCATGCAGGGTTGGTAGCAATGGGTGGAGGGAAAAGCCCATTTACCGATGCACAGGAAAAAGCTCTTTACAGCATGTTTACTAACCCGGAGGTAGGGAGGGTGCTGACCAGCATGGCGGCCTTACCCACCACTGCGGTTACTGACAACATGAAGGATGCCCAGTCGTTAGCTGGTTTCATGAAACAGCTTTCTCCCGCGACTCGCAATGCCATATTCAACGGCATGGGCTATAATCCCATTGCCGCCACCGATTTCAAAAACGACACCATGTGGACCAACCGCCTGCGGGTCAACATGCGGGTCAAGGCCACCGAGGACATCGAGTTCAAGGGCCGGCTGGCGATGTACAAGTCCTGGGGCATGGAGAACAATCCGGTTGACTCCCAGTACAACGCCGGCAACGGCGGCGGGCCGTTCATGCTCAACTCCCTCTCCTTTGACGGCAACTCCACCCGGATGCCCACCGATAACGCCCTGCGGGTGGACCGGGCCTTCATGAATTGGAACAGCATCGGCGGCTCCCCCTTCTGGTTCTCCATCGGCCGGCGGCCCACCACCGACGGCCCGCCCGCCCAGTTCCGCATGGGGGTTGACGAGCGACTGGCCACCCCGGTGGCCTACATGGACTATCCGTTTGACGGGCTTTCCATCGGCTACGCCTATAAGTCGCTGTTCGGGATTGACGACTTCCCGGGCCGGGTGCGGCTGTGCTACGGCCGCGGCTTCGAGGCCGGGCCCCAGACCGACCAGCAGCACAGCTTGGAGGATGTCGATTTTGCCGGGGTGAGCTGGGATGTTTACAACAAGGGGCATCGCTACTTGAACATCGAGGCCTTCGGGGCCTTCAACATGTTCAACGTCCCCGGCGGGGTGACCTTCGTCAATCCCCTGGAGTTTGCTATGTGGGAGAAAAACAGCGCCTTATACAACCCGCTTGATCCTAACCACAACAACATCTTAGATCGCGCCAACCTGGGCAACATCTACCACACCGATGCGGTGTACAGCGACAAGATCAACGATTTGAACTACTTCCTGACTGCGGGCTGGTCGCACACCAAGGCCTCGGGCATGGACGAGATGGGCACCAGCCTGCTCGGTTCCTGGTGGTCGGAGCCGACCGACAAGGACGGCTTCTCGGTCTATACCGGCGTCCGCTACGACTTCCCGGATAAGCCCTTCAAGGTGGGTCTGGAGTACAACTACGGCACCAAGAACTGGATCTCCTTCACCCCCGGCAACGACGACCTCTACGCCTCCAAGCTCGCCACCCGCGGCCATGTCATCGAGGCCTACGGCATCTGGAACCTGCCGGTGGGCGAGGCGGTCTCCCGCTTCGGCAAGGCCTTCATGCGCCTGGGCTACCAGCACTATCAGTACGAGTACACCGGCAGCGGCTTCTGGCTAGGCGAACCGCTGAAGATCTCCGATCTGGCCAGCGACCCGCTTGCCGCCCAGTTCTATACCCCGGTGGACAAGATGGATCAGGTCTATATGACTATCGAGGCCTGGTTCTAAGCAAAACCTTAACTTGCAACTTGCCCTGGTCGATTGTATGAAATGGGGGCGGACGGGAATGACCCTGTCCGCCCCCATTTTTTTTGCCCGCCGCCCCTGCTTGCCAGCCCCGGCGGGCGAGGAGACCAAGATGTCCGCCGACGCCATCCGCTGCTTGCCGCTTGCTCTCGGGCCGGGCCTGTCCGGCGGCTTTTTTGACCGTCAGGGCGGGGTGAGTCCGCCGCCCTACGACTCCTTAAACGTCGGCCTGGGGGTGGGCGACGAGCCGGGGCGGGTGGCGGAGAACCGGCGTCGCCTCAAGGCGGCCCTGGGGCTGACGGTGCTGGTCTCGGCCCGCCAGGTGCACGGCGACCGGATCCTTTGCCTCTCCTCGCCGGTGGCGACGGACGCCGAGCACGACGGCTACGACGCCCTGATCACCGACCAGCCGGGACTAGGCCTGATGATCCAGCAGGCCGACTGCCAGGCGGTGGTCATCTTCGAGCCGGTCCGCCGGGTGGTGGCCAACGTCCATGTCGGCTGGCGGGGCAGCGTGGCCGGCATCATCGCGGCCGTTGTCCGCCGGCTGCGGGAGGAATTCGGGGCCGAGGCCGCCCGGATGCGGGCCGCGATCAGTCCTTCCCTGGGGCCGTGTTGCGCCGAATTCATCCACTATCAGTACACCTTGCCCGCCGTCTTTCATCCCTACCAGAGTCGCCCCGCCCATTTCGATTTCTGGGCCATCAGCCGGATGCAGCTTGAGCAGGCCGGGGTGCCGGCCTCGGAGGTCAAGGTGGCGGGGATCTGCACCCGCTGCGGGGCGGATTTTTTCTCCTACCGCCGCCAGGCGGTCACCGGCCGCGCCGCGACCGTGGCCTTTCTTCCCTGAGCCGCCATGCCCGCCCGCTGCCCGCGTGTCGCGGCCATCGAGATCCTCTGCCGGTGGCAGGGAAGCGAGGAGCCGCTCGACGGTTGGCTCGCGGTAGGTCTTGCCAGACTCTCCCCTCGCGACCGCAACCTGGCCCAGGCCATGCTCTTGGGGGTCTTGCGGCAGCGGGGATTGATCGATTGGCTGCTGGGAGAACTATCCACCACTCCCCTTCCCCGGCTGCGGCCCGAGATCCTTCAGGCCCTGCGCCTGGGCGCCTATCAGCTTCTCTTCCTCGACAGGGTGCCAGAGTCCGCCGCTATCCACGCCACGGTGGAGGCGGTAAAGCAATTACGGCAGCCCCGCTGGCTGGCCGGGTTCGTGAACGGGATACTGCGCAACGTGGCCCGCCGGGGCCGGGAGCTTATGGCCTTGGCAGCGGGCCAGGCCCCGCCCGAGGCGCTCTATAACCACCCGGCCTGGCTTATCGACCGCTGGCGGAAACGCTACGGGGAGGCGGGCTTGACTCGCATCTGCCAGAGCAATCATCTGCCCGCCGGGCTCTGCCTGCGGATCAACACCGCGAAGATTTCGCCCTCCGACTATACCGAGCTGCTTTCCAGCCGCCAGATACCATGGCGCTGGGGGCGCTATCTGCCGGAGGCCCTGTGGCTGACGGAGGGCGGCGCGGTGGAGGAATTGCCTGGTTACGGGGAGGGCTATTTTTGGGTGCAGGACGAGATCGCCCAGATGATCCCCCGGTTGCTTAGGCCCTGCCCGCCGGGAGGATGGTTGGACGCCTGCGCTGGCCTGGGCGGCAAGACCGCGATCCTGGCCGGGATGCTGCCGCCGGAGGGATCGCTGGTGGCGGTCGAACCGCAGGCCCGTCGGCAGCGGCTGTTTGCGGAAAACGCGGCCCGACTGGGGATTTCAGGGGTGAGCATGTACCAGGGGGATCTGGCCGCCTTCCGGGCCGGGCCGGGCGGGGTCTTTGCCGCCGTGCTGGTCGATGCCCCCTGCTCGGGTCTGGGGGTGACGGGCCGGCATCCCGACATCCGCTGGCAGCGGCACGAGGGGGATCTGGCCCGCTACCAGGCCCGGCAACTGGCCATTCTGCGGCAGGCGGCGGAATTGGTCGGCTCGGGAGGGGTGCTGGTCTATGCCACCTGCAGCACCGAGCCCGAGGAGAACGAGGAGGTGGTCGCCGGTTTTCTGGCCGACGGGCGCCGGTTTGCGCGGGAGAGCGCCGCCGGGAGCCTGCCCCCTTCGGCCCAGGCGCTGGTGGATGGGGAGGGGTTTCTGCGCGCCCTGCCCGGCGGGCCGACCGGGGATGGATTTTTCGCCGCCCGGTTACGGCGGGTTGACCAGGGTTGATAATTTTGCCAAAAGGTAGCCGATGGCTAAGCAAAAGGGCCAATATACAAGGCGCGAGGTGTGGTTGGCGAGTGAGTCCATGAAATGGTATGCCGAACGAGCCAAACCGCCACGCAACGCGGCAGATCGGCCTTTTTGCGACGCCATCAGGGTTGAGCGATGCCGATAGCCACGGATGATCCCCTCTGGCGGGAGATTGTGACCCGCAGCCAGCTCGGCGGGCATCCGCTGCGCTATCTTGCGAGCGTCGATTCCACCAACACCCTGGCCCTGGGCCTAGGGCGGGCGGGGGCGGAGACAGGCACGGTGGTGGTGGCCGACACCCAGACCGGGGGCCGGGGGCGGCTAGGCAAATCATGGCTCTCCCCGCCCGGCGCGGGGCTATACGCCAGCCTCATCCTGCGCCCCAGCCTGCCAGTTAAGGGCTTGTCGTCCCTAACCTTGGCCGCGGGCCTGGCGGCGGCCAGGGCGATCGAACAGGTCTGTGGCCTGCGGACGGGCATCAAGTGGCCCAACGACGTGTTACTTGCTGGCCGCAAGGCGGCGGGGGTGCTGGTGGAGTGCGACTTGTCCGGGGCCGCGCCGTTACTGGTCTTGGGCCTGGGGATCAACCTGACGACCAGGGAGGAGGAGTTCCCGCCCGAGTTGAGGGGCCGGGCGACCTCGCTCCTTTTGGCCAGCGGTAAGGTGGTGGGCCGGGGAGCGACGCTTAAGGCGCTTGTTTGTTCTGTCGAGCAGGTGATGCTGCGGATGGAACAGGCTGATTTCGCGGGGGTTCTTGGGGATTGGCGCACCAGGGATGTGACGCTGGGCAGAAGCCTTGCCTGGCTAACCGTGGATGGGCAGGTGGTCGCCGGCGTTTCGCTGGGCCCGGATCAGGAGGGGTGCCTCTTGATCCGGGATCGGGAAGGACGTTGCCACCAGGCGCTTTCCGGGGCGATAGAGCTTGACCCTAGCACACTAAGTGGCTATTTTCCCGAATCTCCTTGAGATGCTCTTCGGCGCGGTTCTTGTGATCGCTGACGAAGTAGATGAAAAGCGCAACCAGGGGGCCAATGGTAACAAAGAGGATGAAGTCGCACCACATACCGATACCTCCCGTCGTTTGGCGGCGCGCCTTTGGGCCGGCTGGGTGAAAACCGGCGCTTGCTGGGCGCACCGGATACGGTCATGCTATAATTTCACTATAGGTCGGGACTAGGGCTGAGGCAAGGTTTTTCTGGCTGGGCACACAAGATGTTGTGGTGCCTGGCAAGGCAAGGCGGAACATGATGTGTGTTTTGGGTGCTAGTGCCCAGTATTTTGTTTGAGGAGAGGGGATAAGATGACCAAGACGTTAATTGTGCTGGCCACCAGAAACAAGGGCAAGGTGGAGGAGTTCCAGGAGATGCTCAGGGGCCATGAGGTCGAGATCCGCAGTCTGGCGGACTTTGGCCCCATCCCGGAGGTGGAGGAGGATGGCGACACCTTTGACGACAACGCCTACAAGAAGGCCCTGTTCACCGCCAAGGTGCTAGGCCTGCCCGCCATGTCGGATGATTCCGGACTGGTGGTCGAGGCGTTGTCCGGTGCGCCTGGCGTCCGGTCCGCCCGCTATGCCGGGCCAGGGGCGAGCGACGCCGACAATATCGACAAGCTGTTGGCCGAGCTGCGGGGGGTGGAAAACCGGCGGGCCGCCTTCCAGTGCGTGGTTTCCATCGCGGTGCCCAGCGGCCCGGCCCTGACCTACGAGGGCAGTTGCCAAGGCCTGATCACCGAGGAACGGCGGGGGGAGGGCGGTTTCGGCTACGACCCGGTATTCTTCTGCCCCGAGCTGGGTAAAACCTTTGCCGAGGCGACCATGGCGGAAAAAAACCGGGTCAGCCACCGGGGCCGGGCCTTGACTGAGATCGTTAATGAATTCGATAAGATCAGCATCTGGATCGCCGCCCGTCTGCGGGAGATGAAGCCGGAAAAGCCGGATCATCGCCAGTTCGCGCACAACGACTGGTCGCAGGAAAAGATGGTTTGAGGAGAGGGGGAGGCAAATTGTCCGCTTGTTCACTCGTTCCGTTGTGTGCTAATCTCACTTTGTGGCGCAGGCTACTCTACGACCATTTTGAGGCCCAGTGTAAACCATGACGCGTTTAGATTCTCTTATATCGTCTGTTCGTGGCAAATATGGCACCGTCTTGCGACCGGCGCCATTTTTTTTGTTGCTTGGCCTGATAATATTTTTCCTGCCGACCGTTGTTCGGGGGCAAGATGGTCTTAACGGCTGGCAGGAACTGGGCGGCAAGACCTTGATCCCTATCAGCGATCAAGGGGTGAATGAGCTGTCTTGGTCGTTTATCTACGGCAAGGATCCCTCCGTGCTGATGCGGGTGGCGGATAGCCCCTGGCAGACTGCCAAGGAGTTGACCTTCTCCATCCGTAGCGATCGGGCCGGCCGGCTCTTCCTGCGTCTTGACCAGAAGGGTGGCAAGATTTTTCTAACCAATTTCGACGTTACTCAGGATTGGCGGCAGGTGCGTCTGGCGTATGCCGACTTTGATCCCTTCGGGGCGACATCGGGCACGGTTGATCCGGCTAGTATTGACCGGGTCTATCTGGTTGACCTTAACGGTTCCGATGGCGGCGCCCAAGGGGGACGGCAGGTATTCATCAAGGACCTGGCCTTCCAGTCCCAGGCAACAGTGGGCAACAGCCTGCCCTTGGTGGCCTTCGACGCTACGGGAAAGCTGTTAAGTAGAAAGCAGTTCGAGGCGTTGGGCACCTCGGGTGGGCGCTGGTGTTACCTGTCAGACAGCCAGGAGGCGGCGTTACCTATGAAACTTGGCGAGAAATCGCTGGTGGTGGATGGCAAGACGGTCGATGTGCCGGCGATCACCACCGAGGCCACCGTGCCGGCTACGCTGGAGGTGCTTTATTGGCCGGTCGGCGATGACTTCAAGGTTCGGCTTCAGGCCGATGGCAACGGGGCGGGGATACAGAAGGCCCTTCGTCAGGGGGGTATATTGGTCAACCTTGAGCTTGCCCGCACCAGGTATCTGACCTTGACTAAGTATGTCCAGGGAACGACGCAAGGGAAATTCGACCAGCAACTACGGCAGATCGGTGACACCCTAGCCGCTATCGATCCACAATCCCCCCTGCAGCAGCAGGCGGCGACCGCAGACCGGCTGCTGCTGCAGATGCTTACGATCAGCCGTGACGCAGTGCGGTTGGTGTCGAGGGCAGCGGTTGCCAAACTTTTGGCTCCCGGGCCGGAGGTGCAGGTGCCGACTCCCAAGCCCGGCATGCTTGCCCCTGGCACCCAAGTTACCGTGCAACTGGACGATCCCGCCTTCCGGCTCGGCATGGGTCAGGGCTTTGGCTTTGTCACCAAACATGAGCCGCCAGAAAATGTTGACCGTTATTATACGGATCTTCGCGCCCGGGGTTTCAATATGGTTACCCTGCCGCTTTATTGGGATCAGATCATGGATGCGCAAGGCAAATATACCCAATGGCAGGACGTCTTGCGTTTCGATACCCTGGCCCGCCTGGGCTACACCATGCATGCGCACGGCTTTGTGCAGTCGGGTATGCCAGCGGCGGCCAAGACGCTTAAGGGGGCGGATTTCCTGGCTGAGGCCGAGCGTCATACCGACAAGCTGGCGACCGATCTCCTAAAACGATACGACGGGCAAATCCTTTACTGGCAGGCGATCAACGAACCGTCCAGCAATGCCTTTGGAGGCACGGCGATAGAGGCTCGGGTCAAGATGGTGTCAGACTTGATCGGCAACCTGCGAACCGTCATCCCAGGCGCCACCGTGGTGGTCAACGACTACGACTGGGAGCGGGGGCTGGAGGCGGACCGCCCGGACTCCTTGCGCACCATAACCGGCACCATCCCCTTTTATCGGGCGCTTATGAAGCAGGCCCACCGCCCGGATGTCCTGGCGGTGGAGTGGTATCCGGGCTGCCGGGTGAATCGTCCGGAGTTCAAGGTCGATCTGGCCGAGCCGTGCATGGACCTGCTTGAGGCCGACACCTACTGGGATCGCTTTATTGCCCTTGGTCGGCCCCTAATCTTTACAGAATCTAATTTCCCGGGCAGCATGAAGAGCGACGATAAGAACGGCTATGCCTGGGGCCGATGGGATGCCGAGGCCCAGGCCCAGGCCGCGGTCGACACCTTTATGCTCGCCCTAAGCAAGCCCGAGGTCTGGGGCTGGGTATGGTGGAGCATCACCGATGACGAGCCCTGGAACCCTGACGGAGGGCTTTACACCTCACAAGGCAAGAGCAAGCCAGTGCTTGACCGCCTGACCGCCGAGGTGGCGACGCTTAAGAAGGCCCAGACGATGCGGGTGGGGACGTCCGGCGCTCTCCCCTTGCCGCTACTGCCTGGCACCTGGCGTATTTCGGTCGATAACGGCCCCTCCTGGTTCATCGTCCGCAGCCGTGACGGAAAGCTTGCCTTGAAGGGGGACGTTTCCCGTCCCAACATTCAGGCCATTAGTTTCTAATCCGACATTGGAAATTGTTAAATTGGTATAGGTTTATCGAGCATAACCTAGTGAAATCAATATACCTTTCAGAGCTAAAAACCATATTGGCGATGTGTCATATCCAACCCATCAACGCATCAACATGGAGCGCCCGATGAGAGAGCTGGTGGGGGTGATCTTGGCGGGAGGCCGGGGCACCAGAATGGAGCCGTTCAGTAGGCGCTATCCCAAGCCCATTCTGCCGGTATGCAACCGTCCGCTGATGGATTATCATCTGGAGGCCATGTATCAAGGTGGGATCAGGGAGGTCTTTGTGGTGATCGGCCATCTGGGCTATGAGATCGCCAGGACAATTGGCACGAGTCCGCAGGCAGGCATGAAGATCAACTACGTTGAGCAGAGCCAGACCTTGGGTATCGCCCACGCCCTGGGGCAGCTGCAATCGTATGTTAAACACCCCTTCATGTTGTTTCTGGGAGATATTTTTTTCAGGACCAATGGCCTGCTGGCGATGATTGAGCGTTTCCGCCGTCAGGACTCCGGCAGTGTGCTGGTAGTCAAGGAAGACTTGCCCGAGGCGATTCAGAAGAATTTCGCGGTGCTGCTCGACGCATCTGGAAACGGCCTCGTCAGGCGGGTTATCGAGAAACCCAGGTATGTACAGAACCGGCTTAAGGGCTGTGGGCTATACCTGTTTGATCTGCCGATTTTCGATGCGGTGCGGCGCACTCCCCGCACCGCCATGCGCGACGAGTACGAGATCACCGACGCCATTCAGATCCTAATTGATGACGGCGAACCAGTGACTGTGGCGGCGGTAGTGGACGAGGACATCAACCTGACCACGCCTTTTGACCTCCACAGTTGTAATATGGCAGAGCTTGCGGAGCTGGGGGTGGACAACCTGATCCACGAAGACGCGGTTGTCCATCCAGAGGTGGCTTTGAGCAATTGCATTGTAGGGCCGAGGGCGCGGATAACCGGTACGGGGAGGATGAAAAGATGCGTGGTTTTTGCCGAAACCAAGGTAGATTTGCAAGGAGGGACGTTGCGTAACTATGTGATGACCCCGGATACGGCAGTGGATTGTTCCCAACGGATTGTCAGCTAGACAAGGGCGGTGAGACGGTGAGGATATGCGTTACTGGCGGGGCCGGATTCATTGGCCACCATGTGGTGCGGGAGCTGCGCGCCGGAGGGCATGAGGTGCTGGTGGTCGACAATCTGTCCACGGGCCGTCGAGAAAATGTGCCGGCAGATGTCGTCTTTGTCCAGGCGGACATCCTTGAAAAGGCCGGGGCAGCAGCCATTGCCGCCTACCGTCCCGAGGCGTTGCTGCACCTTGCAGCGCAGGTGACGATACGTGGCTCGATGGAAGGTATTGCTGAAGACGCCCGGCAGAATTTTTTGGGCACCGCCCAGGTGCTGGAGACGGCCATGCGCGCCGGGAGCCGCCGTTTTGTGATGGCTAGCAGCATGGCGATCTATGCCGATTCCCCACAGCCCGCTCCGATCAACGAACAATGGCCGACCAGGCCGCGGAGTCCCTACGGGATCAGCAAGCTCGCCTCCGAGGAGCTGGTGCACCTGATGGGTGAGCGGAGCGGGATCACCACCATGGCACTCCGTTTTTTTAACACCTTTGGTTCCGGTCAGATCCTGACCCCCTACGTGGGGGTGATAACTATCTTTGTCGATAGAATCCTGGCAGGCAACCCCCCGGTTATCTTTGGTGATGGCGAGCAGTGTCGTGATTTTGTGCATGTGGGCGACGTGGCTCGCTCCTGTCGATTGGCCCTCGAAAGCAAGGTGACTGGGTGCTCGATAAATATCGGCACCGGACGAGGCACGACCGTCAATCAGGTCGCCGCTCTATTGCTAAAGCGGCTTGGTTCGAGTCTGTCTCCCACCCACATCGAGGGCCGTCCGGAGGAAAATCACAACAGCGTGGCCGACATTACGCTGGCCCACGACCTGCTAGGCTACCGTCCGCAAGGCACACTGGAGGGCAATCTGGATGAGGTGCTCCCCGACGCCCTTCGCAACCTCAAACCTTGACTACTATTATGTGGCAACCTTGTTCGAGCTTATTTCACCGGCTGCTTGTGGGCATTTTTCTCTGTCTTTTGGTCTCCGGTTGCGCCGAACGGCAGATGACGGCCAGAGACGTCCCTCCCGCGCCGGAAGGCAAGACGGTGGGGCTGAAACGGGTTGAAAACGCACATTACGCCATCATGCCAGGTGACGAAATAGAGATCAAATTGACCTACCATCCGCAGTACAACGAGCGGCTTGAGGTGCTGCCCGATGGCACGCTTTTTTTGCCGATAGCAAAGGTGGTTCAGGCGGCGGGAAAGACGCCACTTGAGCTGGCCCAGGAGTTGCGCATCCTGTACAGCCGGGAATTGAAGGACCCGGAGGTGGTAGTCATGCTACGCAGCTCCAAAGGGCGGCTGGTTTATGTCGGTGGCGCGGTCAGGAGCCCTCAGGCCTTGCCCCTGGCCTTCCCCACCACCTTGTTACAGGCGGTCATCAGATGCGGGGGCATTCTCACCTCGGCCCACGAGGAGACGGTGCTGGTGTTACGTTCCTCTACTGGGGAGACCCCTCAGGCGATTACCGTCGATCTGGACGCCATCCGGCATGGCCGCTCGCCTGACTTGGCGTTGCAACCTTACGACATCGTCTATGTCCCCAAGACGGTGATTGCCAAGGTGGGTGAGTTTATAGACTCTTACCTAAACAGCATCATCCCCAAGTCGGTCACCTTCCCATTCACCTACGAATTCCACAGCGATGTTCGTTTAAAATAAGAGCGACTATATGCCTAGTGCTAACGACGAGTCCATTTTGAGTCTTCGGGACATCCTAAGAATTTTATTCAAGCGGCAGGGGATAATCGCGCTGCTCACCGTGGCCGCCCTGGCAGGCTCGGCGGTGGTAGTGTTCCTGATGCCGCCAACCTACGAATCCGAGGCGCATATCCTGGTGCGGCATTCGATGCCAGAGGCGGAGGAGCCCTCATTGGCGACGGATCAGCACGGGGTGCCAAATTCCTATACCTACCGGCAGGTAAATCAGTCCGATGAGATGAATACCGCAATTTCCGTGGTCAAGAGCCGGGACCTGGTGGTTGAGGTTATGGACCGGATGTCCCTGACCAGGGAGCAGTTCGACCGAGTGCCTGACTTTCGCCGCTACGTTCGAATGTCCTGGCGCTGGATCAAGGAGATGGCCTCAACGATCTGGAATGAGACTAAATATTTCCTCAGACTCAGCCCCCGTCCCAGCGCGGCGGAGATCAAACTGCTCAAGCGCGAGCGTTTTGTATCGGACGTGGTCGATGCGGTGGTGGTCAATCAGATGACGGACAGCGATGTCTTACGGGTGGGCTTCCGGGTCAGCGACCCGGTGTTGGCCTATAACTTCGCCAAGAAGCTGAGCGAGATGTCGATTGTCTGGCATAACCAGAAATATCGCCAGTCGGGCAGTGTCGCATTTTTCGGCGAGCAGGTAGAGAAGGCCGGAGCCGATCTCGAGGCCCTACAAAAACAGCTCGCCGAAACCAGGCACAAACTAAAGTTGATAGGCGTTGACGACAAACGGCGGCTGATTATCGAAAACACCTTCAAGTCGCAGATGCGGCTTAACGAAATTGTGGCCCGTCAAGACGCGATCTCGGCTGGCATCCGGGAAATAAAGGAGTTGTTGTCCAACGAGGCGCAGATGGTTACCCTCTCCAAGACTACGGAGATAAATCCTTTACGGGAACAAATCTCAGAGAAGGTATCCGCCCTGGAGTTGCAGCGAGCGGAAAATGCGGAAAAGTTTACTGAACATGGTCGGATTATTCACGACCTCGATGCGACCCTCGCCGCCTGGCGTTCCGATTTGGGCCGTCTGCCGGCTAAACGAGAAGGCTCGGTGGTGGAGGGGGTTAACGTCATTCAGCAATCGCTTCGCCAGAAGCTAGTTGATCTGGAAATCGAGGGTTCCTCTCTTAAGGCCGAGGAAACCGCGGTCAGAAATAATCTCGACGCCTATAACGGCGAATTGGAGGCCTTGAACAAGGGCGCCTATCGGGTCGAGGATCTCGAGCGCCTGGTGCGCACCCAGGCGGCGGTTTATGAGCAATATCTTAAAAGTTCCGAGCTGTCGCGGGTTACCGAGGCCAAGCAGCTAGCCAGAATGGCCAACCTTAATATCGTTCAGGCCGCAGCCCTGCCCATCAGCCCGATTAAGCCCAAGAAGTGGATGATTATCCCGTTGGCCGGGGGATGTGGACTGCTCTTGGGGTTGGCCTGGGCCTTCGTGACGGAGATGAATGACAGCACCTTCAACAGTGGGGTGGACTTCGCAAGGGCGCTCGCCGTGGAGTCGCTTACGACCTTCCCTGCTCTGGAGGAGGACGACCTGGAGTCGCTGCCAACCGCAGTTCCCAGGCCGTTTAAGGTCGGAGCTGGAATCCTTTGGGGGCGAATCACTAGGGTTGTGAGTGGAGAGACGCCGCTGGTCGTCTTTGTGTCCAGCAGTCACGGCGAGGGCGTGACTACCGTGATGCTGCAAGCGGCCCTGGCGGCGGCCGAGTCCAAGTCGGTTCTGGTCGTTGATGGCGCCGCATCAGCCGCCATTACCGGCAGATACGGATTGCAGCGGCAGCTAGGCCTTTCCGATTACGCACATGGCGGAGATGTGGCGAAACTTATCCATCCGACCGATCTTCCTGGCCTGAGCGTTATGCCGTTTGGCGTCAAGGGTGACAAGGATGGTTTGGATTGGGCCGCCCTGGTGACTGACCTAAGAAAGGCGGGGAAACCTGTCTTCATCGATGTCGGTGCCTTGGGCGACTCTCCGTCGTTGGCTAACTTGCTGGCCGCGACAGATGGAATTATTCTGGTGGTAGCCGCCCATGTGACACGGCGAGAGGTGGTTGAACAAACCTTGGCAGAGCTCCGCGAAATCAAGAGCGCCCGGCTGCTGGGCGCGGTGTTGAACCGACGCCGTTTCTTTATCCCGGGGATTCTCTACCGCAACGCCTGATCGCATGAAGGAGGTCATCCGAGGCGATCTTAGACATGTCCTCCTGATGGGGCTGTCAACCGGGGGCAATGCGGTGCTGGGGTTTATGGTCGGCATTATGCTGGTGCGGGCGTTGCAGCCAGAGGAGTATGGCCTTTTCAGTGCTGCAGTGGCGGTAACCTTGGTAGCCCAGGAGCTTGTCGGGCGTGGGATCAACGACGCCATGGTGCGCCTGGGCACCGATGCCGCCGCCGGCTCACCGGCCAGAGTGGCGGAGGTCTTTCGCTCCGGGCTGGTGTTAAAGGGGATTTTCTCCCTGCTGGCGATCATCGTCTTCCTGTTGGTGCCAGGCGCCACGATTAAAATATTTGGCTATTCCCGGCTGCGACAGTCATTCCCGGCTCTGATGGCCTCGATCGTGGGGTTTGGGATTTGGAGTTTTGTGCTTGCCTGGCACCAAGCCCGGATGTCCTTTGGCCGGCTCGCCCTAGTGCAGCCAGTTTACAACCTACTGCGCATCGTATGTTACCTAGCCGTGATGGCCCTTTTCCCCCTGCGATGGATACCGGCGGTTTGGATCATGGCCGGCACCTTTTTTCTTTCGGTGCTGCTTGCCGGAGGAGAACCATGGCGAACCCTTGCTCGGACGCCCTGCGACGGCAACCTGTTCCGGCAGACATTTTCCGACCTCTGGCGCTGCTCAGGCTGGGGGATGTTGGCGGCGCTCGCCTTTGTAAGCTTGAGCCGCATGGACATCTTCGTCCTTACCCACCACGCCGCCGCCCAGAAGGTGGCCATCTACAACGCGGCCTGGCAAATGATGACAATTATTGACCTGGGAACGGCAACGATCATTACGGTGATGACCCCCAAGGTGGTGCATTGTGAATATCGAGACGAGATGGCGCAGTGGGCGGGGCGCACTTTTTTTTTGTGTCTGGTAACGGCACTGCTCTCCTCCCCGCTTTTGTTCCTAGCCCAATGGTACGTGCCCAGATTCCTTGGTTCCGGCTATAGCCAATCCGTGCCCCTGTTGAGGATCATCTATTGGGGAAATGTCAGTGCCCTACTCTCCTTCCCCTTCGTGGGGGTACTTTACGCTCGGCGGGCTTATCATGTGGTCGCCGCCATCCAGGTTTTTTTGCTGGCCGTAAGCGTTCCGGCGTATATCCTAGCCGCCAGCAGGGCTGGAATTGTCGGGGTTGCCTGGGCCACCTTTGGCCTGCGGGTCGCCAATGCCCTGTTTATCCTCAGTTGCGTTGTGCTGTTGATCAAACGCGCCCCGCGCCGCAGATGGTTGGCGGCACGGGGGACGACTTGAGCCGTTTCTGAAGCCTGATGAGATCTGTCATGATCCCGGAGACCATTCTACACCTCCGCAACAGCATCGCTTACGGTGGGGTGGAAACGACCATGCTTGGTTGGCTTGACGGGGTGGATCGTTCTCGGTTTCACTGCCCAATAGCCCTGTTTTCCGAACGTGACGGGGCAGAAGATGCCTTTCGTGCCCCCCTGGCCGGGCATGGCCATGAGATCCTGCCCGTACCCTGGCACCCTGGGCGCCGTTTCCGGGCAGCGGTTGCCGCGGTTGAGGAACATATTCGGGAAACCGGAGCCCGCCTGCTGCATTGCCATGACTGGCGCAGCGATGTCGTAGGCTGGCATGCCGCCCGGCGGGCAGGGATACCAGTCATGACCACGATCTATGTCTGGTTCCGCCGTCCCTTTCATATCATGGTCAAAGAGACGATTGACACCTTGTACATCCGTCGGTTCGATCTAGTAACCGCTGTGTGCGAGGCGACCCGCCGGCAGACGGTGGCCCGGGGTGTCTCACGGGACAAGACGGAGGTGCTTATCTCTGGGATCTCACCAGGCCGGGCGGCGGAGCAGGTCGATCGCCAGGCGGTGCGGGCCCGTTTTGGCATCGCCGATGCCGAGGTGGCCTTTGTTTATGTCGCCCGCTACTACCCAGAAAAGGCCCATGAAACGCTGATCAGAGCCTTCCAGATGGCCTCGCGTCAACAACCGCGCATCAAGCTTCTGTTGCTTGGCAAGGGGCCGCTCGAGGGGGAGATTCGCGCCTTGGTGACGCAGCTTGGGCTTTCGGGCAAGGTTTTGTTGCCGGGGTTTGTGGCGGACGTGCCCGTCGTGCTGGCGGCGATGGATGCGATGGTGCATGCCAGCCTGGCGGAGGGCATTCCCCTCGCAGTTTACGAGGGGATGTTGGCCGGCCTGCCGGTAATCGGCAGCGATGTCGATGGCACCCCGGAGGTCGTAATTGATGGCCAGACGGGTTGGCTGGTGCCGCCCAAGGATATTGCCGCGCTCGGCGAGCGATTCTGTATGGCGGCCAGCCGGAAGGATCTCCGAGACGAGTACGGCGCCAAGGCGAAGCGGTTGATTGTTACCAACTACAACATGGACATCGCCGTTAACCGCCTTCAGAACACTTGGACGCGGGTGATTGGCCGGGAGCCGGGGGCCAGCGCATGAAGCTGTCACTGACCAGACGCATCGACGTTTTGCCCTTTTGTCTGGTAGGCCTGGTGGCGGGCCTGCTGCCGGTATTCTTGAGGCCGCTGCTGGCACTGGGGATCTGCCTGGGGATACTGGCGATGGTCTTTATCTTGCGTAATCCTCGGGTAGGTTTATTCCTGGTGGCTGGCACCATTCCCCTGGAAACGGTGGGTAAGATCGGTTCTCTTACCGCCAACCTGCCGCTCACCATTCCCAAAATTTTTACCCTGGCCTCCCTTGTCGCTTGGCTGATAAACCTCGCCCTCAGACGCATGACCTTCCGCCGCAAGCCGTGGATGTATTACCTGCCAGGCTTTCTGGCCGCCGCCGCTATCAGCCTGATCGGCGCCGATGAGACACGTTCCGGGTTTGAGGCCCTGCTACGGTTCTCCGACACGGTGATCTTCTTCTTCCTCATTGTCCAGCTCATTGATTCGGAGAAGATGCTGAAGACCTGCCTAATTATTTTCATCATCGCCGGGACAGGGGCTTCATCCTGGTCCATAATCCAGAGGTATCTACCGGGTGACGTCTTCGATTTCCGGTATGGCTGGGAGGACCAGGGGGCACGACGGGGCGGGGTTGAGAAGGACATCGTTGAGGAACATATGCTGGGCGGCGTTGTCGAACGGTCTAGCGGGTTCAGCCCGCATTCCATCCTCTTGGCCTTCAATGTCGGCCTCTTCTTGGCTCCCCTGGTTGCCTTGATGGGCAACACGGGCCGAAGGGCGGCCTTGTCTCGTTTGGTCATGTTCGGCATGTCGTTGATCCTCCTTGCCTCGGTGGTGGTAACCTTTGCCCGCACCGGTTTTGTCATTGTGGTGTTTGGGTTGGCGCTCATGATTGGGCGGGGCCTAATCCGTCTCTCGCCGGCTAAGGTGATGGTGGCCATTGCCGTCGGGTTGGTGTTTGTCTTTGCCGCCCCGGATAAATACGCCGCCCGGGTCTTCAATTTTAAGGCCTACACCACCAAAAGCGCCAGCATCCAGATCCGAATCGATATCTTGAAGGGCGCGTTGGGGCAGTTCCTCGACCATCCGTTCTCGGGAGTCGGATACGGCAACCGTTACGGCATCTTCAAGTATTTCACCACCTATCCAGACAAAAAACATGCAGTGACCCCGCACAACAGCTATGTTCAGGTCGCCTCTCAGACCGGTTTGCTTGGACTCGTACCCCTCATGCTTTTTTTCTGGCAGGCCAACCGCCGGCTGGAGCGGGCCATAAGGCGTTTTTTTGCCTTGGGAAGACCAGATATGGCGCGACTGGGAGTTGGCTTAAGTATTAGTTTGATGATATTTTTGTTTGCCGGTTTGGCGATTGATCTCTTTGATAAAGGGATAGCGCATGCCTGGATGATGATCGGTGCCAGCGGCGCCTTTATCCTGCTGGCCGACGAGGCTTACGACAAATCGCATCACCAGCTCCAGGATGCTGCCGCATGACCATGTCGTTAACTGCTGGCAGCCCCAGGCCCCCGGGTGACGCCCAGATTGTGCTGCCGCAAGGTGACCCCTCCATCCTGTATCAGGGGGACAGGAATGCCCGGCTGTTGCCCTGTCTGTCCTTGCTAATGGTAACCTACAACCGCCGGCTGGATGTGGCACGCTGTCTTGCCTCGCTCTTTGAGGCCTGGCCGAGGTGCTTGCTGGAATTTTTGGCCTTGGATAATGGCTCTACCGACGGCACTTGGGAACTGCTGGCCTCGCATAACGAGATCCGTCTGACCCGCTGGCCGCAGAACCGCGGGCTGGCCCCGGCCCTGAAGGAGCTTGCGGGCCAGGCTAGGGGTGAGTGGCTGCTTTTTCTCGATAGTGACACGGTTGTCCCGGCAGGAGGCATTGACGCCTTGCTCGATTTTGCCCGTGACGGCGACGAGATCGGTGCCGTTGCGCCGCGCATGCGCGACTTGTCGGGGGACATCCAGATGACGGCCCGGGACTTTCCGGGGCCGCTTAACGCCCTGTTCGGACGCCAGACGTTTTTGAGCCGTCTCTGGCCAAGCAACCCCGTGACCAAAAAATTCTTGAAGGCCGAAGCCCAGTCGGCCAATCAACCCTTTCGTTGTGACTGGGTGGCGTTCGCCGCCGCGCTGGTGCGACGTAACGCCTTAGAGGCTGTCGGCTCGATTGATCCGAGTTTCTTTGTTTACTGGGTGGATACGGATTTTTTCCGTCGTTTAGCCCACCGTGGCTGGCAGGTGTGGTGTTTGCCGGCAATCGAGGTCATACATCTGGAGCACAACCGTACCAGGCAGTTCCGCAGTCCAAGGGCGATCATGGATTTTCATCAAGGCGCCTTCCGGTATTTTTACCGGCATCACGGATGGAGGGGCGTCAACCCCTTACTGTGGCTGGCCGGAGTGGGGCTGTTTTTTCGCGCCATCCTGCATCTTGCTATTAATCAGTGGCGTCCGAGGGCGGGTGAAAAGGGATGAGCCCCTTGCGGGTGGTAGTACTCGCGGAACGCCTGGGCACCTCGGCCGGCGGCACGGAAGTCTATGAACGAAACCTGCTCAATGCCATGCACGAGCAGTCCATGACTACGGATGACATCGAAATAATCCCGCTCCTTGCCTGGCAACGGGCGAGGGAGTTCCTCTCTCCCTCTTTGCGGCCCCATTGCCACTTTCTTGCCCCGGAGGGAAAACTGGGCACCGCGTTAACCTCGGGGCTCAGCATCCGACGTCTGGCCCCAGATGTCCTGCACTGTTGCTTTGTTGTGCCGCCCCTGCTCGGGCGGATGCCCGTGGTCACCACCGTTCATGACCTTGGCTTTGTCTTCCACCGAGAGCATTATCCGGTTATGCTGGCCGCTCGACTGATTGCGGCCTTGCGGCATGCAGTGCGCCGGTCTGCTAGGCTGGTGGCCGTTTCCGACAGCACCAAATCCGATCTGTTGGCCGCCACAAAGGCCCGCGCCGAGCGGGTGGAGGTGGTTCATAACGGCCTTGATTGCCAGTTTATTTCTGACCATAGTGGGGGGGAAGACCGTCAGGCCATCTTGTCCCGCCATGGCATCCGGCAGCCATACCTGCTCTATGCCGGGAAACTGGAGCCGCGTAAGAATGTCGGCACGTTGATCAAGGCCTACGATCTGCTCCGCGAGGATCTTCGGTTTGCCGGTCAACTTGTCATTATGGGCTCTCCCAGGACATTCATGTGGCAGGAGGCGCAGCGGGCGATAGATGGCTCGCCTTTTCGTTCTGATATCATTCAAATCGGCTTCGTCGCCGACCAGGAGGTGCCGGTGATTTATGCCCACGCCGTTGCCCTGGCCTTTATCTCCCTATACGAGGGGTTTGGTTTCCCGGTAGTCGAGGCGATGGCCAGCGCGGTGCCGGTCGTTTGCAGCAACACTACCTGCCTGCCAGAAATAGCCGGGGAGGCGGCGCTGCTCGTGGATCCATTCGACCAGGGGCAGATCGCCCGGGCATTGTCCCTGGCAATTAACGACCGGGCGGTTCGTCGCAGGTTGATCGAAAAGGGGTTGCAGCGCACTCGATATTTTACTTGGCATGCCGCTGCCGCTAAAATGCTAGATATTTACCGGGATGCGGCCCGGACAATCCGGCACACCTGAAAACGACGGGGAGCAAGAGGTCAATGGCGGAACCAAATTCCCATGCGAGTAGAGTCACCTTTATCTGTCCAGTCTGTCGGCAGCCGGTTAGGTCTGACACCAAGGGCTGGGAGTGCCAACCGTGCGGCCGACTGTTCCCGGCTTCCGCAGCCGGGTCGGCTAATTTTTTACTTGGCCCTGGTTTTAGCGAGGACGAAAATCCAGAAAGAGACCTACACGAGGAGAAAACGGCCAGGGTGACCGTGGAAGGGTATCTCCTGCCCCTATTGGCCCGCACCTTCCCTGACACGCCGCCGGCTACTGTTGCCGTGCTTGACGTAGGTTGCGGGGTCGGGATGTATGTTGATCTGCTGCGAGAGGCCGGTTACGACGCCTGGGGTGTGGATGCCGGACGCCATCGCCCCAAGCTCTGGAGTCGGCGCAGCTCTCCCGAACGTCTGGTGGTGGCGGATGGCGACGCCATGCCCTTCCCTGACCAGAGCTTCGACTTTATTTTCTGCGCCGGAGTGATCGAGCATGTAGGCTGCGACGGCGACGCCCGCACCCCTTCGCCTGGATATGAGGCGGCACGGCTGCGCTTCGCGAGGGAGAATGTCCGGGTGGTCAAGCAAGGCCGTTATCTTAATTACACCTGCCCGAATCGGCATTTCCCCTTCGATCTGTGGCACCGCAACGTCGAGACCAATCCCTTTCGCTTTCACTGGCCCTGGGATCCATTTTTGTTTACCATGGGCGATTTCCAACAGCTGTTTGTCGGCCAGTGCGGGTGCGCCAGTGTCTCCGCCTTGCCGATTCATGGTTATTGGGGGTTCTTGCGGCTCAATCAGACTATCTGGCAACGTATGGGTTGCCGGGCGGCAAGGCTTTGGTTTGATACCGTAGGATGCTGGCCCCTGCTTCGCGGCAGTTTTGCCAATCCTTGGCTCAGCGCCCTGGTGCGGAAATGAGCGCCGGTTGGCGGCAATGGCAGGAGTCTCTCTCCTGCCCCGTCTGTCGGCATGGGTTGCAGACCGAAAGCCATGAGGAGGACAACTGCGGACTGGTTAGGGGATGCCACTATTGTTCCAGATGCGGGCGGCGCTATCCGGTCGAGGGTGGCGTGCATCATTTTCTCGCCAAAACGGCGCCACGGGAAGGCCAGGGCGGAGAGATGTGGCGGGCCGAGGAGTTTGCCAATTTGTTGCCCGAGAGCGGACTCTACCGAACGCACGCCGAGTGGCTGGAAAAAAAATTGGGCTATTCGCCGCTGGTTGCAGCGGCGGTCAGCGAGTATGAAGCCCAGGCCACCAAGGGATTGCTGCTTGACCTTATCCGTGCCAAGCAGCCGCAAAGTGTGGTGGACCTTGGCTGTGGGGTCGGATACTTGACCTTTGAGTTGCTGTCTGTGAGCGCAAACGAGATGCGCGTGGCTTGTGTCGATGTCCTGCCCGAGCATGTGCGCTATGTCCGGCTTCGCCAGGTAGAGGAGCGGAACGACTCGATCTTGCCCGTGCTTGGCGATGCCGAGCGCCTGCCGTTCGCCGACGGCAGCGTCGAGGCCCTGATGGGCTCGGAGGTAATGGAGCATGTCCCTGATCCAGCCGCCTGCGCCCGGGAGATAATGCGGGTACTCACGCCTGGGGGCCTAGTGGTGCTGTCAACCCCTAATCGCCAGCCGTATGAGGCCTACAACAGGACGCGTCTGTTTTTGCGCCGTTTGTTGCGGCGTCCATTGGGGCCAGGAGAGGATTTTTTTGATAACCCATTGCGGCATGAGGAGTTGGTGGACATCTTCGCCGCCGCCGGTTTTAAGATCGAAAAGGTGAGATTCGGCATCAAGGTGCCGATGTCGAAACGTTTTTTCATGTATCTGCCCCGCTCTTTGGCTAAAGCGTCGCTGCTTGCCCTCGAACGATTTTTACCGGGACGATGGTTTGGGGTTAGCGTATTGCTGGCCTGCCGCAAAGATAGTGGTGCGTCGTAGTAAGCGCCTAACATCGACGTGGCGTTACGTCCCCACATCATCAACCGTCAGTCGTTTGAGGTAGGCTGAAAATTATGGACACGAAAACTCTGATCATTCATAAACCAGAGTGGAGGTGTCATCATGGCAAAAATTCCGCACGGCCGGTACACAAAGGAATTCCGGGAAGAGGCCGCCCG
>JAJXUT010000115.1 GCA_021782655.1 Deltaproteobacteria bacterium
CTCGTCCACCCCGAAAAAATCAAGATAATCAATCACCGGCCAACTCCCCCGCGAGCAAGGCCCGCGCCTTGCCAACCAGATAGAGCGAGCCGGCGACGCAGATCAGCTCCCCCTCCCCCGCCAGACCGTAAGCCAGGGCCAGGGCCTCCTCGACCCCAGGGGCCACCACCGCCCGTTCGCGGAGCGACTCAGGCAACGCCAGGCGCAACTGCTCCGGGGGTGCCGAGCGCAGGGATTCGGGCCGGGTGAGGATGATCCGCTGGCCCTGGCCGGCCATGGCCGCAAGGCAGGAGGCAAAGTCCTTGTCCGCCATCGAGGCCCAGACCAAGATCAGCCGCCGGTCGGCGAAATCCGCCCTCAGGGCCGCGAGCAGCGACTCCACCCCGGCGGGGTTGTGCGCCCCGTCCAACAACACGTCCCGTTTCCTCCCCCGCCAGATAAGGTCAGGGAAGTACTCCAGCCGGCCCGGCCAGCGCACCTGGCGCAGACCCTCCCTCGCCACCTGGCAATCCAGGCCCGCTTCCAGCAGCTCCAGGGCCGCCAGGGCCAAGGCGGCGTTTTCCAGCTGATGAGCCCCCCGCAGGGCCAGAGATAGCCCTGGGCACCGGGCCTTAAGCCCCGCATATACCAGCCCCGCGCCCGGCTCCTCCTTAAGCCGGAAATCCCGGCCCAGACGAAACAGCGACGCCCCCTGCTCCGCCGCCGTCTCGCCGATAACCTGGTCGGCTGACGGCTCCCGCGCCCCGGAAACTACCGGCACCCCCAGCTTGATGATCCCCGCCTTCTCGCCGGCAATGGCGGCATGGGTGACGCCGAGATATGCCTGGTGATCCAGTTCCACGTTGGTGATCACCGCCACCCGTGGGGTGACGATGTTGGTGGCGTCCAGCCGCCCGCCCATCCCGGTCTCGAGGATCGCATAATCAACCTCCCGCTCGGCAAACCAGAGCAGGGCCAGGGCGGTGGTGAACTCGAAGTAGGTGATCTGTTCGCCGGCCAACACCTCGACGATGCGGCGGGCGTGGCGGGCGAAATCCTCCTGGCCGATATAGTCGCCGTTGATCCTAAACCGCTCCCGCACCGAGCTTAAATGGGGCGAGGTGTAACACCCCACCCGGAATCCGGCCCGGACCAGCAAGGCAAGCAGGGTGGCGGCCACCGAGCCCTTGCCGTTGGTGCCAGCCAGGTGGATATAGGCCAGCCGGCGGTGGGAGGCACCCAGCCGCTCCATGAACCTGGTCATGCTCTCCAGGCCCAGCTTGATCTTGAACATTTGCAGCGAGTCGAGAAAACTTAGGGCCTCGGGGTAGTTCACGGGCCGATGACCTCCATCTGGGCGTAATCCAAGTGGATGCTCTTTGAGCCATGCCGGTCGAAAAAGACCAGCGCCACCCGGGGCCCGCTCATCCCCGTGACCCGCCCCTCACCGAAGAAGGGATGCCGCACCCGGCTGCCGGTCAGGTCCGAACTGGAGAGCAGCCGCTTGCGCCCCGCCGCCGCCTGGGGGGCAAAAACGCGGGGCGCGGCCAGGTGCCCACCAACGCTGATGGTAAATCCCGGCGGCATCTCCTCCAGAAAGCGGGAGATCATGGCCGGCTCGCCAAACCGCCCGGACTGGACAATCTCCCGGGGATAGACCAGATACAGGCCGCGCCGGGCCCGGGTAGCGGCGACGTAGAGCAGCCGGCGCTCCTCCTCGATCTCCTCCCGACGCTCGGCCAAGGCGGAAGGGAATTTCCCCTCCACCAGGTGGATGATGAACACGTAATCCCACTCCAAACCCTTGGCCGAATGGACGGTGGAGAGCACCAGCCGGCCATCCCCGCCCGCCGTATGCGGGTCGTCCCTGGCCTCGGGCGGTTCAAGGGCGGTGTCGTTTAAAAATTCCGCCACCGTCTGGTAGCCCGCGACGATCTCTTGCAGTTGCTCCAGATCGTGAACGCGGGTGGTGTGATCGTCTAGGTAGAGCCGCTCGAAGACCGGTTGATAGTAACGCCTCGCCGCCTTGAACTGAGCCAGCGGCGTCTCCTGCTCCCTAATCCTGGTCAGGGCCGCGACCAGTTCCGAAAGCCCCTGCCGCCAGCCCTTGCCGGCGGGATAGGCCGCCAGGGCGGCGAGCGGATCATCGCTGACCCGAAGGGCGGCAAGCATCGCCTGGGCCGTCTTGGGCCCCACCTTGTCGATGAAGAGCAAGATCCGGTTCCAGGCCAGGTTGTCCTTGGGGTTGAAGATCACCCGCAACAGGGAGACGACATCCTTGATGTGGGCCGATTCGGTGAGCTTCAAGCCGCCGCGTTTCTCAAAGGCTATCTGGCGGCCAGTCAGCTCCAGCTCCAGCTTGTAGGAGTGGAAGCCGGAACGGAACAACACCGCGATCTGGCCCGGCGGGGTGCCGGCCTTGATCAACTCGGCAAGGTTGTCCGCCACATAGACGGCCTGGTCGGATTCGTTGCGGGCCGCGTACACCAGGGGCTTCTTGCCCCCGTCGATGGAGGAGAACAATTTCTTGGCGTACCGCTCCGCCGCCCGTTCGATGATGGCGTTGGTCAGGGAAAGGATGGGCTGGGTGCTGCGGTAGTTCTCCTCCAGCCTGATCAATCTGGCCTCGGGGTAGAGGATCGGGAAGTCCATGATGTTTCTGAAATCCGCCCCCCGGAAGGAGTAGATCGACTGGGCGTCATCGCCCACCACCATGACGTTTCGGTGCGGGGCGGCGACCAGGCGGACGATCTCGGCCTGCACCGGGTTGGTGTCCTGATACTCGTCCACCATCACATGCGAGAAGCGGGCGGCGATCTCCCTCCCCGCCTCGGGCAGGGAGAGCACCCGGCGCAGGTTGACCAGCAGGTCGTCGTAGTCCATCAGGTTATGCTCGCGCTTGAAGCGGGCGTAATCCTGGCCGATCTGCTCAATCGCGCCCGCGAACTCGGCCAGGTGCCCGTAACGTTCCTCCATCACCTCGGCCAAGGTCTGACGCTTGTTGACCATCTGGCTGATGATGGTCACGATCAGCCGCTTGGAGGGGAAGCGGCGGTCATCCTCCCTCCGGTCGAGCGAGGCCTTGAGCAGGTTGACGATGCCCTCGGAGTCGGGGCGATCCAGGATGGTGAAGTTGGAGGTGTAGCCGAGCAGGTGCCCAAAACGGCGGAGCAGCAAACTGGCCACGGCGTGGAAGGTGCCGCCGGTCACCCGGTGGCAGCCCGCCCCCAGGAGCAGCCCCGCCCGGTTAAGCATCTCCTGGGCCGCCTTGCGGGTGAAGGTGAGCAGCAGGATGCGCTCCGGCGCCACCCCCTGGCCGATCAGATAGGCCACCCGGCAGACCAGGGTGCGGGTCTTGCCGCTGCCTGCCCCGGCGATGACCAGTACCGGCCCCTCGGTGGTGGTGACCGCCTCCCGCTGGGCCGGGTTCAAACCCTTAAGGAAATCCTCCGGGGGCTCTTGTCCGGGGGGAGAACTGGCGTCTGGGCCAAAGAGTGACTGTTGCATGGCCGGTCTATACCACAGAGCCGGGCGGCCCGCAACCGCAGCGCCACAGGCGGCGCCAGGCCCGAGCCCTCACTTTTCTGGCCCGAGCCGCAACTATACAGTTGACAAGCGCATCCCTTTGTCATAGCAATTGATTTCCGGCACCCAAACGCGCCAATCCCATCCATCTTATACCTTGGAGCCTGCCATGCAAGAGATTCAGATGATCAGGAATATCGGTTTGTTTGGACACAGCAAATGCGGCAAGACCTCGCTGGCCGAGGCGATGCTGTTTACCGCCGGCAAGCTAGGCCGCCTGGGCAAGGTGGACGACGGCTCGTCATGCCTGGACTTCGAACCCGAGGAGATCGCCCATCACCTAAGCATCGGCGCCGCCTTCAACAACCTCTCTTGGAACAAGCACTCCCTGCTGCTCACCGACACCCCCGGCGACGACAACTTCATCAACGACACCTACGCCGCAGCCCAGGTGGTGGACGGGGCGATCTTCGTCATCGGCGCGGCCCTGGGGGTCAAGCATCAGACCGAAAAATTCGCCGCCCTGCTGCCGGAAAACCATCTACCCGGCCTGATCTTCGTCAACAAGATGGACCGGGAACGGGCCGATTTCTTAAAGGTCGTGGACGAGATCAACGCCCACCTGCCCCTCCGGGCGGTGGCCATTCAACTGCCCATCGGGACCGATACCAACTTCAAGGGGGTGGTGGACCTGGTGCGTCAGGAGGCCCTGATCTTCGACGCCAACACCGGCAAGGTAAAAAAAGGCCTGGTGCCGAACGAGATGCAAGCCGCGGTCGCCAGCCACCGGGAAAAGCTAATGGAGATGGTGGCCGAGACCGACGACGCCTTAATCGAGAAATTCCTGGAGGAAGGGACGCTCTCCGATGACGAACTGCGCCAAGGCTTAAGCCGGGCGGTGAAGGAGGCCAAGCTCTACCCGGCGCTGGCCGGCTCGGCCACCGGCAACCAGGGGCTCGCCCCCCTGCTCGACGCCATCGCCGAACTGCTGCCCTCGCCCCTGGAACGGCCCGCCTTCCTGGGAACCGACCCTAAGACCCAGGAGCCCAGCGAGCGTCAACCCTCCCCGGAGGCGCCCTTCTCGGCCCTGGTTTTCAAGACCATCACCGACCCCTACGCCGGCCGGCTCTCGGTGCTGCGGGTCAGGTCTGGGAGACTCGCGGGAGACTCCTTCTACAACCCCAACCAGGAAACCAACGAAAAATTCGGGCAACTACTGCTCCTGGAGGGCAAGGTCACCAAGCCCGTCGATCAGGCGGGGCCAGGGATGATCGTGGCGGTGGCCAAACTCAAGGAAACCCTGACCGGACACACCCTGTGCGAGGCGGAAACCCCCATCATCTACCCGGCCCGGACCCCGCTCGAACCGGTGATCTCCTACGCCGTGACTACCGCCAAGCAGGAAAACGAGGACAAGGTCTTCTCCTCGATCACCAGGATGCGGGAGGAAGACCTCACCCTGCGCCTGACCCGCGAACCGCAGACCAACGAGATCCTGATCTCCGGCCTCGGCCAGTTGCATCTAAAG
>JAJXUT010000116.1 GCA_021782655.1 Deltaproteobacteria bacterium
GCCGGCCAACTTGCCATGGTCGCGGCCATGCCTGACCGACTAGGGTTGCGGCCAACAAGCAAAATGGGCCAAAGGACATCAACGATGAAGCGCGGAGGCGGGAACGGAAGGATTATGCCGGGACTCATTGATTCAACCCTGCGCGAGGGGGAGCAGACGGCAGGGGTGCTGTTCACCCTGGCCCAGAAGATCGCTATTGCCGAGGCGGTGGCGGCCGTGGGCATCGAGGAGATTGAGCTGGGGATCGCCACCACCCTCAATGCCGAGCTGCCGGCCCTGATCGACGCCTGTCGCGGCCTGTCGCGGCGGCCACGGCTCGCCCTCTGGTGCCGTTGCCGGGCCGAGGACATCGAGTGCGCGGCCCGGCTGCAGCCGGATGTCCTCGCCCTGTCCCTGCCCGCCTCGCGCCGTCATGTCCGCAAACGTCTGGGCAAGACCTACGCCTGGGTGCTTTCCTGTCTGCGCTCTTCGTTCCGGCAGGCGCGGGACCTGGGTCTCGGCTACCTCTCCCTGGGGGTGGAGGATGCCAGCCGAGCCGAGCCGGCCTTTCTTGAGGAGTTGATCGACGAGGCGGTGATGGCCGGGGCGAGGCGCCTCCGTCTGGCCGACACGGTGGGCATCATGACGCCTCGGGAAACCTCGGCCCTGATCGGTTCATGCCGGCGGCGCCATCCGAACCTGGAGCTAGCCTTCCACGGCCACAACGATTTCGGCCTGGCCACGGCCAACGCCCTCTCGGCCCTGGAATCCGGCGCGGAGTGGGCTGATGTCACGGTCCTGGGGCTCGGTGAGCGGGCCGGCTGCGCCCGGCTGGAGGAGGTGGTGGGCCTGCTGACCCTGGTCAAAAAAAGACAAGCTTACCGGGTGGAGAACCTGCGCGCCCTGTGCAGACTGGTGGCCGAGGCGGCGGGGCGGCCCGTGGCGGCCAACCATCCGCTGGTGGGCAGCGCCATCTTCACCTGCGAATCCGGACTGCATGTCCAGGGCCTGCTGGCGGACCCCGCCTCCTACGAACCCTTCCCGCCGGAGCGGGTCAACGCCAGCCGGACCATCCAGCTGGGGGTCAAGGCGGGCGGACGGGCCATGGCGGCTTACTGTGCCCGCCTTGGGCTGACGCCGCCGGTCAAGGCACTGCCGACCCTGGTGGTCAAGGTCCGGCAACGCGCCAAGGAACTCGGCCGACCGCTGTTGGAAACCGAGATCAGGGGGCTCCTCTACCCGCCGGGCCGCTGACTCGATTGGACACGGGGCCGACGCCGCCGCGCTCAAGGCACCAGGAGATGCCCGAAGCCGGCGAAGACCCCGATCATCACCCCGGTAAACAACTGGGCGTGCACCAGATAGCTGTAGCGTTTGAGTTGGGCGGGGGGGAAGCGCCAGGTGAGCATGAAGCCAAAGGCCCCCTGCCAGACGACCAGGGCCAACACCAGCACCAGAAAGGGATTCCAGCGGGCAGTGCCCATCAGCAGGGCATGGCAGGGGAAGATGGCCACCGCAGCGGTACCGACATAGCGGTGGCTGCGATTAAGCCAGGTCAGCGCCTGGCGGAGCCGGGAGTGGACGGACTCATAGCGCTCACGGGGGACTAACCTTTGCAGGAGGGTGCCCTCGTTCAGAAGCAGTTTAAGCAGACTACGCCCGTAGATCAGGATCATGGCCGCCAGCCCGGTCAGGCCGAAGTCCTCAGCCAGCTCCTTGCGCGGGCCGTGAATCCTGATCACCGGCCCCCGATGCCAATATAGGTATAAAAATATCAGCAAGGAGACCCCGGTCACCACCAGGGCAAAGGGGACGATCCTAGAGAGCGGCCCCTTGGTCTCGGTCACCGCGCCAACCTTACTGGCAGGAGGAGTGGCTGATGGCCTTGGTGGGGCAGTTCTCGACGCAGGCGCAGCACTCGATGCACTCGTCAATCGCCGCCGGCACCGATTTGCCGTCCTTCACCTCATAAACGCTGGTGGGGCAGATGGCCACGCAGGCCCCGTTGCCGTTGCACAGATCGTAATCCACCATGATCTTGACCTTGTCGCCGTCCCAAGTCCGCACGTCCATCGTTTGTCTCCCGTTGTTGATGGTCTCGCAAAAAGGTAGCCGATGGCTAAGCAAAAGGGCCGAGATACAAGGCGCGGGGTGCGTTTGGCGAGTAAGGCCATACATATGCTAGGCCTGACGAGCCAAACCGCCACGTAACGCCGTAGATCGGCCTTTTTACGACGCCATCATTGTTGATTAAGCTAATCCCGGCCCCGCCGCCTCAAGACAGCTCCTCCAGCAGCCGGTCGATATCGTCCTGGCTGGCC
Source organism: Deltaproteobacteria bacterium (assembly GCA_021782655.1). Taxonomy (GTDB): domain Bacteria; phylum Desulfobacterota; class Desulfobulbia; order Desulfobulbales; family VMSU01; genus VMSU01. The sequence goes on from JAJXUT010000116.1 coordinate 2,301, forward strand.
TCCCCGAAATCCTCCTGCCCCCGGGAGACGGCCGGGGATGGCTTCGGTTCCGCCCCGGCGGGCGGCGGATCGTCCTTAACCCGCGCCCCGGCGCCCTTGCTGACCGCCGCCAGGCCGTCGGCAAAGGCGAGGCCCGGCTCTTTCTCCTTCAGGGCCAGCAGCTCCCTGGCCTGGGCCGCCATCCGGGAGGCCAAATCCGCCTCCGGCCCCGATCCGGCCAGAATGCCGGCCAAACGCGTCAGCTCTCCCGGTAAGCGCCCGCCGAGCCGCAAGGCCTCCCCCAGCCGCTCAGTCAGAGGCACAGCCGCCTCCCCAGCCGTCAGGGCCAGGCGCAGGGCCCCGACCCCGGCCTGGCAATCGGCAAGCAGACCGGCCCAGTCCTCCCCTGGCACGGCCCCGGCCTGGGCCTCGGGATCGGGGATGCTGACCTCCTCCTTGGCCGGCACCTCCAGGGGCAAAAACTGATCCAGGAATATGGTGTCCTTCTGCTTGTCCATCTTGACCAAGAGGTTGCAAATCCCCTTATCGGAGCAGACGGCGCCCAGGGCGGCATAGATGTCGCTCATGGGCACAGCGAGGAAGCCGTCGTCCTCCCGATAGCCAGCCGCCTGGGGGCTTATCAGATCGTGAAAGCGGTTAAGGTCGAAGATCTCGCCCGCCCGGGCCCGGGCGCCCTGGATGTGGCCCTTGACCGTCTCGTTGGTGCACAGCTCGTAGATGGTCTGGAACACCGCATCTAGGTTGAAGAGGTAACGGATGACCGTCTTGGTGGCGGTGGGAGACCCGGCAGGGGCGGCCAGCCGGGCCGAGGCGAGCGCGAGCCGCTCCTCCAGCTCCTCCAGCGCCACCAGGGCCGTGGGGCCGGGGCCAGAGAGCGAGTCCGCCGCCTGGCGCACGACCGCCAGGGTCTTGTCAAACTCGCCGGCCAGGGCGGTGAGGGCGCCGGCCGCATCATTCCCCCCGGCGCCGGATGGCGACTCCTGGCCGGCCACGGCCAACTCTGCGGCCAGATACCGCAGGCAGCGCTCGAAGTAGTCATCTCCGGGGGGAACGACGGCGGGCAGCGGGCGGGGCGGGGCCTGGCCCGCCATCTCCACCACCTTCTCCACCTCAATGATCTTCTCCACCACCTTGGTGGCGCTCGACTCCCCGGCGGGCAAGACGGTGATGTTATAGACGATCGAATCGGTGGGGATACGGAAGAAGCCGCTGCATATCTCTAAGGTTACCTCGATCCTCTTGTCGTCGGTCATGGCGTAGCCAACCCCTGTCTGACGGTGATTCGTGAAGCCCGCAAAGCCGGCCCCGCGGCCAGGCACGGACCGTTAGCGGATGCGTCCGGTGAACCTTACCCCGATTTCGTACTTGTCGTCCGCCCCGGCGTCCCGTGCGCACCACATCACCGCTCCGATGGCCCTAAGCCGGCCAATATCGGCGGGGTCGCCGGTCTGGATCCAGTCGTCGCCCTCCTCCTGCCAGCCGGGGAAATCAAGCTCCAGGATCAACTGGCTGTTCTTCTCCAGCGCCTGACCGGCCAGGAAACGCACCCCGCCGCCGCTAAAATCGCGCAGCTCGCCGTGCTGGACATGGGCATCCTGGGCCAGCTCCTCGAAACGCCGATAGATAATGGGGGTATGCTTGCCGAAACGGATATGCCGCCGGCGTTCGTCCTGAAGCATGTCGATCTCGTCACTCACGCTCGTTTTCCTTGTCTGCTTGTCCAATCTTAGCCTCCACCCTGGGTCGCCCCGGCGCCAGCCTTTTTATTTGAGCCAGGGCAGCAACTCCCGAAACTCCTGGGTTCCGGCGGCCTGGAGCAGATCGTAGATGACCAGCTCGGTGTTGGCCGCCACCCCGCCGATGTCCCGGATGCGGGCCAGGCCGGTATCGTGGTTGTAGGGGGCGCGGGAGGAGACGGCATCGGCCGGCACCCAGGCCTGGCACCCAGCCCGGATGGCACCGAGCACCGTCTGGTAGATGCAGATGTGGGTCTCCACCCCGCAGACGATCAGGGTGTCGATGTCCCGGGCCAGATGATCCGCCGCCTTCTGCAGCCGCTGGTTATTGAAGCCGCCGAACTCCAGCTTGTCGATCACCGCCACCCCGGAGAGTTCGGCCTGAATCTCGGGTAGCAGGGCGCCGATCTTGGCGGCGTTCTGGGTGGTGGCCAAGATCGGCATCTTCAGCACCCTGGCCGCCTTGATGAGCAGGAGGGAGTTTTTCACCACCAGGTCGCGACCGACGATCAACGGCATCAGTCGCTCCTGGATATCGACGACCATCAGGGCGGAACGGGCCGGGGAGAGATGCTGGGGATGGGACATATCTTCCTCCATGGCGGCTTGATTTTTCTGGGGGGCACAACCTGCTTGCCGGCGCACGACCTCTCTTTTAGAGATAGGCGGTAATGTGTCGGGATGCAACAATAAATTGCACGCCGTGGTAATTATTTGGGAGGGGCGCAAGCCTCCCGCCCGCTTAAAACAACCGCCACCTGCAACCGGAACCGCCATCAGCCGCCGGCCACCGGCAAGCAAGCAGCCTGGTGGCGACTAACAAATGAGGTTAAATCGCCATGTTACAGCCACTGGCAATAATAGTCATTGCCAGGCAAAAATTAAGGGGCTGTCCTAGATAATGAAAATTATTTAGGATGGCCTTATGAGAAAAAGCAGGCTCAGTAAAGCCAAACAACACCGACTGATCGAGCATTTTATCGCCGGGA
>JAJXUT010000117.1 GCA_021782655.1 Deltaproteobacteria bacterium
CCTGGCGGCAGAGCTCGGCCCACCTCCTGGCCTGCCGCCAATCTCGGCCCCGGAGCATAAGCCAAACCAACCCGATATTACAACAGATGTCGCCTATCGCAACTACAATCAGCCGTTTCGTGCCCACGGTCAGCCCTTGCCGATCCACTTGCGCAACACCTCGCCCGGCAGGGCATGGGCGCCCTTGATCAGCATCACTCCCTGGTCGAGGTTCGAGGGCTTAAGCTCGGCGGCCTTGGCCTGCAACTGCACGTTCTCACGCCGCAGGCCGGCCAGGGTCTCCTCCTGATCCAGACGACGGCGCGTCTCCGAGTCCTCCTGCTCCCGCGTTTGCTCAAGGGTGCTGGTTAGCGCTTCCACCTCCCGTTGCAACCGGGCGATGCTCTCCTGGCTGGTGGCCTTGTCCTCCCTGGCCTGCCGCACGGCGTGGCGCAGATCGGTCACCTCCACCTGCCGGGCGAGCACCAGCTCGGCCAGCTCCTGCCGCGCCGCCCGCAGCTCCTGGGCCAGCCGTGCCTCCTCCTCGGCCCGCTGCTCCGCCTCCGCCCGCCACTGCCCGGATTCGGCCACCAGCCGCGCCACCTCCTCTCGCTCCTCGCGTCCCGCAAGCAACTCCGCCTCCCGTTCCCGCGCTGTCTGTTCCAAAAGCAACAGCCGGCCATTCCTCTCCGCCAGCTCCCGCTCCAGCCCCGCCAGTCGCTCGGCCCCGGCCCGCAGCTCGGCAGCCGTCCCCTGCTCCCCTGCCAGCTCCTCCCGAGCCAACCTAAGCTCCTGGGTCAGCCGTTCTGCCTCCGCTTGCCACTGCCCGGATTCGGCCACCAGCCGCGTCTCCTCCTCCCGCTCCGCCTCCCAGGCGGCGGCCAGCCGGTCGCGCTCCTCGCGTCCCGCAAGCAACTCCGCCTCCCGTTCCCGCGCCGTCTGTTCCAAAAGCAACAGCCGGCCCTCCCGCTCCGTCAGCTCCTGCTCCAGCCCCGCCAGTCGCTCGGCCGTCGCGCCCTGCTCCCCTGCCAGCTTCTCCCGCGCTAACTCCAGCTCCTGGGCCAGCCGTTCCGCCTCAGCTTGCCACTGCCCGGACTCGGCCACCAGCCGCGTCACCTCCTCCCGCTTCCGTTCCTGAGATAGGCGCAGCTCGGTCAGTTCCCGCGCCTCGGACTCCCGAGTTAAGCGCAGCTCCTCCCGCTCCGCCTCCCAGGCGGCGTTCATCGCCTCCACCTGCCCCCGCAAGGTATCGAAGACGCCCCGCAGCTCCGACTGCCAGCCCTGGGCCTGGGCCGCCAAGACCTCCCGCAACTCAAGATCCCGCTCCCTAAGCAGCGCCGCCTCCCGCTGACCCAACTCCTCATGCGCGGTTAGCAAGTCGGCCCGCAAGCCGGCCAGCTCCCGGCTGACCCCCGCCAAGGCCTGCTCCTGGGCCGCGCCGACCTCTCGACCCTCTCGCCGCCACCCCGCCTGCTCCTCTCTCAGCCGGTCGAACTCGCTCATCCGTTCGACCAGCAACGATTCTAGCCGCTCCATCCTCCCCTCCTGCAAGGCCTCACGCCGCTCCATCGCCCTCTCCTCCTCATCCATCCGCGCCCGGACCGTGGCCAACTCCGCCCTCGTCCGCCGCAAGTCCTCGCCCGCCTGGGAAAGGTCAGACGCCTCGGCCTCCTCCCGGCCTCGGCCCTCCTCCTGGCGCCTACGGGCAAGCGCCACCGCCACCCCCAGACTGATGCCCGTGGCCAGCAGAAATAACCCGTAGGCCAAACCGGCCCCCGGCCCCCGGCCCGTCTCGGGCGCCACCGCCACCGGGGCAGCCTCGGGCGGCGCCACGGCCGCCGCTGCCAGAGAGGCCTCCGTCAGGCCCGGCCGCACCGCCTTGAGGTACAAGTCCAGATAGCGATCCTCCGGACTCGCCTCCCCCGTCATCTGCTCGCCGCTATCCCCATCCATCCGGTAGGCGTCGAGGTTGACGCCGGCCACCGCAACCTGGGGCCCGGTCTCCTCCCGGCCCTCGCCCAGGGGGTCGTTGTCTCCCACCGTCCACTTGTCGTCCGCACCGGGCTGAAGATAGGCCGCCGCCCGGCGCAGCTTTTCGTCCCGAGCCCAGTATTCCCCTACCGCCACGGTCTGATTGTTGACGCGGATGAGGTAGAGGCTGGCGAAATCCGCCTTTTGCTCGTCCGGGGGCAGGAGCAGGGCCCGGGCTCCGGCGAAATCGTGGCTGGTGAGATCGGGAAGGGTGCCTGGGTCCTGGGGTTGAACGCCCAGGCTGGGCACGATAAACACCGCCGTGCCGCGATGCAGGAAGTCGGCTAGCTTGTCGAGATCGCCGTTGTCCAGGGTGACGCAGCCGTTGCTGCTTGCCGGTTGCAGGGGCCGGTTGGTGCCGTGCAGGAAGATGCCGAAACCGGTGCGGCCCTGGCGCAGGTCGAAGTAGTTGGGGTAGTTTAAGTGATAGGCTCGGGTGCCGAAGACCGAGAGTTTGTGGTCGAGATAGCCCTTGGTGATGAAGTAAACCCCCTCCGGGGTGCGGCTGTCGCCCTCCTCCCGTTTGGGGCCCGGATGGGCGCCGGTGCCGATCCGGTATTCGGCCTCCACCTGTATCCGGCCGTCATGCCGCAGCACCAGGAGCCGCTGGCGATCCTTCTCCACCAGGATGCAGTAGATGGGCTTGGCGGCGATAAATACCCGCCAGTCGAGATCCAAGAGGCTGCCGTCAGGGGCGGGCACTGCCCTCGCCGCCCTGGGCGCGGCCCACCCCAGGGTTAAACAGAGAATGACGATCAACGCGCCGGCCCGCATTCCGCCCCTCAACCGCCCAGGGCCAGCCTTGCCACCTGTTGGCAGGTCTCGGCAAATAACCTGGCCTCCCGGGCGCTGATCCCGGCCCGGCCCACCAGCCGCCGCAGATGGAGCAGCCGCGCCGGCCCCTCCTCCCGCTCCGCGGTCGCGTCCAGGGCCTTGAGGGCGCTGGCGGCGGCCTGGAACATCCCCGCCAACTCCGGGGGGCTGGCGGGCCGGGGACGATAGAGGCCGTCCTCGGCTAGGCCCTGCCGGTGGAGCATCCCCTGGCGCAGGGCGTAGCCGATCACCGCCACCGCCTGGGCCAGGTTCAAGGAGGAAAAGTCCGGCGCGGTGGGGATGCTGACTACCTGGGCGCAACCAGACAAGGCACGGGTGGAAAGCCCCTTGTCCTCCGGCCCGAAGAGCAGGGCCACCGGGCCGCTCTCCAGGGCGGGGGCGACGAGATCAGCGAGTTGCGCCGGATCGGCGGCGGCCAGCCGTTGCCGGCCCCGCCGGGCGGTGGTCCCGATCACCAGGGCGCAACCAGCCACCGCCTCCTCCAGACGCAAGTGGTAACTGGCCGCCAGGAGCCGCTGGCGGGCGTGATGGGTGGCGGTCTTGGCCGCTGCCTCCAGCTCGGGCTCGGCGGGCGGCGGGCCAATCACCATCAGCTCTCCCAGGCCCATGTTGGCGGCCACTCGGGCCGCGGCCCCGACATTTTCCGGGCGCTTGGGACCCATCAACACCACCCTGACCTGGGACAGACGGGCATCGACCTCATTCATCGCTGACACCCCGGACAGAAGAAGGCGGCCCGGCCAGCCATCGCCTGACGGACGATTAACCCGCCGCAGCGCGGACAGGGCTGGCTCTCCCGCCCGTAGGCCTTTAGTTGGCGCTGGAAATAGCCCGGCCTGCCGCTGGCGTTGACGAAATCGGCGATGGTGGAGCCGCCAGCGGCAATGGCTCGGACGAGCACCTCGCGGGCGGTGGCTACCAGCACCTCCCACTCCGGGGCCGTGACCTCCCGCGCCGGCCTCCAGGGGGAGATGGCGGCGGCGAACAGGATCTCGCTGGCATAGATGTTGCCGATCCCCACCACCACCCGGTTGTCCATCAGAAAGGACTTGACCGGCTGCCGGCGGCCCTGGGCCCGGCTCAACAGATAAGCGGCGGAGAAGCCGCCCTGGAGCGGCTCCGGCCCCAGGGCGCCAAAAATTGCCGCCTCATCCTGCCCGGGGGGCAAAAGCTGAAGCGAGCCGAAACGCCGGGTGTCGTTGAAGCGCAGCTCGGTTTGGTCGTCCAAGGCGAACAGCCAGTGATCGTGGGTTTTAATCTGCTCATTTTTGGGGAAAACACCCAGGCGGCCAGTCATGCCCAGGTGAAAGACCAGCCGGGTCTGGTTGTCCAGTTCCAGGAGCAAATATTTGCCCCGCCGCCGCAACTCGCGTCCCTTGCCGCCCACCGCCAAGCGTTCGATCTCGGCCAGCGGCGGCGCCAGCCGCAGGCGGGGCCCCAGGCAGGCGGCGTCAACGATGATCCGGCCCACCAAGCGTGGCTCCAGGCCCCGTCGCACCACCTCCACCTCCGGCAATTCAGGCATCACCCCTCTCCCTAGCCAAAAAATCCATGTGGCAAACACCCGGTCGCGGTGTATATTCAACCAGCCTTGAGCGCGGGAGGGGCCGCGTTTCACCCGCCCTGAGATCTCAACGCCGCATCATACCCGATAGCGGCTAGGCCCGGCTATAATTTTGATGGCATCGCCAAAGACCGATCCGCTGCTTTGCTGGGCGGTGGGGCTCGTTCGGCATGCCGGATGTACGGCTTCACTCGCCAAACGCACCCCCGCGCCTGGGATGTAGGCGCCTTTTGCTTAGCCATCGACCACCTGTTGGGCGTCTAACGCGTTCGCCATATGAGCCTTGAACTGTCGAATTTCTTGGTGGCGGTCATAAATATGGTGGCCTCTGTGTACGTCGCCTTCCTCGCGCTTCGATTTACCGCCCGTCCTCGAATTCGCATTTCGTTTTCCAGGGATACAGAGCGCCATTTAAGTACGTTTGAGGTAGGCTGAAAATTATGGACACGAAAACTCTGATCATTCATAAACCAGAGTGGAGGTGTCATCATGGCAAAAATTCCGCACGGCCGGTACACAAAGGAATTCCGGGAAGAGGCCGCCCG
>JAJXUT010000033.1 GCA_021782655.1 Deltaproteobacteria bacterium
TTTCTTGCAAGAATGCGAAGAAAATCAAAATGCTACAGCAAAAGCAAGAAAATGCTACAGCATTCAGTCGCTCTTTTAATGTTAAAATGGAATCAAGGTCTTCAATCTATACTAAGTTAACAATGCCGGCACGGGAAGGGAGGAAGGGGGATTTCTAACGTAGGCTATAGGTCATTTTTTTGACCAGAAAGAGTGCCAAAAAATCTGGTCCTCATTTTTCTTGGGCACAATTTGGGCACAGGGCCATTTTTTGGGCATAAAAAAAGGGGTTAGAAATTAATCTAACCCCTTGATTTTACTACTGGTGCGCCTGGCAGGATTCGAACCTGCTACCTACGGATTCGTAGTCCGGCACTCTATCCAGATGAGCTACAGGCGCCCGAGAGAGCTGTTCCCGCTACCGGGACAATCGGGATTTGATAACACATCATCGCTAGAGGGGCAAGCAAAAAACCCCCCCCCCCCCCCTCCGTCCTAGGTCGTCAGGCGGGATCAGTTACCTAGCGGTCACCACCACGAAGATCCCCTGCCCCCAGCCCGGCAAAACCGGCTCCTCAGGGAGGAGAGAATTGATGTCGCCCCGGACGGTCTGTCGAATATCGAAATCATTAAAGCCCGCCCGCCGCAACAGGGAAAGCTGCTCCTCGACGCTGAAAAACCTAGCCTGACGGTAGAACTTGCTGCTCTGGCGGTGGTGGTCGTAGAGCGCACCCATGGGCGAAAGCCGGTCGAGGAAGGCGAGAATCAGCCGCCCCTGGCCGCCGACCACCCGCCGCGCCTCGATCAGGGCGGCCAGGGGATCGGCCACGAAGCAGAGCACTGTCACCATCAGCAAGAAATCTAAGGCCCCATCGCGCACCGGCAGATACTCGGCCCGGGCCTGAAGCGCCGCCACCCCGCGCCCCTTGGCCTGGTCCAGCATCGGCAGGCTCACGTCCAGGCCAAGCTTGATCCCCAGCGGGGCCGCGAAACGCCCGCTGCCCACCCCCACCTCCAACCCTCGCCCCGGCGGCAGACAAGCCCGCACCGCCCGCAGCTCGGCCTCATAGACCAAGGGATGAGCCTCGAACCAGGCGTCGTACTCCCGGACGTTACGGTCAAAGACCGAAGGCGGCTTCATCTTTTTCCCAAGGCCAGCGAGAGCCAGGTGGCCAGGAACAGGGTCAGGCTGATGAGGCCGTTCATCTGGAAAAACGAGACCTGGATGCGGGAGAGGTCGCGGGGGTTGACCACCAGGTGCTGGTAGAACAGACAAGCAGCGGTCACCGCCAGACCCAGGTAGTAAAAGGCGCCGAGCCCGGTCATCAGCCCGGTGACCAAAAACAGGACAAAGGCCAGCAGGTGGAAGGCCACCGCCAGGCGGAAGGCACCCTCCCGGCCAAAGCGCGAGGGCATGGAGAACAGGCCCTGCTGGCGGTCGAAATCGGCGTCGAGGCAGGCGTAGATCACGTCAAAGCCCGTCACCCAGAACAGCACCCCCAGGGAAAGGGGATAGGGAAAACCGGCCAGACTGCCCTTCACCGCCACAAAGCCTCCCAGGGGCGAAAAGGCGAGGGCCAGGCCCAAGACCAGGTGGCAGAGCCAGGTGAAGCGCTTGGTGAGCGAATAGAACAGGGTAAGCGAGAGGGCCAGGGGGGAAAGCTCCAGGGTCAGGCGGTTTAGGCGGGCGCAGGCCAGAAAAAACAAGGCCCCGGCCAGGATCACCATCGCCCAGGCCTCGGACATCCTAACCGCGCCGGTGGCCAAGGCCCGCCCCGCGGTGCGGGGGTTGTCGCGATCGAAGCGCACGTCGGCGATGCGGTTGAAACCCATGGCACAGGTCCTGGCCCCGGCCATGGCCAGAACCACCCAGAGAAAGGTGCCGACGCTTGGCGGCCCGCCCGCCGCCAGAAAGGCGCCCATCAGGGCGAAGGGCAGGGCGAACACCGTATGCTTGAACTTGATCATCTCCAACAGCTCGGCGACCTTCCTCAACACGACCAGCCCTCCTGGCCCGGCAGACCCTGCCAGCGCCGCATGGCGGGGGGATCAAGGCCCAGCAGCGAGGCGACGCGGGCCGCGAAATCGCCGGCCAAATCCTCGATGTCCTGGGGGCGGTGGTAGAAGGCGGGCATGGGGGGGCAGATGATCGCCCCCGCCTGGTCGGCGCGGAGCATGTTTTTCAAGTGCACCCGGTTTAGGGGCGTCTCCCGCGCCGCCAGTATCAGGGGCCGGCGTTCCTTTAAGGTCACGTCCGCGGCCCGGTGGATCAGGTTGGCGGAGTGGCCGTTGGCGATCGCGGCCAGGGTGCCCATGGTGCAGGGCAGCACCACCATGCCGTGATGAAGGTGGGAGCCGCTGGCCATGGGGGCGGTGAAGTCGTCCACCGGAAACCAGCGGCAGCCCGGCAGCCGCTCCGGGGTCAACCCCGTCTCCAAGGCCAGCACCTGTGCTCCGGACTTGGAGATCAAGCCCTCGACCTCGACCCCCATCCCCGTCATCAGTGCCAGGAATTTCACGGCGTAGATCGCCCCGCTGGCCCCGGTGATCGCCAGTATTATCCTCTTCATTTTACCCCCACGTAGATAGTGACGATGCCGAAGGTGAGCCGCCGGCAATAGGCCTTGGCGAACCCCGCCTCCCTCATCATGGCCAGGAGAGTCGCGGGCTGGTAGAACTGGGCGATTGAGCTTGCCAGGTACTGGTAGGCCTCCTTGTCGCCCGACACCAGTCCGGCCACCGTCGGCAGGATGGTGTTTAGGTAGAAGAAGTAGATCGGCTTGACCAGCAAGTTGTCCGGGCGGGAGAATTCGAGGATCAAGAGTTTGCCGCCTGGTTTAAGCACCCGGCGCATCTCAGACAGGCCCCGTTCGACCCGGGACAGGTTGCGCACCCCAAAGGCCACGGTGCAACCCCAGAAGCTGTTGTCTTGGGCCGGGATCTCCTCGCCGTCGCCGCACACCGGCGTGATCCGACCCCGGCGCCCGTCCTGGGGCAGACTGGCCACCCCGGCCCGCAGCATGTCCTCGCAAAAGTCAATGGCCAACACCCTGCGGCCTTTTGCCTGCCGGGTCAGCTCCAGGGACAGGGGCAGGGTGCCGGCGCAGAGGTCAAGCACCGGGCCGTCGGGGAAGGCCCGCAGCTCGCGGGTGGTTACCCAGCGCCAGTAGCGATCGACCCGGAAACTGACCAGGGAGTTGATCAGGTCGTAGCTCTGGCTGATGGAGGAAAATTTCCGCCGGACAAAGGTCTTTTTTTCTTCGGGAGTGGGCATGATTAGCTCGCGCCGCCGGCGGACCCCGGCGGGAACGGGTTAAGGATCTAACGCCAAGGGCTCGATCTTGATTGGCAGGGCCTGGGGGTTCGCCTCGCCCCGGCGGATCAGATGCCGGTAGAAAAGCTCCAGCCCCGCGATCCGTTCCGGGCCCAGGTCCAGGGCGATGCCTTGCAGGTACTCCAGGCAGTCGGCCTCCGGCATGGGCACCCGGGGCGCCACCCTGCGGCTGATCTCCGGCAGCCGATCCCGGCCCTGACGGGCGCAGCGGACAAGCTCCCGGTGCATGGCCGCCAGTTGCCCCGGCCACTTGCGGCAAAAATCCTCCCGTGCCGCCCACACCGCAAAGACAAAGGGCAAGCCGGTGTGGCGCTGCCAGACCTCTCCCAGGTCGAGGACGTGCGGGAATCCCCCCGCCCGCCTAAGACGCAGGGCCTGATCACCGATGGCCAGCCGCGCCGGACAGGCGTCGTCTCCAGCCCCCGGCGGACGATAGCGGGGCCGCACCTGGTAAAAATCCTCCAAAATCACCTTGATGAGGCCGTTGGAGGTCTTGGACTGACCGCTCAACACCAGCCCCTGCCCCGTCAGCTCGCCGGGCGGCAGGTGGGAGAACAGAAAGACGCTGCCCACCGGGCCGGTGGCGCTGATCGAGAGTCCGGAGAGCAGGCGATAGCGATCCGGGCTCTCGGCGTACTCGAAGGAGGAGACGAAACCGAGATCCAGCTCCCCGGCCCGCAGCATCCGGTTCAGCTCGGCGGGCGCCGCCTCCACCACCCGCCAGTCGTCCCGGCGCACCGACTCCTTCCACACCTCGTAGAGGGCGGCGGTGTTGATGAAGTTAACCATGCCGATCCGCACCGGGCAAGCCTCGACCATCAGTCCACCTCTAACCATTGCGGTGCCACCGCCTGGCCGCCGTTGACCAGGAAGGGAAAGATCTCCTCCTCGTGGCCGGCAAAGGGCACCGCCAGAAGCTTGGCCTCCAGGCCGGGGGCAATGGCCCCCAGCCGCTGGCTTACCTTTACCGCCCTCGCCCCGCCCAGGGTAGCCATGCGGAAGATCAGCTCGGGCTCGATTCCGGGGTGGTCGGCTTGCAGAATCGCCATCTCGCGCCAGATGTCGAGCTCCGCGTTGCTGGCTAAGCTATCGGTGCCCAGGCCAGGCAGGATATGGCGCCGCAACAGTTCAGACGCCGGGGCCCGGCCCACCCCCAGGCGCCGGTTGCTGCCCGGACACAGACAGGCCCTGGCCCCGCTTGCGGCCAGGAGTTCCAGGTCTTGGACGGTCAGGTGCACCAGATGGACGCAGAGGGTGTCGCCGTCCAACATCCCCAACTGGCGCAGATACGCCACCGGGCTTAGGCCCGGCGGGGGCATCAGCTCCGACAACGCCTGGCCCTCGGCCAGCAACCCGGAAAGGCGCAGCCGCTCGCCGATAAAGTCCAGGAAGGGCCCCTGGCCAGTGGCCAAAAACTCCATCTCCTCCTCCGACTCGGCCAGGTGGATGGGCAGAAGGCGGCCCCGCGCTACGGCCCGCGCCTTTAGGCCCCTAAGCAGCCGGGGGTGGCAGGAGTAAGGGGCGTGGGCCGCGCAGTCGCCCTGGTCGGGCAGCCCGGCCAGGGCCGCCTCCGCCGCCGGCCCCGTGCCGCCCAGCAGCTCGAGGAAAAACATGGTTTCCGTCTCGCAGCCTTGGCCAAGGGCGGCGCTGGCGGGCAGGTTGCCGATGTCAGCCACCAGGGCCACCCCACGCCGGCGCATGGTGAGCAGGGCCTCCCGGCCCGCCGTCCAAGCTGCGGCCAAGGGCAACTCCTGCCGCCGGACAAGCAGGGCCCGAATCCAGCCGGTCATGCCGCCAGTGGCCACCTGCCGGCCCAGGGCCGCCAGGTGCGACAACTCCAGGTGACAGTGGCAGTTGATCAGGGCCGGGATGATGATCCGGCCCTCCAGTTCCCGCACCTGGCCAGCCTGAGAGGCCAAACGCCGGAAGCGATCCACCGCCACGATCCGGCCCGCCCGCGTCAGCACCCCGCCGTCGGGGATCACCGGGCCGCTCACCGGCACCACGAAGGGCGCCCGGTGGAGGATTAAGTCCGAGGCGGGCAAGGCTTGTGCTCTGGCAAAAAGATTAAGCGGCCCTGGCGACCAGGGTATAGTTCATCAGCCGCTGGCAGGGGGTGAATCCGGCTCTGCTCACCAGTTCGCGGATCTCGGCCTCGCTTAGGCGGAAATGTACCCCCGCCGCCGCCACCACGTTCTCCTCGATCATGGTGCTGCCAAAGTCGTTGGCCCCGAAAAACAGCGACACCTGGGCGATCTTAGGCCCCTGAGTGACCCAGGAGGCCTGAATATTGGCGATATTGTCCAAAAATATCCTGGAGACCGCCAGGGTCTTCAGATACTCGAAGGCCGAGGTCTTGGGGATATGGGCCAGGGCGGTGTGGTCGGGCTGAAAGGGCCAGGGGATGAAGGCGGTGAAGCCGCCGGTGCGGTCTTGCAGTTCGCGCAGCCGGGTGAGGTGCTCGATGCGCTCGGCCAAGGTCTCGACATGGCCGAACATCATGGTGGCGGTGGTGCGCATTCCCAGCCGGTGGGCCTCCTCCATCACCGTCAGCCACTCCCCGGTGTCGCACTTGCGGGGCGAGATCTGCTTGCGCACTCGGTCCACCAGGATCTCGGCCCCGCCGCCGGGGATGGAGTCGAGCCCCGCCTGTTGCAGCCGAGTCAGCACCTCCCGGATGGTCAGCCCGGAGAGGCGGGCGAAGTGGCAGACCTCGGGCGGGGAAAAGCCGTGGATATGGATCTGGTGGCCCTTGATGAAGCGCAGCATGGTCTCGTAGAACTCCAGGGACTTATCCGGGTGCAATCCGCCCTGGAGCAGGATCTGGGTGCCGCCCAGGGCCTTGGTCTCCTTGATCTTCTGGCTCAACTCGGTCTGGGTGAGCACCGTGCCGCGCCCGTCCTCCGGGGCCTTAAAGAAGGCGCAGAACTGACAGGCCGAGACACAGATGTCGGTGTAATTGATGTTGCGGTCGATGACGTAGGTGACCCGCGGCTCCGGGTGCAGCCGGCGGCGCACCGCTTGGGCCAACAGCCCCAGCCGGTGCAGGTTGTGGCCCTCCAGCAGGGCCAGCGCCTCCCCGGCCTCGATTCGTTCGCCGGCCAGCACCTTGCGGTCGATCTGGTTCATGGCCGGGCGCCCTCCTCCGGATAGCTGGTGACCACCCGGTAGAGGGTGTCGCGCTCGATAGGCACCCGGCCCGCCTCCCGGATCAGGCGCACCAACTGCTGCCGGCTCTGGGCCTGCTCGCTCTCGCCTCCCGCCATGTGGGTGATGATCTCCTCCTTGACCGTGCCGTCGATGTCGTCGGCGCCAAAGGACAGGGCCACCTGGGCCAGCTTGATGCCGATCATCACCCAGTAGGCCTTGATGTGCGGGAAGTTGTCCAAAAAGCAGCGGGCCACGGCGATATTCTTGAGATCCTCGATGCCCGAGGCCTTGGCCAGGTGTGCCAGCTCGGTGTTCTTGGGATGGAAGGCCAGGGGGATGAAGGTCAGAAAGCCGCCGGTCTCGTCCTGGGCCCGGCGGAGCATATCCAGGTGCTCGATTCGCTCCTCCAGGGTCTCGATGTGGCCGTAGAGCATGGTGGCGTTGCTTTTTAGCCCCAGGCGATGGGCGGTCTTGGCCACCTCCAGCCAGCCCTCGCCGGAGAGCTTCTTTTCGCAGGTCTTGGCCCGGATGCGGGGGCTGAAGACCTCGGCCCCGCCACCGGGGATGGAGCCCAGGCCCGCCGCCATCAGCTCGCGCAGGGTGTCGGCCAGCGACAACCCGGCGAGGTAGGCCAGGTGGGCGATCTCAACGCAGGTGAAGGCCTGGATGTGCACCGCCGGCCGCACCTTCTTGATCGTCCGCAAGGCGTCCAGGTAATAGCTAAACGGCAGTTCGGGGTGGATGCCGCCCACCATGTGGATCTCGGTGATTGGCTCGTCCAGGCGCTCCTCCACCTTGCGGCGGATATCGTCGATGCTCATCTCGTAGGCCAGGGGCGAGGAGGCATCCTTGCCGAAGGCGCAGAACTTACAGAGGTTGGTACAGATGTTGGAATAATTGATGTGCTGGTTGTAGATGAAGTAGGCGTTGTCGCCATTTTTCTGCTCCCGCACCCGGTTGGCGAGATAGCCCACCGCCAGCAGATCGTGGCTTTGGTAGAGCCTAAGCCCGTCTTCGACGCTCAACCGCTCGCGGGCCTCGATCTTGTCCAGGATGTCGGCCAGGCCGGCCTGTTCAATCAACTCTCGCATCCGCTTTTCCTCCTTGTCTTTTCACCCGGCCAACCCCTGCCTTAGGGCTGCGATCAGCCCGTTGATCTCCGCCCCCAGGGCCTCGGCATCCTTACTAGCCAGCCCCAGCCCGCCGTCCAGATAGGGGCGGGCGTAACCTTGCAGAAAGCGATCCAGCACCGCGTCGATCATGAACACCGCCCTGACCACCGGCACCCGCGCCGACACCTCGCCTAGCACCTGCCCCTTAGCCACCAGGGGGCCGAAATAATCCAGGGAAAACAGCCTGACCCGCCGGATCAGCTCCTCCCGGCGCGGCACCTCGTGCTCGAAGAGGACGTTTAGGTAGAGCTGGTAGAGGTCGGGATAGGTGTCGATAAAGGTAAGCCCAGCCCGCATGGTCTGACGCAGCGTCTCCCAAAGGCCCTCCTCCTCGCCCGCCGCCGGCCGCTTAAGCATCGCCTTGACCTGGTCAGTGAACCGATCAAAGACGCAGAGGAAGATCGACTCCTTGCCGTCAAAATACTGGTACAGCGACCCCTTGGCGATGCCCAGCGACTTGACCACCGTGTTCAGGCTGGCCTTGCGGTAGCCGTGGATGGCGAACTCCCGCGCCAAGGCGGCCTCGATCCGAAGCCGCTTGGCGGCGGGCAGGTTGTTGAAGGTGTCCTTGGGGGCGGCGGGATTAGGCATTGTGTGACCAGGTGGTCACAATAGCACGGCCCGTGGAAAAAGCAAGCTTTATGGCCAGCAGCAAGGTCAGGCCTGGCTCAGCTCGGCAAGCGCCCGGCTGACCTCGGCCTTCAGCTCCTCCAGGCGAAAGGGCTTGACCAGGAAGGCGAAGGCCCCTTCCCGGCTGGCGGCCTGGGCGGTCTCCGGGTCGGGATAGCCGGTGATGATAATCACCTTGGCCCGGCGGTTGAGCGCCCGGACCCGGCGCAGCGTCTCCAGGCCGTCTAAGCCCTCCATCTTGAGGTCGGTAATCACCAGGTCGAAGGGCTGCTCGGCCATCGCCCGCAAGGCGTCCAAGGGGCTGGTGAAGCTTGCCGCCTCCAGGCCCAGCTTGCCAAAGGCCTGTTTAAGCCGTTTGCCGATGATGGGCTCGTCGTCGATAATCAATAGGCGGGCCGCGGCGGGCGTCATGTCATCCTCATTCATCCTCTCCTAATCCCAAGACTGTCTCTCCCGCCACATTCATCGGTTAACGATGTCATAGTCCCCGTTTAAGAAGGCCTGGGCGTACGCCTCGGCCATCTGGTCGCTGTCCATGCGCACGTCGAGCTGACGGGTAAAGCCCACCAGCCGGCCCAGGAGGTCTAAGACCCGCTCCATTTCAGCCACCGGCAGATGCGAGAGGCGGGCGGTTACCAAATCGCCCCGAATCTTAACGTTAAACTCCAAGGCCCGCAAGATGGCGCCGATCATGGCCGCCCGGCGGGAACGCTTGAGCACCTCGGTGACCCCGCCCAGGAAGCGGAAGTAAAGGTGGTTATTTTGCGCCACCTGGTCGCAATGGGCGTCGATGAGGTTGAAGTGGTAGCCCAGCCGGAAGCAGAGGTTGACGTAATGCGCCCCGATGATGGCGATGTTATGGCCGGCGTACTGCCGGCCCACCGGGTCGTGGTGGGTGGGGTTGAACAGGCTGTGCATCAGGTCGCGCATCCCCACCGGCATGGGGTCGCGGTGCCAGACCCCAGGGCAGAGCATCCCCCGCAGGATGGCGGCAAAGGGGGTGGAGGCGACCGCCTCGGGCGGCACCTGGTCGTCCGGGGCCTCCGGGGTCAGACCGCCGCCGATGTCGATCACCAGGATGCCGGTGGGGATGGGCAGGGCAAGCCGGCGTGCCAGGTGCCCGCCCAGGAGGCGGCCTTCGTCCCGGCCCATGTCCACCAGGGTCTGCACCGCCGTCTCGTGGGTGAAACGCAGGATATCGTGGTAGGACTGGCAATCCTCGACCCTAAACTCGCCCAGCAGCGGATCCACTAAGTTGAGCTGGGAGGCGGCCCGCAGCAGGCGGCGCAGCAGGCGGAACTCGGCGCTGGCGTTGAGGTCCATGCCCTCGCTGACCTTAAGCGCCAGCAGCTCCCTGATCCGGCCCTGATAGATAAAGCCGCTTTCGGCGTCCACCGTGATCTCCTCGCCGTCCGCCACCGTCTTAAGGAGTCCGGGGACATTGACCAGGCAGGGCACCCGCAGCTCACGGCAGATGGTGGCCATGTGGCTAAGCGGGGTGCCGATCTCGGTGACGATGGCCGCGACCTTGCCCAGGACGCTGGAGAAGAGGGCCGAATCGCGGCGGGCGACGAGTACCGCCCCCTCCGGGAAGGCGGCGAGGTCTTCAGGCGCAAGAACCCGGCGCACCGGGCCCGCCCCTACCCCTAAACTGGCCACCCGGCCCCCGGTTAGCAAGGGTTTAAGGCCCGCCACCGCCTCCGCCACCGCCCGGCGGTCGCCCGCCGTTTCAGGGACGAACAGCGGCCGGGCCTGGAGGATGAAGAAACGCCCCGCGGCATCCAGGGCCCACTCGATGTCCTGGGGCCGCCGGAAGACCCGCTCGACGCGCCGGGCCAGCCGGGCCAGGGCCCGAATCTGCTCGTCGTTTAAGCAAGCGGCCCCGGACAGTTCCGGCTCCAGCCCGCGCTCGCTGAGCCCACCCTCCGGGTCGGGATAACGGGCGGTGGGCTTGACCGGCACCTGGCGAGCCATGATGACCGGCGGCTCGCCCTTACCGACCTGAAACGAGTCAGTGGCCACCGCCCCCTCCACCACCGCCTCGCCCTGGCCCCAGGCGCCGACGATCACCATCCGCTCGTCCGAGGCCCCGGCAGCGTCCTCGGTGAACACCAGGCCGCTGGCTCGACTGTCGATCATCGGCTGACAGCCGGCCGCGATGCTCAATCGGCCCTCGCCTGGGAAAACCAGCCGCCGGTAGCCAAGGGCCGGGGCGGCAAATAGGCTGGCCGCTACCTTGAGATAGGCGGCGAAGACGGCGGCGGGCCCGGCGGGCACGTTGAGCACGGTGCTAAACTGCCCGGCGAAGGAGAAGTCCAGGTCCTCCTCCAGGGCGCTGCTACGCACCGCCAGCCGCCCGCCCGTCGGCATCTCCCGGCCGATTGCCTCCTCGATCAAGGCCAAGAGACCCTCGGGCGGGGCAGCGGCCCCGAGCCGCCGGGCCAGTTCCTCGCCCAGGGTAGTGATCTGGGCCAGAGGGGATCCGGGATCGGCGAGCCGCCCTTCCAGTTCGGCAAGCTTGGGCCGCAGGCCGTTGGCGTCGATCAGTTCGTGAAAGGCCCGGGTGGTGATCACGAACCCGCCCGGCACCTCGGGGGCGAATCCCCGGCAGATCAGCTCCGCCAGATGGGCGCACTTGCCGCCCACCACCGCCACCTGGGCCAGGCCCGCCTCCCGCAGCTGGATAACCAGCGGCCCGGCCAGGCGCTCGCCGCCCGCCAGGAGGTCGTTAAGCTGCAAGGCCAGCCGGGCGTGAACCTGCTTTAGCTCCGGAAAGGGAGAGAAGGTGAGCTGTTCGAGGGCGAGGATGGAGTCGGCCACCGCCTGGGTAAGGGATGCGGCGCTGGCCTCGAGGTAGCGGCGGTCGAAGATATAGTCGCCGGAGAGCTTCTCGCCCAGGTCGGCGAGAAGCTCCATCGCCCGGTTGTTGGCGGCCAAGAGGCGCTGAAAGCAGGCAAAAACCTCACCCACGGAGAGGTGCCGCTGGTCAGTTAACCGGCGAATAAAGGGCAGGTCCGCGAGGAGGCCACGCCACCAGTCGTTTATGGCCATCCGCCTACCCGCCGCCACAAAAAAGTCCGGCCCGCCAGGCCGCGGGGGCAACCATCACCCCCCCAAGCCGGACGACCGGACTTTTTTTGCATAGCCATCTCGGAAACGATGGGCCATGCGGCGGACATAATCAGTGCGCGCCGCCGCCCTTGAAGATGTTGCCGACCGCAAAACCCACCACCAGGGCCACCACGATGGCGATGAGTCCGTAAGTGCCCCGCTTGTTGAACGACATATCGGAGATCTGCTTGACCACCCCGGTCATCTCCACTTGCATCTCGGAGGTGGCGGAACCGGTCAACATGCCATGGTGGGCGGTATAGACCTCGATCTTGTACTTGCCGGGCGCGGCCTTGTAGGGCCAGTCCAGCCTCAGGCTGTACCCGCCCTTGGGATCGATGGTGACGTTACCCTCGGTGCTGGCATACACCTTATCCCGCTCCTTGAAGGCCAGGAACTGAGAAAACCAGTCGCCCGGCGGCAGGGGGCCGTGCTCGGCGCTGACCTCAATCCGTCGTTGCAGGGCGTCTAAGCCAATGATGTTCTGGCCCCGAATCTCCGGGCTCAAGGTGGTGTTAATGGGGCTTGAGCTGGAGAGCAGATAGACGCTGGGGGCGTGTTTGAAGATCAGGGTGCCGAGCTTCATCCAGAAGATGCCGCCCGCCTTGCCCTTGTACTTCAGATGCAGGTCCTCGGGCAGGGAGGAGACCTTGACGATCACGTCGTCGCCAGGGGCGCTGTTGCCCTTGATCTCCACCGGGAGGCCGTGGTAGCCCAGGGTGATCCGCACCAGGGCGGGGTTGGCCTGGCAGGTGACCTCGGCCCAGGAACGGCCGGGCAGGATGAGGGCCGCCAGGACGACCGCCGCCAGAAGGACGCCAGAAAGAGAGAAATTTCGTCTCATCTCAGTGTCCTCCGACGTGGGAAAGCAGGATGGCCGGCTGGGTCACCAGCTCCAGCACCATCTTGACGGTGACCCCCAGAACGATGATCGAGAGCAGGATCTTGAGCTGGTCGCCGTGCAGCTTGCGGCCCAGGATGGCGCCGATCTGGGCCCCGAAGACCGAACCGATGAGCAGCAGGATGGCGAGCGGGAAATCAACCGTGTGGTTGTAGTAGGCCTGGAGGTAGGTGACCTCGATGCAGGTGAAGAGGATCTGGAAGAGGCTGGTGCCCACCACCACGTGCATCGGCATCCGCAGCATGTAGATCATCACCGGCACCATCAGAAAACCACCGCCCACCCCCATGATGGCGGCCAGCACCCCGACAAAGATCCCCAGAGCGAAGGGCACCAGGGCCGAGAAGGTGACCCCGGACTTGTCGAAGTGGATCTGCATGGGCAGCGTGGCCATCAGGCCGCCCTTCTTGGCCCCGGAGGCGGCAGCCGAATGGTGGTGGGACTCGGTTTTTTTACGCAAGATCGCCACCAGGCTCTCGACGAACATGAAGGAGCCGACCAGGCCCAGCATGACCACGTAGGTCATCTTGATCAGGAAATCAGCGCCGCCGGTGGCGGAGAGGAACTTGATCACCTGCACCCCCACCGCCCCGCCCAAAAAGCCGCCGATCAGCAGATAGATGCCCATCTTGTAGTCCACGTTGCCCAGCCGCCAGTGGGTGAACATCCCGGACGAGGAGGCGGCGACGATCTGGTTGGCGTCGGTGCCGGCGGCGATGGTGGGCGGGATGCCGATCATCATCAACAGCGGGGTCATCAAAAAGCCGCCTCCCACCCCGAAGAGGCCGGAGAGCAAACCGACCGTGAGTCCTAGTGCGATCACCAGCAGGTAGTTGACGCTGGTAAGCGCGATGGGCAGATACATGTACATCGTGCGTCCTCCTTATTCTTGCTTGGTTTGGCGTCATGGCGCCTTACGAGGCGCGGGCAAGCCTCATTCCTCAGCCCGACGATCAGCTAACCTGTTACAATCCTCAGAATTGATATCTCATTTTTCATCTTTTTACAACCTGAATCCGTGCGGAACTTGCAATAGAATCTTCTACCGCCGTATGATCCGCCGGTCTCAAAAATCGGTGCTACTTCCGCCGTCAACGCCTAGGGCGCGGGGTCAGGGTTGGTCGGTTGGCGAGCCACATCTGCAACCACTTGAAGCCGAACTTGAGCAGGGCCGTGTCGTCGGTCTCGCAGGCCCTGACCTCGGCCCGGCTCAGCTTGAACTGGGAGAGCAGTCCCTGCTCCCGGGCCAGCCTCCTGAAGCCGTCGATGTGGTAGCAGACCATGAACGCCATCTGCTGACGGGGGCCGGCGGCGCCCTCGCTCCGCCAGGGGTTGCCGGCGAACATGGTGTCCACCTCGGCCCACAGGTCGTCCATCAGGTTGTAATCGAGCAACCTCTGGTCGCGCAGCCACTCGTTGACGGTCTGGCCCTGCGCCTCCTGGTGGCCGAGACAGTATTCGTGCCGGGTGAGGAAATAGAACTCCTCCGGACGCCCGGCGCTAAAATCCCGGCTTACCGCCCGCTCCAGGGGGTAGGTGCGACAGGCCGAGGGTCGGTCGGGATAGACCAGACAGCCCTGGCCCTCGTCGCCCAAGAAGGGGCAGGTATGCTCCTCATCGTCCCGCATCCTCAAGATGACTGAGGGGAATAAGGGGTTGGCGCCCGCCACCACCCCGGCATGGCGGTGCAAGAATTCCTCGGAATCGAGACCGAGACGGTTCTTCAAGCGGATGATGTCGTAGGGGTAGAGGAAAAGCTCCAGTTTGCGGCAGCAGCGGGTGTAACAGGACACCCCAGGATGACAGCGGAAGTTGAAGACGGCCTTGCCCAGCGGCGTCCGGCCCTCGGGGAATGACGGGTTGCTCATGTGAGGTTTGCAGGGTGAAGTTTAAGGGCGTCGCAAAAAGACCGATCTACTGCGTCCCCGGCCAACATCAGCGGGGATTGAACAGAGTTGCGGGGCGGGTTGGCTCGTTCGGCATACCATATGTATGGCCTCACTCGCCAAACGCACCCTGCGCCTTATATGTCGGCCCTTTTGCTTAGCCATCGGCTAGATTTTGCGAGAGCATCAAGTTTAAGGGGTGAAAACGGTTCGGACCGCCAGGGAAGGCCGGCGCTCAAACCGTCACGGCCCGCGACAACCAGCTTGCGTCTTGATCCGGCGTCAGCCAGCCGGACTCGATCACCGGGGGCTGGCAATCTCCCCCCCGCCAGACCGAGAGCCGATACAGCTCCCCGAACAGGAAATCGGGCCGGCCGGCAGCGGCCTGACCCGTGAGCTCGGCCCCGCGACGGACGTTGTCTAGCATCCGGGCCGGCAGGGTCAGATGATATGGGTTCCTGGCAATCTCTCCTCGGTGGCAGGTCAGGGCGGCGAGCAGCCAGGCCAGATCCTCCGGCGTCAGGCCGACCAGGAGGTTGGGGGCAGACATCTGCCGCCAGTACTCGGTCTCCACGGACAAAACCGTCCGTTGCCCATCCCCGGTTAGGCGGGTAAGCGCCGCCGCCGCCAGCCGATGGGCCGCCACGTGGGCCGGGTGCCGATCCTCACGGTGGGGGAAGAAGACCAGCCGGGGGTCAAGCGCGGCGAACACGGCCACCAGCCCCTCGACTGCCTCCTCCCAGCCCGCGCCCTCCGGCCCGTCCTTGAGCCGGAAACCGGGCGGGACCTCCAGACGACGGCACTCGAAGCCGGCCACGACGCAGGCGGCTTTAAGCTCCCGCCAGCGTTCCCCCTGCCGCTCCAGGGCGCTGCCCAGGGTCAGGGCCAGGTCCACCACCCTGGCCGCTCCTTGCTTGCGCAGCCGCAGGGCCAGGGCCCCGGTCAGCATCTCGTCGTCGGGATGCGGCGAGCAGAGCACCGCCACCGGGGCCCCCGCGGGCAAGGGAGGCAGCAGCGCCGGGAGCGCGCTCCCGGCGGCGGACGAAGCCTCCTCGGTCAGGCGGCTACCCAGCTCGCAGGCCTTGAGATAGGCCGAGACCAGAGGCTGCCAGCGGGCCGCCGGGCCGGAAGCGTTCGAGGTCATAGCTCGGAGACGGCCAGCGGCTCGGCCCGGCCCAGCACCCCGTGAGCCAGGGCGATGTGGCCGATCTCCCGCCAGTCGCGGCCCAAAAGCCCGGCCCCGTAAGCGTCGATAGCCACCGGGTCAAGGCTCGCGGCCAGGATGTTCTTGGCCGGCTGACATATCGGGCCCCAGAGGTGGGCCTCCGGCATCCCCACCGTGGCGTCCAGCACCGTGAAATCCGGGGCCCGGTATTGGTTTAGATCAAACACCGCCCGCTGTATATCCTCGTGAAAGGCGGCCTTCTTCCAGTGCCCGTCCTGCTGGTAATGGGAGGGCGGCGCCACCCCCATCATGTTCTTCATGGTGAGCGTAACCCCGGCCATGGAGTGGGCCTTCAACACCGGCACCGAGATCAGGAAACAGTCGAACAACAGCTCGGGCAGGAACATCTCCGGCCAGCGCCGGCACTGGGGTTTGGCGAGCCGCCGCAGGGGCAGGGGGTTTAAATCGACCAGCTCCACCCCGGTCTCGGCAGCCATCTTGGTGTAGCCCTGCCGCTCGAAGACCTGCCCGGTGTCGTACTTGAGCGAGCCGCAGCCGTCGCCGACCAGGATCTCCAGCCCTGGGCGGCAGTCCTTAACAAACAGGGCGATCTCCCGCACCAGGGCCGCCGGGGTGGTCATGGGCGGGGGGCGGTCAGAGACGAGGTTGGGCTTGATCAGCACCCGGGAGGCGGCAGCGAGCGCCGCCGGCAGACCCGCCGCCTCCAGCAGGGGCCAGGTTTGTCCCCAGCCGGTGAAACGGGTGACGAAGATCGCGGCCATCTACAACACCATCACCACCGCCGGATGACACCTTAAGCGCTGGAACACCAGATCGCGATCCCGTTCGTCCGCGACCACCAGCTCGACGTGCAGGCTGTGGTACTTGCCTTCCCGGCTGCGATTGGCGTGATAGATCAGGCAGTCCCGCCCGGCCAGGGCCGTCTCCGCCGCTTGGCGCAACTCCTCCCGTCCGCGGCCGATCACCCGATAGGCCCATGGGCAGGGGTAGGTCACCTTGCCGGCGTCTTCCTGTTCGCTCGTCATGTCTAAATCCCTAACGGCCTCGCCATCCATTTGAAAATTTTAGCAAGATACCGACCAAGGGCGATAAAGGCAAGGCCTGAAGCGCTGTCGGCTGGGACTTAAGCATCCACTTAAATACTTTACTGGTAATTTCGAGTCGTTTTTTTCAGGTCTTGGATCAAAAAAAGCTTTGAGCCCCCTGCCGGTTATGGTAACTTTGCCTAAGTATAACTACTTAGGTGTCGCCGCTAGGCTGCGGCAGATTCCAACCATATTAAGGGGGACGCGATGACTACCGACGACTTCAAGGGAATCAAGGCCCGACTGGGGGACATCAGCCGCCGGGATTTCATGCGGTACTGTTCGATCATGGCCGGGGCGCTGGGGCTCTCCACCGGGCTCGCGCCCCGCATTGCCCAGGCCATCGCCGATCCCAAGCGGCGGCCCCCGGTAATCTGGCTGCACGGCCAGGAGTGCACCGGCTGCACCGAGACCCTGCTGCGGCCCTCCCACCCCAGCCTGGACTCGCTTATCTTAGACATCATCTCGCTCGACTACCACGAGACCCTGTGCGCCGGGGCCGGCCAGCAGGCCGAGGCCAGCCTGGCGCAGTCGATGCGGGAAAACGCCGGCAAATATGTGCTGATCATCGAGGGCGCCATCCCGGTCAAGGACAACGGCATCTACTGCAAGATCGGCGGCAAGACCTTTCTCAGCCTGGTGGAGGAGGTGGCGGCCCAGGCCGGGGCGATCATCGCCATCGGCTCCTGCGCCGCCTGGGGCGGCATCCCCTCCGCCCATCCCAACCCCACTGGCGCCACCAGCGCCCCGGAGGTTTTGAAGGGCAAGACCGTGGTCACCCTCCCCGGCTGCCCGCCCAACCCCTACAACCTGCTATCCACGGTGGTTCACGTCCTCTCCTTTGGCAAGCTGCCGAAGCTGGATTCCCTGGGCCGGCCCACCTTCGCCTACGGGCGGCTGATCCACGAAAACTGCGAGCGGCGGCCCCACTTCGACGCCGGCCGCTTTGCCGAGAAATTCGGCGACGAGGGCCACCGGCTGGGATACTGCCTCTACAAGCTGGGCTGCAAGGGCCCGGTTACCCACGCCAACTGCCCGGAGATCCAGTTCAACGACCTAGGCGGCGGCACCTGGCCGGTGGGCACCGGGCACCCCTGTTTCGGCTGCGCCGAGAAGGGAGTGGGCTTCACCATCCCCATGTTCACCCAGGTCGAGGTGCTTTCCCCCACCCCCTTCGCGAGGCAGGCCCCGATCATCCCCGAGCGCCCGGTGCCGGTCAGCCCGATCACCGCCGCCCTGGCTGGCGGGGCCCTGGGTCTGGCCATCGGGGCCAGCGCCGTGGCCCTGAGGAAACTGAAAGACTCGCCAGACGACCCCGATCACCCCGTCAAGGAGGATTAGGGCATGAAGCTTAGACGCCGGGATTTTCTGAAACTATCGGCAAGCAGCGGCCTGTTGCTGGCCGCCTCCCCGGAATCGGCCCTGGCCAGGGCCGAGAAGAAGGCCTTGCCGCCCGAGGCGGTGGGCATCCTCTACGACTCCACCCTCTGCGTCGGTTGTCAGGCCTGCATGGTGGGCTGCAAGACGGCCAACAAGATGCCCATCGAGAGCCAGGACCCCCAAAAACGCTGGGACGACCCGCTCGACCTCTCGGCCAGCACCTTAAACATCATCAAGCGCTACGCCGATGGCACGGCGGCGGTGAAGGACCGGGAGCAGGACGGCTACGCCTTCATCAAGCGCCAGTGCATGCACTGCATCGACCCCTCCTGCGTCTCGGCCTGCCCGGTGTCGGCCCTGCGCAAGGACGCCCGGAGCGGGGTGGTAACCTACGACAAAGACGCCTGCATCGGCTGCCGCTACTGCCAGATCGCCTGCCCCTTCGACATCCCCAAGTTCCAGTGGGCCTCCACTACCCCCGAGATCGTCAAGTGCCAGCTCTGCCAGCACCTTCTGAAAGACGGCAAGATCGCGGCCTGCTGCGCCGCCTGCCCCACCGGGGCCTCGCTCTTCGGGCCGGTGGAGGATTTGCGGGCCGAGGCCAAGCGCAGGCTTAAGCTCGAACCCGGCTCCTACGCCGACTTCCCGCTCCAGCGGATCGGCGGCCGGGCCGAGCCCCAGACCACCTCCCGCCAGGTGGGCCATTATCTGGAGCACATCTATGGTGAAAACGAGGTCGGCGGCACCCAGGTGCTGCTGATGGCCGGGGTGCCGTTCACCAAGCTTGGCCTGCCCGACCTGCCGGACGAGGCCTTCGTGCGGCTGGCGGACGGCATCCAGTACGCCATCTACAAGGGCATGGCCTACCCCCTGGTGGTGCTGGGGGCCTTGATCTACATGATCCGCAAGGGGGAAAACAACAACCACGGCGGCGACCACAAGGAGCAATGCAATGGAAAATAAACAACCCCTGGGCGGACGCCTGCTTACCGGGCCCTTTGTCTTCCTGCTCGCCCTCTTCCTGGCCGGGGTCTACGTCGCGGCCCGGCGTTTCCTGTTTGGCCTGGGCGCGGTCACCAACATGAACGACGGCTACCCCTGGGGGATCTGGATCGCCCTGGACGTGGTGGTGGGCACCGCCTTTGCCTGCGGCGGCTACGTGATGGCGCTTCTGACCTACGCCTTCAACAAGATGGAGTACCACCCCCTGGTGCGTCCGGCCCTGCTCACCAGCCTGTTCGGCTACTCCCTGGCCGGGGTGTCGGTGATCCTCGACATTGGCCGCTACTGGCACGCCTACAACATCATCCTGCCCTGGCACTCCAACCTGCACTCGGTGATGTTCGAGGTGGCGGTGTGCATCGGGGCCTACGTCCTGGTGCTGTGGATCGAGTTTGCGCCCACGGTTCTGGAGAAACTCAAGGCCGAGCGGTTGCTGAAAAAGCTGAACCGGCTGCTCTTTATCTTCATCGCCCTGGGCATCCTCCTGCCCACCATGCACCAGTCGTCCTTGGGCACCATGATGCTGATGGCGGGCTACAAGCTCTCGCCGCTCTGGCGCACCGCCTTCCTGCCCCTGCTCTTCCTGCTCACCGCCCTGATCATCGGTTTCGCCGTTGTCATCTACGAGTCGCTCTTCTCCTCGCTGGTCTATGACCAGCCCCTGGAGACCCCGGGCTTGTCCAAGCTGGCGGTGGTGATCGTCTGGTGTCTTATGCTCTTCATGGTGATCCGCATCGAGGACGTAAACCTGCGGGGCTACCTGCCGCTTGCCTTCAACGGCAGCCTGACGAGCGACATGTTCCTGCTCGAAAACACCCTCCTGCTGGCCGGGCTGTTGCTGCTCGTCTATCCCGCCAACCGCAAAAGCCCCCGGCTCCTCTTTCTGGCCGCCACCTGTCTGTTGCTGGGCGGGGGGCTGTACCGCTTCGACACCTACGTCACCGGCTTTGACCCCGGCAACGGCTGGCACTATTTCCCCTCGGCGGGCGAGATCATCGTTACCCTGGGCATCGTCGCCCTGGAGCTGCTGGCCTACATCTGGTGCCTCAAGCGGCTGCCGGTCTTCGGCGGGCGGGTGCTAGCGGCCGGACTACAGGATTAAAGGATTCTGCGGGACATTCCCACCCGCGATCAGTGGCCAGCTAAACTCTCCATCAACCCCGTAAAGGAGCCTCAACATGGCAAAGCGAATCACCATCGACCCCATTACCAGAATCGAGGGCCATCTGCGTATCGACTGCGAGATCGAGGGCGGCAAGGTAACCAACGCCTGGTCGTCCGGCCAGATGTGGCGGGGCATCGAGCTGATCCTCCAGGGCCGCGATCCCCGGGAGGCCTGGATCTTCGCCCAGCGCATCTGCGGGGTCTGAACGACGGTCCACGCACTGGCTTCGGTGCGTTCGGTCGAAAATGCCCTGGGAATGGAGGTGCCGCTAAACGCCCAGTACATCCGCAACATGATGATGGGCGCCCACCTGATCCATGACCATATCGTCCACTTCTACCACCTCTCGGCCCTGGACTGGGTGGATCTGGTCTCGGCCTTAAAGGCCGATGCCAAGGCCGCCTCCAGCCTGGCCCAGAAGCTCTCGCCCTGGGAGCGGAACAGCGTCACCGAATTCAAGGCGGCCCAGGAACGCCTGCGGGCCCTGGTGAACTCGGGCCAGCTCGGGGTCTATGCCAGCGGCTACTGGGGCCATCCGGCCATGAAGCTCTCCCCGGAGGTCAACCTCCTGGCCGCCACCCACTACCTCCAGGCCCTGGAGTATCAGCGGGAGATCAACAAGGTGGTGGCCATCCTGGGCAGCAAGACCCCCCACATCCAGAATCTGGCCGTGGGCGGGGTTGCCAACCCCATCAACCCGGAAAGCCAGTCCACCTTGTCCATCGAGAAGCTGCTGCACGTCAAGGAGCTGATCGACAAGGTGGGCGATTTTGTGGAAAATGTCTATCTGATCGACGTGGCGGCGGTGGGGGCCTTCTACGCCGACTGGACCAAGTACGGGGCCGGGGTGACCAACTACCTCTCGGTGCCCGACATGCCCTTGGACACCAAGGGCGAGGTCTTCGAGCTGCCAGGCGGCTATATCCCGGGCGGCGACCTCGGCAAGTTCAAGCCGATCAAAGGCTTCCGCGACGAGATGTTCCGCACCTCGATCAAGGAGAGCATCAAGCACGCCTGGTACAACGGCGACTGGGACCGCCATCCCTGGGAGGAGGAGACGGTGCCCAAGTACACCGATTTTCAGGAGAACGGCAAATACTCCTGGGTCAAGTCCCCCACCTTTGGCGGCCAGCCGGCCCAGGTCGGCCCCCTGGCCAACGTCTTGTGCATGTACGCCGCCGGTCACCAGCCGACCGTAAAATACGCCAACCGGGCACTGGAGCTGGTCAGCTCGCTGGCCGGGGTCAAGGTGGGGATCGAGGCCCTGCACTCCACCATCGGTCGCCACGCGGCCCGGGCGGTGCGCTGCGCCACCCTCTACCAGAGCCTGAAACGCCAGTGGCAACTGTTGATGGACAACCTGGCCAAGGGTGACTACCAAACCTACAACCAGCCGGTCTTTCCCAAGGGCGTCCAGCAGGGCTTCGGCTTCCACGAGGCCCCCCGCGGCACCCTGTCCCATTGGGTGGTGATCGAGGATGGCAAGATCAAGAACTACCAGGCCATCGTGCCCTCCACCTGGAACGCCGCCCCCAGGAACGACAAGGACGCCCTGGGGCCCTACGAGTCGGCGCTCATCGGCACCCCGGTGGCCGACCCGGAGAAACCGCTCGAGGTGCTGCGCACCGTGCACTCCTTCGACCCCTGTCTGGCCTGCGCCATCCATCTCCTGGACCGGGAGAAGCATGAGATCAAGCGGCTGAAGGTGCTCTGAGATGAAGGCGCTGGTGCTGGGGGTGGGCAACGTCCTCCTGGGCGACGAGGGGGTGGGCGTCCGGGTAGTGGAGGAGCTGGACAACCGCTACCAGTTCCCAGAGGAGGTCTCGATTCTGGACGGGGGCACGGCGGGCATCGAGCTGTTGCGATATATCGAGGGCCGCGACCTGCTGATTGTGATTGACGCCATGCGGGCCGGGCTTAGTCCGGGCGAGGTCTTCCGGGTGGATGGCGAGGAGGTGCCCCAGCGTTTCATGAGCCGGATCTCGCCGCACCAGATCGGGCTATCCGACCTCCTGGCGGCGGGCGTCCTCTCCGAGTGCATCCCCAAGCGGATGGTGCTGTTCGGGGTGGAACCGGAGTGCCTGGACACCGGCATCCGTCTCTCCGGCCCGGTCAACGCCAGCTTATCCAAGTTGATCGGGGCGGTGCTCGCCGAACTCGACAAGTGCGGCTGCCGCCCGCCCGTCGTCCGGCCAGAGCCCCGGGCCTCGCTCTTCTGGCCGGAATCGTAAGCCCCTAGGCTTCAGCCCACCAGCCAGACCGCCACCTCGTTGGCCAGGTCGAGCACCTTGTCCGAGACCCCGGCGAACAGCCCCTTCTTCTTTGACTGCGACCGCCTGCCGAGGACGATGGTGCCGCATTCGGCGCTTACCGAGTGGCGGAGAATGGGGCCGTGGGGCCTAAGACAGCCCTCCTTCCGGCCCCGGCTGATCCTCTCCGGGGCGACGCCCCGCTCGATCAGCATCTGCTCCGGGGCGGCATAGACACTGTCCGCCCCCCTGAGGTTCGCCTCGCACCACTCCTCCCCCCACAGCTCACGCAGCTCCTCCCAGTCCGGGGCGGTGTCGCCCCCCATAAGGGCCGACAGGTGGAGAAGGATAATCTCGGCGTAGGGGTTGTCACCCAGGATAAAGCCCAGGTGATCGGCGGCCTTGAGCGAGTTAAAGGAGGCGTCCACCGGCAGCAGGAAACGACGGGCGTTGACCTTGCCATCCACGATCCACAGGGGCAGGTCGTGGCACTTCTGGGCGGCGGCCTCCGAGACGCTGCCGGAGATCATGGCCTCAAGGCCGCCGACCCCGCGTCTGCCGAGCAGCAGGGCGTCGTAGTCGCCGCGCCGCGCCTCGTTGACGATATCCGCCGCCACTCCCTGCCTGGTAAGTTGCACCCGGCATTCCACCTGGCCGGGGGCGATCCCCCGCCGCCCGAGCTGCAACACCGCCTCCTCCATGAACCGCCGCGCCCCCCGGTAACGGGCCTGCACCTCCTTGGGCAGGGAGAGCAGACGATCCCTCTCCTCCCGCCACTCCGCGTCGAAGTCGGGCGGCGGACCGGGCACCACGTAGAGGAGATGCACCACGATCCCCTCCAGGTCGGTGAACAACTGCCCGAGATAGCGCAGGGCGTTGAAGCTGAAGACCGAGCCGTCCACCGCCGCCAGGATTTTGCATTCCATGACCCTTGGCCCCTAGATGAGTTTTTCCAGTTCCTCGAACAATAACCCCAAGTCGATGGGCTTGGCCACGTAGCCATCCATGCCGGCCGCCAGACACCGCTCCCGGTCGCCGTGCATGGCGTGGGCGGTCATGGCGATGATCGGCACATGCCTGCCCCCAGCCCGCTGGGCCTCCAGCTCGCGGATGCGCCGGGTGGCATCCAGACCATCCATTCCCGGC
>JAJXUT010000034.1 GCA_021782655.1 Deltaproteobacteria bacterium
CCCCGGCTGGTTGCGCCTGGCGAGGTCATGGTGATCAACGACACCCGGGTGTTTCCCGCCCGTCTCCTGGGACGCAAGGAGAGCGGCGGCCAGGTCGAGCTGCTGCTGCTGAATTATCCCGAGCCGGGCGGGGTGGACGGGGCAGGGGAGGATTGGCGGCGGGCCGAGGCGCGGGGGCTGGTGCGCAGTTCCAAGCGGCCCAAGCCGGGAGGCAGGCTGCTCTTTGGCCCCGGCCTTGAGGCCGAGGTGATCGAGGAGCTTGCCGACGGCGAGATGCGGCTGGCCCTGCGCTGGCAGGGCCAGTTAGACGCCCGACTCGCGGCTCGCGGCCAGGTGCCCCTGCCCCCCTATATCCGGCGTGGCGAGGGTGAAGGGGCCGCCGATCGCCAGCGCTACCAGACCATCTACGCCCGGGAAAACGGGGCCGTGGCCGCGCCCACCGCCGGCTTGCACTTCAGCGACGCCTTGCTCTCGGCGCTGGCGGCGCAAGGGGTGATTCTGGCCCCTGTCACCCTGCACGTCGGCTACGGCACCTTCGCTCCGGTTAGGATTAAAGACATCCGCGAGCATAAGATTCACGCCGAATGGGTCACGGTGCCGGCGACCACGGTTGACGCCATCCACCAGGCGGTAGCCGCAGGCCGCCGGGTGTGGGCGGTGGGCACCACCTCGGCCCGGGCCCTGGAGTTTGCCGCCGCCTCGGGCCGCCTGGAGCCGGTCTCTGGCTGGTGCCGGCTTTACATCTATCCCGGCTACCGTTTCCGAGTGGTTGACCGGCTGATCACCAACTTCCATCTCCCCAAGTCGTCGCTGCTGTTCATGGTGAGTGCCTTTGCCGGGTACGAGCTGGTGCGCCGGGTCTATCAGGAGGCCCTGGCCAGGAGATATCGATTCTACAGCTACGGGGACGCGATGCTGCTGTCCCGCCAATAAAAAAAGAGGCCGGCGGCCTCTTTTTTTATGCCTTTCCTGCAGCGGATTGGGGGGGATTAGTGCCCGCAGCAGGCCCCCTGGCCGCAGGCCGGCTTGCTCTCCTTGGCACTGCTGGAGTCGGAGGAACTGGCGGCAGGGGCCTCGGCCTTGGCCGGACAGGTTGAGGCTTTGGCGCAGGAGGGGTTATCCTTGGCGCCGCCGTTGCTGTAGCCATCGGCGTACCAGCCGCCGCCCTTGAGGTGGAAGGAACTCATAGAGATCATCTTCTTCAAGGGACCGGAGCAGTACTGACAGGTGGTAAGCGGGGCTTCGCTTAGGCCTTGCCAGGCCTCGGTCACTTTCTGGCAGGCGGTGCACTGGTACTCGTAGATGGGCATGGCGTAACTCCTTAAAATTCGTTCCGTTAGGTATTGCCAGGGCGCCGGTTGGCGACGGTGGGTTGGATAGGCAAACTAGATAAAATTAATTACCAGGGCCTGGTCTGTCAATGGTATTTCTTTGTCCATTCAAGCAAGATGGCGTCGCAAAAGGCCGATCTGCGGCGTCCCCGTCCAACATCAGCGGGGATTGAACAAAATTGCGGGGCGGTTGGGCTCATTCGGCCTGCCAATAGGTGTTGCTCACTTGGCAAATGTACCTCGCGCCTTGATATGTTGGCCCTTGCACTTAAGCCATCGACTACCTTTTGGTGAGATAAGCAAGCAAAATAGGTCGGGTAATCGGCTGGGCGATGGCGGTTTTCTGGGGGGGGGATGGCTTTTCCCCCTAACGATCGTGGCGCACGATCAGGCCTTGCAGCATGTAGATGACATTTTCGGCGATATGGGTGGCGTGGTCGGCGATCCGCTCCAGGCTCCGGGAGACGCTGAGCAGCATGGCGAGATAGGGCTGCTGGCGGGGGTCGTTCTGGATGATCTCCTCGATCTGGGTGCGGATCTCCCGTTTGGCCTCGTCCACCTGATCGTCCCAGAGCCGCACCTTGTATGCCAGGTCGGCGTCCAGGTTGACGAAGGAGTCCAGGCTCATCCTGACCATGCTGATGGTCTCGGCGAAGATGTGGCGGAAGCGTTCCGGAAACTGCACCGTCCGGGGGTCGGCGAAGGGGGCGTGATGCTGACGGGCCAGGAGCAGCACCCGGTCGGCGATCTTGGCCGCCAGGTCGCCCATCCGCTCCAGGTCGTTGTTGATCTTGAGCACCGTCACCACGAACCTCAGGTCGCCGGCCACCGGCTGGTGCTGGGCCAGGATCTGTAGGCATTTCTCCTCTACCGACATCTCCAGGGAGTCGATCTCAGAGTCGTTGCTGATGATCTTCCGGGCCAGCTCCGGGTCGAATTGCAACAACGCCCGCTCGGAGTTGCGCAGGTTTTCCTCAACCTCGCATCCCAGTCCCAGCAGGCGCTGCTTCAGTTTTTCAAGTTCGGTGCTCAGGTCTTTAATCATTGATGATCTCGCAAAAGGGTAGCCGATGGCTAAGCAAAAGGGGTGATATACAAGGCGTGGGGTGCGTTTGGCGAGTGAGGCCTACATTGTGGTATGCCGAATGAGCCCAACCGCCCCGCAATTTTGTTCAATCCCCGCTGATGTTGGACGGGGGACGCCGTAGATCGGCCTTTTGCGATGCCATCAGTCATGGTTTTATGACAGTGGTGGTCGGGCGTTTTCAACGGCGTTCAGCCAAAGCGGCCGGTGATGTAGTCCTCGGTCTCCTTGCGTCGCGGGGTGGTGAAGATGCGTTTGGTCAGGCCGTATTCGATCAGCGAGCCCAGGTAGAAGTAGGCGGTGAAGTCGGAGACCCGGGCCGCCTGCTGCATGTTGTGGGTGACGATGATTATGGTGTATTCGCCCTGCAACTCGCGGATCAGTTCCTCGATCCGGGAGGTGGAGCGGGGGTCGAGGGCGGAGCAGGGCTCGTCCATCAGGATGATCTCCGGGGCCACCGCGATGGCCCGGGCGATGCACAGCCGCTGCATCTGGCCCCCGGACATGCCCATCGCCGACTGGTGCAGCCGGTCCTTGACCTCGTCCCAGAGGGCGGCCCGCCTTAGGCTTTTTTCCACCGTTTCATCGAGCAGCGTCCGCTCCTTGACCCCGGCGACCCTAAGCCCGTAGATCACGTTTTCGTAAATCGACTTAGGGAATGGGTTCCATTTCTGGAAGACCATTCCCACCCGCCGCCGGAGCGCGATCACGTCCACCGAGCCGTCGTGGATGTTCTGGCCGTCGAGTTTGATCTCGCCTTCGAGGCGGACGTGGTCGATCAAGTCGTTCATCCGGTTCAGGCAGCGGATGAAGGTGGATTTGCCGCATCCCGAGGGCCCGATTAGGGCGGTGACCTTCTTCCGGGGGATGTCTAGGGAGATGCCGCGCAGGGCCTGGCTGGTACCGTAGTAGAGGTTTAAGTCGCGAACCTCGACGATGGGGTCGGTGATGGTGGCGATGGGGCTTGAGGATGGATTCATGGGCCGGGGTGGGTGAAGGTTTGGCTCGTCCTGGCGCCCGCTCAACAGGCGCGGGAGCGTTTTTGCAGGGCCTTGCCGAGATAGCGGGCCAGGAAGTTGAACAGAAAGACGGTGATGATCAGCACCGCCGCCGAGCCGTCGGCGATCTGCCGGGCGTCCGGTACCAGGCCCTCGGAGTTGACCTTCCAGGTATAGACCGCTAGGGTCTCGGCCGGGCGCAAGGGGTTGAGCGGCGAGACGTAGTGCAGGGGGTTCCAGTCCGAGAAGTTGAGCGGCGGGCTGCTCATGCCGGCGGTGAAGAGCAGGGCCGCCGCCTCGCCGAAGATGCGGCCGGTGACCAGGATGACGCCGCTCAGGATCCCTGGGGTGGCGGCGGGCAGGATCAGCCTCCAGATGGTCTGCCAGTGGGTGGCGCCCAAGGCCAGACTGCCCTCCTTGAGCGCCGGCGGCACGTTCCTGATCGACTCCTCCGCCACCCGGGTGATGACCGGCAGGTTCAGGATGGTCAGGGCCATGGCTCCGGCCAGGATCGAGAAGCCCCAGCCCAGGATATTGATGAAGATCAGAAGCCCAAAGAGCCCGACCACGATCGAGGGCAGGGCCGACAAGGTCTCCAGGCTCAGGCGGATGGCGCGGGTCAGCCTGCTAGGCCGGGCGTACTCGGCCATGTATATCCCCGCCCCCACCCCCAGGGGCACGCTCAAGGTGGAGGCTAAGATGAGCAGGTAGATGGAGTTGAAGAGCTGCGGCCCCACCCCGCCGCCTTTCTGCATGAAGAGGGGCGGGGTGGTCAGAAAATGCAGGTTGAGCGAGGCCCGGCCATTGTAGATGATGTAGCCGGCGAACGCAAACAGCAGCAGGACCAGGAAGATGCCGGCGGCGTAGAAGATGCCGGTGGCGATCCGGTCGTTACGGAAGGCCGATTTGTGGTTTCCCTGGACAAGGGGCCTGCCCGACTGGAGATCAGAAGTGGTTGCCATTTTTCGTGTCCTGGGGGCCAAGCCGTTTGATGATGACGATAAAGCCAAAGGTGATGGCCAAAAGCAGCAGGGACATGCTCCATAACGCGTTGTTCCAGGCCGAGCCCTTGACCGTGTTGCCCATGTCCATGGTGATGACGCTGGTGATGGTGCTCATGGGGTTGAGCAGCGAGTCGGGTAGGCGGACGCTGTTGCCGATCACCATCTGCACCGCCAGGGCCTCGCCGAAGGCCCTGGTCATTCCCAGTGTCACCCCGATCAGGATCCGGGGCCGGGCCGCCGGCAAGAGGATACGGTGGATGGTCTGCCAACGGGTGGCGCCCAGGGCGTAGGAGCCCTCCAGGAGGGAGTCGGGCAGGTTTTGCAAGGCGTCGGTGGCCAGGGTGGTGATGGTGGGCAGGATCATCAGCGCCAAGACCAGTCCGCCGGCCAGGAGACTGAAGCCCAGCCCTCCGAATTGGTTGCGGATAAAGGGCACCAGCAGGCTTAGTCCCACCCAGCCGTACACCACCGAGGGGATGCCGGTAAAGAGTTCAAGCACCGGGCGGAAGAAGTTTTCCCCTGCCCGGGGGGCGATCACCGAGATCAGGATCGAGGCCGCGACCGCCAGGGGAGCGGCCAGGAGCACCGCCAGCCCGGAGACGCTCACCGAGCCCAGGATAAAGGCCAGGGTTCCGAACTGCGGGCCACCCTCGCCTGGGTCGGCGTCCGGCTGCCAGTGGCTCGAGAACAGGAACTTGAGCGGCGAGAGGGGGTGAGGGCCGGTGAAGGCGGCCAGGCCCTTGACGGTGATGAAGGCGACCATGGTCACGGTGAGCAGGATGATCAGATCCCCGCACAGGGTGGCGTAGTAGCGGCCCAGGGTTTCGCGCAGGAAGTGGCTGCTGCCTCGGGCGCTGCGTAGGATGGATTGGCCGCTGGGGGTTAGGTCGGGCATGTTTTTGGGGTGGGAGGCAAAAACGAGCCGCCAGGGGCCGGATCCTCTCCTGCCCCTGGCGGCCTTACGTTTGGGTTGGATACTTGCTTGCCGAGCCGAGTCTCGCTTAGCGCGAGGTCTTCATCTCCGAGACCGGGATGTAGCCCAGGGCGGCAACCAGCTTGCCCTGCACCTCCGGGCCCATCATGTACTCCAGAAACTCCTTGGCCACCCCGGCGGGCTCGCCCTTGGTGTACATGTGCTCGTACGACCAGACGGGATACTTGCCGTCGGTGATGTTGGCCACCGTGGCGGCCACCCCGTTGAACTCCAGGGCCTTGATGCTGGAATCGATGTAGGACAGGGCCAGATAGCCGACCGCCCCCGGGGTCTCGGCGATGGTCTTGCGCACGGTGCCTGAGGAGTCCTCGGTCAGCGACAGTCCGGAGGCCTCCTCGGTGCCCTTCAAGGCGTACTTCTTGAAGGTGGCCCGGGTGCCGGACGACTTGGGACGGTTGATGATCACGATCTTCTGGTCGTTGCCGCCCACCTCCTTCCAGTTGGTGACCTTGCCGGAGAAGATATCGATTAGCTGCTGCTGGGTGAGGCTGGTCACCGTCACCTTGGGATTGACGGCGGTGGCGAAGCCGACCACGCACACCTTGTGATCCACCAGTTGCTTGGCGTTGATGTCTGCCTTCTCCTCGGCGAAGATGTCAGAGTTGCCGATATCCGCCCCGCCCTGGGCCACCTGGGTCAGGCCGGTGCCGCTGCCGCCGCCCTGTACCAGCACCCGGGCCTCGGGCTTTTTCTCCATGAAGGTCTTGGCCGCCTGCTCTGCCAGCGGTTGTAGGGCGGTCGAGCCCATGACGGTGACCGAGCTGCCGGCGGCGAAGGCACTAGGGGCGTAAAAAGCGCCGATTAACGAAATGATCGAGACCATTTTTGACAACTTACCCATGACAGTTTCTCCTTTGGCTTTGAAGTTGCGTTGAGAATATGGCAACCTGGGCTTGCCGGGGCCGGGTCGGGCCGCTGGCCGTCAAGATCTGGTTGCCGATTAGAATAGCCTTACATTGTTAAGATTTGGTTAAAATAACATTAAATTTTGATGAGCGGTGTGAAAACGGTTCATTTTGCGCGGGCATTTGCGTATGGTGGCCACCAGACGGGCGCTTGCTGCTGTTCGCCTTCAGGGTTGAGGGTTGCCCCCAAAGACAGTCGCAGCTTAGACCCCCTTTGTTAACGGATGATGAAGGGGGAATGATTTTTCGGTTAAGGATATTTTGCTGGGAGGGACTTAAGGCGGCATGGGACAGACGACGGTGTGGGTGGTGGAGGACGAGGAGGACATCCTGGCCCTGATCTATTACAACCTGGCCAAGGAGGGTTTGACGGTGCGGGGCTTCGCCAGTGGCGAGGAGATGTTCGCCGCCTTGCAAGACGGGTGTCCGGAGCTGTTTCTGCTCGATGTCATGCTGCCCGGCGTGGATGGTTTTAGTGTCTGTGAGAGGTTGAAGTCTAATGAGAAAACCAGATTAGTGCCAGTGGTGATGCTTACCGCTCGGGGCGAGGAGGCGGATGTGGTCAACGGTTTGAACCTGGGGGCGGACGACTATATCCCCAAGCCCTTTAGCCCCCGGGTGCTGATCGCTAGGCTACGGGCCGTGCTTAGGCGGCAGGCCGCTCGGAACGAGGGAGCGGATGGACAGGTGATCGCCCGCGAGGGCCTGGAGTTGGACGTGAGCCGCCATGAGGCCCGGGTCGCCGGTCAGCCGGTGTCGCTCACCGCCACCGAGTTCAGGATCCTGGCCTTCCTGGCCGCCAAGCCGGGCTGGGTCTTCTCTCGGGATCAGATCCTGGCGGCGGTGCATGAGGGCGCCATCGCGGTCACCGACCGCACGGTGGATGTGCAGATCGCCTCCTTGCGCAAGAAGCT
Source organism: Deltaproteobacteria bacterium (assembly GCA_021782655.1). Classification (GTDB taxonomy): domain Bacteria; phylum Desulfobacterota; class Desulfobulbia; order Desulfobulbales; family VMSU01; genus VMSU01. Next base: position 7,231 of record JAJXUT010000034.1, read on the forward strand.
CGGCACCAGGCAGGGCGTGATCGAGACGGTGCGCGGTATCGGCTACCGTTTCCGGGGGTGAGTAGTGCGGCGTAAGCGGTTATTGTGGCAGATGTTTCCGCCTTTGGTGCTGGTGATGATCGCCACCGTGGTGGGGGTGACCGCCTTTGCCACCCGTTACACCTACACCTTTTCCATCGCCCGGACCGAAGACGATCTCCGGGCCCGGACCCAGTTGATCGCCGCCCAGCTGGCCGGGCCGCTGGCTAAGGGGGATGAGGCCGCCCTGCGCCGGCTCTGCCGGGTCTTGAGCCAGGAGGGCGAGGCCAGGGTGACGGTGATTATGCCCGATGGCCGGGTGGTGGCCGACTCGATGGCCGATCCTGAACGGATGGAAAATCACGCCCACCGCCCGGAGGTGGCCGCCGCCTTGGCGGGCCGGGTGGGTGTCGCCTCCCGGTTGAGCAAGACGGTGGCCAGGGAGATGTTTTATCTGGCGCTGCCGGCGCCGAGGCCTGTGACCGGGTCCGGGCCGCCGGGGGTGGCCGGGGTGGTGCGGCTGTCGATTCCCATGACCCCGGTGGCCAGGATCCTGGCCGACATCTGGCGGCGGATCGTCCTGGGCGCCTTGGTGGTGGTGATCCTGGCCGTCTTGGTCACCCTGTTGGTCTCCCGCCGGATCAGCCGGCCCCTGGAGGAGATGCAGCGGGTGGCGGAGCGTTTCGGCCAGCACGACTTCAAGCGCAAGATCGCCATGAGCGGACGGGAGATGTCGCGGGAGGTGGCTGGCCTGGCCGAGGCCCTAAACCGCATGGCCCAGGATCTAAACGAGCGGATGGAGACGGTGACCAGCCAGAAGAACGAGCTGGAGGCGGTGTTCTCCAGCATGGTCGAGGCGGTGCTGGTGATCGACGCCGAGGAGCGCATCGAGCGCTTAAACGAGGCCGCCTTAAAGCTCCTGGGTGTCCAGGCCCAGCGGGGGATCGGCAGGCCGATGGTGGAGACGGTGCGTCACGCCGAGCTGATGAAGTTCGTCCGCGAGATGACCAGGAGCGAGACCCCGGCGGCCAAGGAGATCGTCTTCGGCGACGGGGCCGGCCAGCGGCATTTCCAGGCCAGCGGCGCCCCGCTCGTGGACAGCCAGGGCCGGCGCGGTGGGGCGCTGGTCGTCTTAAATGACGTCACCCGGCTGCGGCGGCTGGAGACCATACGCCGGGAGTTCGTGGCCAATGTCTCCCACGAGCTGAAGACCCCCATCACCGCCATCAAGGGCTTTGTGGAGACCATTTGCGACGGCGCCGCCGGCCGGCCCGAGGACGTGGAGCGCTTCCTCGGCATCATCTTGAAGCAGGCCAACCGCCTGCACGCCATCGTCGATGACCTGCTCGCCCTCTCCCGCATCGAGCGGGACGAGGAACAAAAGGAGATCGAGCTGCAAGTCGCCCCCTTGAAGCCTTCCCTGCAAAACTGCCTGGATTCGGCGGCCATGCGGGCCAAGGAGAAGGAGATCGCCATCACCCTTAACTGCCCGCCGGAGTTGACCCTATCCATGAATCCCCGGCTGATGGAGCAGGCGGTGACTAACCTGTTGGTCAATGCCATCAAGTACAGCCCGGCGGGCGGCGAGGTGCAAGTCAAGGCCGGGCGGGGAGCAGGGGGCGAGGTATTGATCCAGGTGCGGGATGTCGGCTGCGGTATCGCTAGTGAGCACCTGCCCCGGTTGTTTGAGCGCTTCTACCGCAGCGATAAGGCCAGAAGCCGCAAACTGGGCGGCACCGGCCTGGGATTGGCCATTGTCAAGCATATTGTCCAGGCCCACGGCGGCACGGTGGGGGTGGAGAGCGAGCTGGGTCGGGGCAGCGTCTTTACCATTAGCCTTCCCGGATGACGGGGCGAGGGGTGAATCGCCGGCCTGGTCGCGGGGAGGCTGTAATCAGGCGGGGAGCAAGGGGAATCAGGTTGAATCTGCCGCCGGTGGGCGACATCCGGTGGGCGACATATTGATGGCCACTCGCCGGCCGCCGTTTCGCGTCAGTTCGTTTTTTTCAGGAGAGCAGCATGATCGACAGCCACCAGGCCATCGGCCTGATCCAGTCCCTAGTCCGCATCCCTAGTGAGTCTTCCGGGGCCACGGATACCAATCCCACCGCCCCGGAGCTGGGCCTGGCCCAATTCCTGGCCCAGCTCTGCGGGGCGCAGGGGGTTGACTGCCAGGTGCAGGAGGTATCGCCAGGCCGGCCCAATTTTTCAGCCCGCTTCCCTCAGCCCGGCCGGCCCCGGCTGCTCGTGGTCGGACATCTGGACACGGTGAGCGCCGCCGGCATGGAGCAGCCTTTCGCGGCCCGGATCAAGGAGGGCCGACTCTGGGGCCGGGGGGCCTGTGACGACAAAGGCCCGCTCGCCACCGCCTTGAGTGTCCTCCTGCAACTCTTTCGCCAGGGCCGGCCGCTCGCCTATGACGTGACCTTTGCGGGCAGCATCGACGAGGAGTGCAGCCTGGCCGGGGCCCGCGCCCTGCGCGAGGAGTCGGGGGGCTTCGATCTCTGCCTTTGCCTTGAGCCCACGGGGCTTAGGATCGTCCAGGCCCACAAGGGAGTCTATCGCTGCCGGATCACCACCCGAGGCCGGGCCGTCCACTCCTCGGCCCCGGAGCTGGGACGAAACGCCATCCTGGGCATGGTGGAGGTGATCGGCGACCTGCAGGTGTTCGCCTTTCGGCTGGGTCGGGAACGGCATCCGGAACTGGGCCAGGCGACCCTGGCCGTCACCCAGATCGCGGGCGGGGCCTCGATCAACGTCATTCCCGACCGCTGCCAGATCGCGGTGGATGTAAGGCTGCTGCCCGGCCAGCAACCGGAGGCGGTCGCCACCGCCTTGAAGGGGCTGTTGGGCCAGCGGGGCGAGGTGGAGGGCCTGTTCGCGGCCCGGGGGATGCAGACCGAGATGGACAACCCCATAATCCGCCGTCTTCAGGAGGCGCTTACCGAGGTGGACTTGGAACCGGAGGCGGTCACCGCTGGCTACGCCACCGACTGTTCGGAGTTGCAGGACGGCGGCCCCTGCGTCATCTGGGGGCCGGGCAGCATTGACCAGGCCCACCAGGCCGACGAGTATATCGAGCTGGAGCAGGTGCGCCTGGCCTGCCAGGTGCTGGAGACGTTTCTGACCCGCGAGTGACCTGGCCTCTCGCCGTTAGTCTTGAGCCTTACAGCACCGCGGCCTTCACCGCCTCGATCCCCACCCGTTGCAGGAAGCGGGCGGTACGTTCACGGGGGTTGCCCTTCTCCTGGTAGTGGCGCAGGAATTTGAGCCCCAGGGCCACCGCCTCCTCCCGAGTCAGGTCGGCGGCCAACAGGTCGCCGATGCGCGGCCTGCCGCCGGCGTTGCCGCCCACCACCACCGTCCAGCCCTTGCTCTTGGCGAAGAAGCCCAAATCCCGCAGGTAGCTCTCCCCGCAACACATCGGGCAGCCCGAGACCCCGATCTTGAGCTTGGCCGGGAAGTCCATGCCGGTCAGGTCCCGCTCCAGCTCCATCCCCAGGCCGAGCGAGTCGTTGACCCCGAACTTGCAGACGCTGTTGCCCGGACAGGCCTGGACGTAGTGCAGGCAGAGGGCGGTGGCCTGGCCGACCCCGATTCCTAGCTCCTCCCAGACGGGTTCGAGCTGTTCTTTGGTGAGACCCACCAGGGCCAGACGCTGGCCGGAGGTGATCTTGACGATGGGTATCTGGTACTTGCGCACCACCCTGGCGATGGCCTCCAGGGTGTCGGCGTTTACCAGGCCCACCGGCGTCCGGGGGACGATGGCGTAGGTCTTTTTGTCCCGTTGCAGGATGGCTCCGTGTTCCTCCATGTCACTCATTTCGTGTTCTCCCCCGTGGTTTGGTTGATCAATGTTGCCTCTTTGCCCTGATGCAGGGCGGCGTGAATTTTTTCCGCCAGGGCCGGGCTGATCCCCTTGACGGCGGCGAGTTCCGCCACCGTGGCCTGAGCCGCCTGGGCCAGACTGCCGAAGGCGGTGAGCAGCGCCCGCCGCCGGGCCGGGCCGAGGCCGGGGATGTCGTCCAGACCCGAGCGGATGGCCTCCTTGCCTCGCCACCGGCGGTGCCGGGTGATCCCCAAGCGGTGGGCCTCGTCCCGGATCCGCATCAGGAGGAGGAGCACCGGGGAGTGGCGGGCCAGGGAGAGGGCATCTTTGCGGCCCGGCAGAAAGATCTTCTCTCCTTCTGCGGCCCGTTCCTTGGCGAGTCCCGCCAGGTCGAGCCGCCCGGCGAGTCCCAGCTCGTCCACCGCCTGCCGCACGGCCCGCAGTTGGCCCTTGCCACCGTCCACCAGCAGGAGATCGGGCAGCAAGCCGCCCACCTCGGCCTGGGCCAGGTGGCGGCGGGTCAGCTCGGCTAAGGCCGCGTAGTCGTCCGGCCCGGCCACGGTCTTGATCCGGTAGTGGCGGTAGCCTGCCGCCTCCTTGTCACCCTGGTGAAAGGCCACCGCCGAGCCCACCGTCTGTTCGCCGGTGAGGTGCGAGATGTCGAGGCAGGCGATGCGTTCTGGCCGTCGCCGCAGATGTAGGGCGGAGGCCAAGCTTAAGGCCAATTTATCCCAAGTCTCGTCGCGGGTCAAATGGTCGCTGATGGCCTGCTCGGCATTTTTCACTGCCATGTCGAGCAACTGGCTGCGATCACCCCTTTGAGGCGCCCGCAGCGCGACCCGCCGGCCCTTGAGCTCCGAGAGCCAGTCCTCAATAGTCTCGCAATCCTCAGGCCATGCCCCCACGATCACCTCGTCCGGCACGAAGCGGTCGGCCTCGTAAAAGCGGTTGATCGCCTCGCCCAGCACCAGGGCGTCATCCTCCAGGGGGTCGGGGAGGAAGTAGCGATGCTGGCCGCTGATTACCCCCTCGCGGATCACCAGCACCGCCAGACCGGCGACCGCCTCCCGGCGGGCGAGGCCGAATACGTCCTGATCCAGATGGTGATCAGCCGCCACCACCTGTCGCTCCAGGGTGGCGGTCAGGGCCTTGAGCCGGTCGCGGCAGAGGGCCGCCTGCTCGAAATCGAGCCTTGCCGCCGCCTCGCGCATGGCGGCCTCCAGCCGTTTTTTCAACTCCTGATTCCTGCCGTTCAAGGCCAAGAGCAGCTCGCTTACCAGCCGCCGGTACTCGTCTTGGCCGATCAGGCCGTGGCAGGGGGCCAGGCAGCGCCGCATCTGGTGGTTTAGGCAGGGCCTGACCCGGGGGCGGATGGTGGCGCCCGGACAACGGCGGAGGGGAAAGAGCCGGTTGAGGAGTCGCAGGGTCTCGCGTAGCGCCGTGGCCGAGGGGAAGGGGCCGAAGAGGGGTTGATCCTTGACCCGCCGTCGGGTCACCATGAGCCGGGGCCACTCCTCGCCCACGGTGACCGTCAGGTAGGGGTAGCTCTTGTCGTCGCGGAGAATGACGTTGTACTTGGGGCGGTGGCGTTTGATCAGCGAGGCCTCGAGCAGCAGGGCCTCTTTCTCGGTGGCGGTGAGGATGGTGTCGATCACCGTGGTCTTGGCGAGCATCGCCGCCGTCTTGCCGTAGCCCAGCCCCAGGTGGCGCTGGTAGGAGGCCAGCCGCCGTTTGAGGTCCCTGGCCTTGCCGACGTAGAGTTCCTTGCCCGAGGCGTCCTTCATGAGATAGACGCCCGGGCCGTGCCCCACGGTTTTCAGGAATTTTTCCGAGAGGATGTCCATCCCGGTGGCCCTCAAGCCCGGATCGGGCGCCATCTTGTCTGGTGGGGGCGGAGGACGGCCCTGGCCGTGAGCCGGGATTCGGAGATGGCCGCCAGCGGTCTGGGCATCGTCACTCTCCGGGCAGCGACCGCGTCTTCTTCCAGCCGCTGGAGATGAGTGCGGTCAAGTTGGCCAGTACCTGGGGCAGGGCTACGCCGCCGGGGGAGGCGAGGTATCTGGGCTGCCAGACCGGGGCGAATTTTTCCTTGTACTGGCGTAGTCCCTGGAAGTGATAGAAGTGCTCCCCGTGCCGGGCGATGAAGGCGGCGACGTAATGCCAGCGGGGCGCAAAGGCTCGCCCCTCCAGGCCGGAGAGGGGGGCCATGCCCAGGTCGAACCAGGTGAAACCCGCCTGTTGGCCCCAGAGCATGAGGTTGATAAAGAGGAAATCCATTACCCCGGCGGGTGCCAGGGCGTGGTCGAAGCGCATCAGGTCAATGGAGATCTCCTCTTTCCCGCCGCTCTGCCACAGGTTGGCGAAGGCCACTATCTGGTCGTCCGGGCCCCGCACCACCCCCAGATCGAAGTGACGCAGATAATTGGGGTCGAAGAAGCCGAGCGAGAAGCCCTTCTCCTTGCCCTGCTTGCCGGTCAGCCAGGCCTGGGAGACCTTGGCCAGGGCCGGCAGAATGGGCTCGCACTCGGCTCGGGGCACCACCTCGAAGCGCCAGCCTTCGCCCTCCAGTCGGCGCAGGGTGTAACGCAGCCGCTTGCGGGCGCTGCCGGTCAGCGAGAAATCGGCCAGCGGCACCCGCGCCGTCTCGCCCAGCTTGGTCAGGGCTAGGCCTAGGTCCAGATAGTGGTGCAGGGCGCTGGTGCCCACCTGATAGAAGATGGCCCAGCCGTCGTAGTTGTCGGCCATCTCCCGGAAACTCCAGATCAGTTCCGGCCACTCGCTGGCCGGGCCGACCGGGTCGCCCATGGCGATCCAGCTCCGGCCCGAGACCCCGAACATGATGAAGGCGTTGCGGGCGGGGCTAAACAGAAAATTTTTGTCCCCCAGCAGGGCGAGCTGGGCGGTGGCGGTGGGTGTTTGCCTGACGATGGCCGCCGCCTCTTGCAGCTCCCCCGGACTGGGGCTGGTCGGTCGCGGTGGGGCAGGCCGCATCAGGCGGGCGAAGGCGAAGAGGAGCAGCACCGCGGCCCCGCCTGCCGTGGCCCGTAGAAATCTGGGGGCGTCGCCGGTGAAGGTGAACTGCCACCACAGGCGGTTGGCGTACTCCTGATGCTTGTGGACGAAGAAGCCCAGCCAGACGGTACAGATGAGCACCGTGCCAGTGGCGACTAGCCAGGCGGGCGAGAAGCGTTGGTTGAGCAATGAGGCGTGGCGGTGGAAGTAGCGGCGGCAGGGCAGGAGGGCGACCAATACCAGGGCCATGACCAGGGCCTCCTCGTAGTCGAGCCCCTTGAGCAGCGAGGCGGCCATGCCCGCCGCCAGCAGGACGACGGTGAGCCAGTAGGCCCCGTCCAGCCGGCGGCGGATGCCGCGGGCCAGGATCAAGAGTAACATGCCCACCGTGCTGCCGAAGAAGTGGGAGATCTCGAGCGCCGGCAGGGGTAGGAAGCGTTTGAGCCAGGCCAGGCGCGGGCTCAAGGTGGGCAGGGCGCCGGAAAAGAGGAGCAGGGAGCCGGCGGCGAAGGTGGCCACCCCCAGGGCCGGGGCCATGATGAGCGGTTGCCAGCGTTGATAGACGGCCAGGGCCCGGCGGAGGGCCGCCCGGTGGTTGGCCATCTCCTGGAAGGCCAGGAGGAGGATGGCGATCCCCAGGGGGGCGAGGTAGTAAATCACCCGGTAGGCCAGCAGGGAGGCCATGACCTGGGGGGCGGGCAGGTTAGGCGCAAGCAGCAGGAGCAGTACTGTCTCGAAGACCCCCAGGCCGCCGGGGATCTGGCTGGCCAGCCCCGCCAGTTGGGCCAGCATGTACATGGCCAGGCAGACGGGCAGGGATAGTGACGGGCTCTTGGGCAGCAGGGCGCACAGCACCCCCCCGGCCAGTAGCCAGTCGGTGGAGGCGACCAACAGTTGCGCGGTAAGCAGCCGGCGCGACGGCAGGCCGGAGGCCAGGCGCAGCCAGGGCAGGGGCCGTTTCCAGACCGTCACCGCCAGCAGGTAGAGGGCCAGCGGGATTAGGAGCAGAAGCCCCAGCAGCCGGGAGGGCAGGAAGGAGAAGCTCAAGGCGGCGGGCATGGTCACCGGCACTAGGGTGAGGATGCCGCCCGCCACCGCGAAGAATCCCAGCCATAGGCTGACGGTGCAGAAGAAGACCACCACCGCGATTTTTTCACCGGACAGCCCCCAGGCCGAGTAGAGCCGGTAGCGGACCGAGGCCCCGGCGAGCATCGAGAGCCCGATGTTGTTGCTGAAGGCGTAGCCGATGAAGGAGGCGAGCCCGATATTGCGGTAGGGGAGTTTCTGGCCCACGTAGCTCAGGGCCAGGGCGTCGTAGCCGGTCATCACCAGGTAGCTTAAGACGGTGAGCCCGATGGCCAGCCAGCAGGCGCCCATGGGCAGGGCCCGCAGGCTGCCGATGATCTCCGAGGGCCGGTAGGAGTGCAGCTCGTGGGACAATACCCAGCCGGCCCCGGCAAAGAGGGTGACGCTGATCGCCGGGGCCAGGCCCCGCCGGGCCAGGGGGCCCAGCCGTTCGAGCAGGCTGGTGGCGGGTGGCGGGGGCGGGATGAGGGCGTCAGGCTCCAGATGGGGAGGTTGCCGGGAGTTGGTCATGGGGCGGCGGTGGCGTTGAGGCCGGAGATGATGGCGTCCTCGATGGGGGTGTAATCCTTGTGAAAGTGGTGCCCGCCGGGCATGCCGATGATCTTCCGGTTGATGCCGGTAAGCAGCGGGCAGAGCGAGTCGTGCTTCTCACCTAAGCCGTACACGCAGATAATGGGATGCCTAAGGGCCTTGGCCTCCTGGGTCACGTCTATGGCCCCGGGCCGCCGCACGTCGTGGAACCAGTCGCCGAACTTGATTTCGATGTTGGTGTACTGGCCGGGGGCCAGGAGCGCCACCAGACAGATGCGGTTTTGCAGGTCAACCGGCAGGCTGTTGATCACCAGCGGCAGCCAGGAGGCGCCGAAGGAGTAGCCCAGGAGCAGCACCTTTTGCTTATCCCAGGCCGTCAGGTAGTAGCGCAGCACCGTTTCGAGAGCGGCGGTGACCTGGGTGGGATTCTTCGGCGACCAGAAGAATTTTAAGCAGTCGAAACCCACGGTGGCGATGCCCCGTTTCTGGAGGGCCAGCCCGAAGTCGCGGTCGAGATCCGCCCAGCCCCCGTCGCCGGAGAGGATGACCGCCAGCACCGGGCTCTTGGAATCTGGCACCGGCAGGGGCACCACCGGCAGGTCGGGAGGTGGGCCGGGATCGGCGGCCTGGGCCGGCGCGGGGCGGGTCTGGCGGTTGGAGTCGGCCCAGGCGGCGGTGGGCAGCAGCAGGATGACTGACAGGATAAGCAGGCGGATGAGCGACGACATGCGTTGTTCACTAGGTGGTTTAAGGTTTTTGCCCGGTGGCCATGCGGCCCGGACCCGGCCAGCGGCGGCGTTGGGGGCCGCATGGCCGCGACAATGTACCTTATCGCCTGGCGGGCGGCAAGTGCTGGTGGAGCTGGCCGGCGGATTAGGAGCCGCGCGGAAATAACTTGGACGATTTACCACTCAGGGGCCGGCTTGGCCGGTATATAGGCGGCGCCGGGCGATCAGCTCCGCCACCGGGGCCGGCACCAGGCCGGAGAGGTCCTCGCCCCGGCGGGCCAGGTCGCGGACCTCGGTCGAGGATATCCCCGCCACTGGCAGGTTGAGATGTAGGAGGTCATTTTTGTCCGCCGCTTGCCAGCGGCCGTCGGCGACGGGCGCAAACTCCGGGAAGTGGCGGCGCATCAGCTCGTCGATCCGCGTCGGCCGCGCCTGGCCGATCCGGCTCACCACCACTAAGCTGGCCAGACGCGGCAGTTCGGCGAAGCGATGCCAGGAGGGCAGGTCGGCGAAGGCGTCGGAGCCAATGATGAAGTAGAGCCGTCGGCCTTTGGCCTCGGAGGCGGCCAGTCGTTCCAGGGTGTCGATGGAGAAGGAGGGGCCGTTGGTGTCCTGCTCGATCAGGCTTACGCCCAGGCGGGGATCGCCCTCGATGGCCGCCTGGATCATGGCGGCCCTGAGCGGGAAGGGGGTGATGGCGTAGGGCGGTTTGTGAGGCGGCCAGGCGGCGGGAATCAGCCATACCCGCTCTAGGCCCAGCCGCTCCCCCACCGACCGGGCCAGGGCCAGATGGCCGTGGTGCGGCGGGTCGAAGGTGCCGCCCAGGATTCCTAGCGGGCCGGGAGGCGGATCACTGGTCAAGGCTTGAGCCTGTACGGGTCGGGGTTATTTGCGGATCTGGCCGTCGCCGTAGACGATGAACTTCTTGGTGGTCAGCTCCTTGAGTCCCATCGGCCCGTAGGCGTGCAGCTTGGTGGTGCTGATGCCGATCTCGGCCCCCAGTCCGAACTGGCCGCCGTCGCTGAAGCGGGTGGAGGCGTTGACCATCACCGAGGAGGACTCCACCTCGCGGAGGAAGCGCTGGGCGTTGGCGTAGTTGGCGGTGATGATCGATTCGGTGTGCAGGGAGCTGTAGCGGGCGATGTGGTCAAGGGCCGCGTCCAGGTCGTCCACCACCCGCACCGCCAAGATGAGGTCGAGGTACTCGGCGGGCCAGTCGGCATCGGTGGCCGGGACGGCGTAGGGCAAGAGGGCGCAGGTCTCGGGGCAGCCGCGCAGCTCCACCTGGGCCTCCCTTAGCCGTTCGCCGAGCATTGGCAGGGCCCGGGGGGCTATCGCCCGGTGAACGAGCAGGGTCTCCAGGGCGTTGCAGACCCCTGGCCTCTGAGCCTTGGCGTTGATCACGATGTCGCAGGCCATGGCCAGATCGGCGGACTCGTCAACGAAGATGTGGCACACCCCCTTGTAGTGTTTGAGCACCGGGATGCGCGAGTTTTCGGCCACGAACCGGATCAGGCCCTCGCCGCCCCTGGGGATGATCAGGTCGATATGCTCCTCAAGCTTGAGCATGGCGGTCACCGCCTCTCGGTCGGTGGTGGGGATGACCTGCACCGCCGCCGCCGGGATGCCCTCCCCGGCCAGCACCTCTTGCATCAGTTTGGCCAGGGCCAGGTTGGAGTGAATGGCCTCGGAGCCGCCCCGCAGCAAGATGGCGTTGCCGGCCTTGAGACAGAGGGCAGCGGCGTCCACCGTGACGTTGGGCCGGGACTCGTAGATCATGCCGATTACCCCCAGCGGGATGCGCATTCGGCCCACCAGCATGCCGTTGGGCCGCCGGTTCATCTCGGTGATCTCCCCCACCGGGTCGGGCAGGGCCGCCACTTCCTTGAGTCCGGCGATCATGGAGTCGATGGCCTTGTCGGTCAGGCTTAAGCGGTCGAGCATGGCGGCGGACAGACCCTGGGCCCGGCCTGCCGCCAAATCTTTATCGTTTTCGGCCCGAAGCCGCCCGCGTTGGGCGTCCAGGGCCGCAGCCATCTTCAAGAGGGCCCGGTTCTTGATCTCGCTGGTCAGGGAGGACAAGGACCGGGCCGCCCGCCGGGCCGCCATCGCCAGGTTGGTAATCGTCTCGTTAACGGTCATCGCTTTCTCCTTTACGCATGGGCAACTGGTTGATCTTGCAACTGTAAGTTACAGCCTGATAGGCTTGGGAATTTAGTTTGTCTCTTGCTTGCGCCGGATTGTGATTATTAAGACATTAATTAGCTGATATTTTGCAATTTGCACTTCAGTGTTGGCAGATAATAGTATTATTAGTTGTAATTATTTATTATAGTTAGAGTTATAATACTGAACGATATTGAAAGCAATTTTTTGAATGCAATTCATATAACAGAATACAACATCTATAAATGCTTGAAAAATAAATAAAGAAAACAACCCTGACGAACTTATTGTTTTAAACAAACGACGTTTATCTGGGTTTACATGGACGATGCCACCATAAAATATGATTCCAAATAAATCTTTTTTAAAAGTAACTTTATCTTGATAAATTTGAACTAAAGATTTTTTGTGCAATTCTTGATCAAGCTTACAAACTGACGATTCAATATCATCACAAAAATTAGAATAATCTACAGCCCATTTTTTTGATATATCTCTAATTTGCCAAATAGATATGTTATCTCTTGGTTGAATTAAAAGACGCAGATTTAGACAAAATGCATCAAGTTCATCAATACTTAAACCATCATATGCCAGCCAATCTCCAGCAATGATTTTGTCTAAATCAGATTGATTTTTTACCGTGGTGGCCCATTTCGAAAAATTGCTCATCTTAAGCCGATAGGCTTTCTCGACGAACAATTGTAGTTCTTCATCCATCATATTCATATGTTACAGCCGAACAGTCTAATCAACCTAGCTTCCTACAGCACCACCAGGTTGTCCCGGTGGATCACCTCCTCGCTATCCATGAACCCCAGCACCTCGCGGATCGCCTGGCTGCGCATCCCTTGGATGCGGCGGATGTCGTCGGCCGAGTAGTTGACTAGGCCGGCGGCGACGGGTGCCTCGTTGCGGTCCAGGCAGCGTACTGGGTCGCCGATGTGGAAATGACCCCTGGTCTCCAGGATGCCGGAAGGCAACAGGCTCTTACCGCCGCTGGCCACCGCCCGGCAGGCCCCGTCGTCTAATACCAGGAAACCCTTTGGGCGCAGGGTGTAGGCGATCCAGTGCTTGCGGCTGTGCATCTTCTCGGGCTGGGGGAGGAAGAAGGTGCCCACCTCCTGGCCGGCGAAGAGCCGGGTCAGGGTGCCGGGCTCTCGGCCTGGGCCGATGAAGGAGCTGCCGCCCCGGGTCGAAACCATGCGGGCCGCCATGATCTTGCTGCGCATCCCGCCAGTGCCGAGGGCCCCCGAGAGCTGCCCGGCCATGGCCTCGACTTCCTCGTCCACCCTGGCCACCGTGCCCAGCAGCCGGGCCTCGGGGTCACGGGCCGGATCGCCGGTGTAGAGACCCTCGACATCGGTCAGGCAGGCCAGGAGGTCGGCGTCGATCAGGTTGGTGGTCATGGCCGCCAGGGTGTCGTTGTCGCCGAAGCGCAGCTCCTTGACCGAGACGGTGTCGTTCTCGTTGATGATCGGCAGCACCCGCCAGCCGAACATGGTGAGCAGGGTGTTCCTGATGTTCAGATAGCGGTCGCGGTGGGCCAGGTCATCGTGGGTGAGCAGCACCTGGGCCACCTTCTGGTTGAGCCCGGCGAAGATGTCCTCGTAGGCGCGCATCAGCCGCACCTGACCAAGGGCGGCGGCGGCCTGTTTCTCGCGCATGGTAAGCGTCCGGCCCCCCAGGCCAAGGGCTCGGCGGCCAGCGGCCACTGCCCCCGAGGAGACCAGCACCACCTCCCGGCCCTGGGAGACGAGCAGGCAGAGGTCGCGGGCTAGGCCCTCCATGACCTTGAGATGCAAGCCCTGGTCGTCGGTCAGGACGGCGCTGCCAACCTTGACCACCACCCGCCGGGCCTGGGCCAGCAACCGCCCTCGCAGCTCCCGGCCCTCTTCCTCAGTCGGTTGTCGGTTCTTCGTCATCTTCAGGGGCGGGGTCTGGCCGATCGTCAAGGGCCAGAAATTCGACCAGCCGGCAACGCAGCCGGTCGATACCCTGGCCAGTCAGGGCGGAGATGCTCAGGGCCTCGATGCCCTGACCGGCGAAGAGGGCCTCGGTTTCAAGCCGTTCTTCCTCCGACATGACATCTGCCTTGTTGATGGCTACCAGACGTTTTCGGGAGAGCCGTCCCTCCCGGTAGCACCTGAGTTCCTCCTCGATGGTCTGGTGGCGGCGCCAGGTCTCTTCCGGCCCGCCGTCGCCCGCCACCAGGTGCAGCAGCACCCGGGTGCGCTCGGCGTGCCGCAGAAATTTGTGTCCCAGGCCCACCCCTTGATGGGCGCCCTCGATTAGGCCCGGCAGGTCGGCGATGACTATGGAGTTCTCCTCCTCGTCGGTCTTCAGTGCCCCGAGTTGTGGCTCCAGGGTGGTGAACGGATAGTCGCCGATCTTGGGCTGGGCGGCGGAGAGCCGGGAGAGGAGGGTGGACTTGCCGGCGTTGGGCAGGCCGATTAGCCCGATATCGGCGAGGAGTTTAAGCTCGATAGCCAGCCAGCGGCCCTGGCCCGGATAGCCGGGGCTGGCCTGGCGGGGGGCGCGGTTCTGGGAACTGGCGTAATGGACGTTGCCCCGGCCGCCGTCGCCGCCCTGGGCGGCCAGGAAGCGGTCGCCGGGAAGCAGTAGATCAGCCAGGGTCTCGCCGCTTTCGGCGTCTTTTACCGTCGAGCCCCTGGGCACCAGCACCACCAGGTCGGAGCCGTTTTTGCCGTGCATCTTCTTGCCCTGGCCGTGGCCGCCGTTTCCGGCGTGGAAGTGGGAGCGGAAGGTAAAATCGATCAGCGAGTGCAACCGGGTGGAGGCCTCCAGATACACGGAGCCACCGTCGCCGCCGTCGCCGCCGTCCGGCCCGCCCTTGGGGACGAACTTCTCCCGCCGGAAGCTGACGCAGCCCCGGCCGCCATCCCCGCCCTTGACAAAAAATTTTGCCTCGTCGATGAAGGTCATAAATTGTGGGAGTCGGAGGATGGCCCGTCCATGTTTGAGCGGGCTGGACGGCTAAAACGGCAAGGGCCGGCCCTGGCCGTCGTCAGACGGGGGTGCCGGCCCGCGCAGGGAGGGACGGTTTAAGGATTGACCGCTGGGGGATAGACGCAGGCCCGCTTCCGGTCCTGGCCAAAGCTTTCGTATGAAACCACCCCGTCGATCAAGGCGAACAGGGTGTAATCCTTGCCGCAGCCGACGTTGGTGCCGGGATGGATCTTGGTGCCCACCTGACGTACCAGGATGTTGCCGGCCCGCACCTCCTGACCGCCGAACCGCTTGATTCCCCGGCGCTGGGACTGACTGTCCCGGCCGTTTCGTGAGCTACCGCCCGCCTTTTTATGTGCCATTGTCGTTCCTCTTTGGGTGAGATTAGGAGCCGTCACCAAATAACTTCCACAACTCGACCCCTTCCGTTACGGCTTATTAGGCCGTTTTTGCTGTGAAAAATGAAGGAGTTGTTTTGTGGTAACGGCTTAGGCCGCCCGGCCAGGTCTTAAGGCCCGCCGGTGCGGAAAGATCAGATGGAAATACCCTGGATCTCCAGGCTGGTGAAGGGTTGGCGATGGCCGTTCTTCACCCGGTAGCCGCCCCGGCGTTTTTTGCGGAACACCATCACCTTCTTGGCCTTATCCTGCTCCACGATCTTGGCGTTGACCTTGGCGCCCTCGACCACCGGTCGCCCGATCTTGATGTCCTCGCCGTCTGCCACCATTAGGACATCGGCCAGTTCGATGCTGTCGCCAACGTTGCCGATCAGTTTTTCCACCCGCAGCCGCTCACCGGCGGTAACCTGGTATTGTTTCCCGCCAGTGCGAATAATTGCGTACATGATTCTCTCCTCCTGAAATCGTTGGCCCCGGGGAAGGGGCCGTCATCAAAGCCAAAAGTCCTTAAACGAAACAGCAATATGTACCATAAATTGGCGTTTTGTCAAGTCTCCGGCCCAGGGAAATCTCGCCAGATTTTAGTTTCAGTCGCTCTGCCAGACGATCTCGTAGCGTTCAAGCGAGATGTTCTTGTCGGGCACGATATTGATTTGCTTGCTGATTTCGTCCTCGATCCGGTGGATGGTGTCCGCCTCCTCTTTGAGCATCAGGGCCGCCACCGGCGGACTGACCATGATCCGTACCTTGTTGCCGGGGATCTTGGCGGCGTGCAGGGAGACGTTGCGGAAGATCTCGTAGCACACGGTGCGCCGCGACTTGACGAAACCGTCGCCCCGGCAGCAGGGGCAGGGCTCGCACATCATCCGGTTTAGGTCCTCGCGGCTGCGTTTCCTGGTCATCTGCACCAAGCCGAACTCGGAGACCTTGAGGATGTTGACCCGACACTTGTCGCGCTTGACCGCCTCTTGCAGGATGCGGCCCACCTCTTCCCGATGGGGCTCTCTCTCCATGTCGATGAAATCGATGATGATGATGCCGCCGATGTTGCGCAGCCTAAGCTGATAGGCGATCTCCTTGGCCGCCTCGGCGTTGGTTTTGAAGATGGTGTCCTCCAGGTCGTTCTTGCCCACGTAGCGCCCGGTGTTGACGTCGATCACGGTCAGGGCCTCGGTGGCCTCGATGATGATGTAGCCGCCGCAGCGCAGCCAGACCTTCTTGTTCAACACCCGGTTAATGTCCATTTCGATGCCGTAGGCCTCGAAGACCGGGGTCTCCTCCGAGAACAGGTGTACCTTGTGACGGAGGCGGGGGGCGAAGTGCTCGACGAAGTTCACCACCCGGACGAAGGAGCCCTTTTCGTCC
>JAJXUT010000035.1 GCA_021782655.1 Deltaproteobacteria bacterium
TTTTTATAACCGCCAAAGAAAACAGAAAAAACTCGGGTACCTTTCTCCGGCTGCCTATGAGCGCCGGTTTTATCAACTGCAAAAAGCTACGTAGGATTTTCGTGTCCACTATTGACGACCCACCTCATGTGGTTGGTGTGTTCGTCTTCCGGGGCCTTCCGGCCCCGGCCTAATTGAAGTCGTATCGTAGGGCCATGCGGGATCGAAGGACAGGAGAGAATGCGCGAGGTGGCGTGGATTACGCCGGAAACGACAAAACCCCGTGGGTTGCTACCCACGGGGTTTTGTCGTTAAACAAGCACCGCTGAAGTTAAGCGGAGGTAATTTGGCTCCCCGGGCCGGATTCGAACCAGCGACAGGGTGGTTAACAGCCACCTGCTCTACCGACTGAGCTACCGAGGAACGGATCGTAAAACGGGGGCAACTATAGCAAGCCGGGCCGCGCTCGTCAATACTTTTATCCCTAAGGTTGGCGTCTGTTTCCCTAATGGTCTGCCGCTACTTGATCAGGCGTCGGCGCAGGAGGCGGGCGGCCAGCAGGGTGGCGGCCAGGGCCAGGATCGTCACGGCGGCGACCATGAACGGCCATCCCGGTCGTGGCTCGCCGTAGCACAGCATTCGCGATACCTCCACCACCGGGGTCAGGGGGGTGAACTGGAGGATCTCCCTGGTGGGGGAGGACAGGTTGTCCAAGGCGAAGAAGATGCCGGAGAAGAGAAAGAGGGGAGTGATTATTAACGATACGAAATAGTTGAAAAAATCGTAGTTGGTGGCCAGGGCGGTCATGATCAGGCCCAGGGCGGCGAACAGGATGCCGGCCACGAACAGGAGGATGGGCAGCAGGGCCACCCAGGGGGAGGGCCATAGCCCGAAGAGCGGCATTACCCCGATCATCACCAGGCCGGAGATCAGTCCTTTTATCGCCCCCCACAGCACCTCGCCCAGGGCCAGTTCCTCCAGGGTGATCGGGGTCATCAGGATGCCTTCGAAGGTGCTCTGGGTGGAGAGCCGGGTGTAGGAGCCGTAGGTGGCCTCGAAGGCGGCGCTGTACATCACCGCCGAGGCGGCGAGCCCTGGGGCGATGAATTGCAGGTAGGTGTGGCCGGCGACGGTCTCGTGCTGGCTCATCCCGAAGCCGAAGGCTACCAGGAAGAGCAGGGGCTGGCCCAGGTTGCCCACCAGGCTCGGCACCTTGTACTTCCACCACACCCGGCCGTTGCGTTGCACCACCCGCCAGACGCTGCGCGGGTCGATTGCCAGGCCCTCAGGATTCATGCAGGGTCCTCCCGGTGAGCTTGATGAACAGGTCTTCCAGGTTGGCGGGGCGTCTGAGCCACTGATTGCACGGGCGGATCGCCCGCTCCAGTTCGGCGCAGTCCTTGCTGGTGTAGATGAACAGCCCCTCCGGGGTGCGCTCGGAACGGGCGTGGCACTCCGCCGCCACCGCCTCCAGCATCAGGGCCTTCTCTTCGGCGCACACCACCTCGAAGACATCGATGCCCACCAGGTCGTTGATCATCCGCTGCGGCTCGCCCTGGGCCACCACCCGGCCTTGATCCATAATCAGGATTCGGTCGCTTAAGCGGGCCACCTCGTCCATGTAGTGGCTGGTTAGCATCATGGTGACCCCCTGTTCCTTTAAGTTTTTCAAGCGTTGCCAGATCAGGTGTCGGGCCTGGGGGTCGAGGCCCACGGTGGGTTCGTCCATGATCAGTAGCTGGGGCCGGTGCATGAGTGCCCGGGCCAGGAGCAGCCGCCGCCGCTGGCCGCCCGAGAGCTGCCGGATCACCTCTTGCTGGCGGTTGTCCAGGGCGAAGAATTTGAGCAGCTCGTTGGCCCTGGCCGTTGCCTCTGGCCGGGGCAGGTGGTAGTAGGAGGCGTAGGTTAAGAGGTTTTCCCGCACCGTGAGGTCGGTGTCGAGGTTGTCATGCTGGGGCACCACCCCCACCCGCATTTTTATCCACTTCAGCCGTTCGGGCACCGGTTCGCCGAAGACCAAAAGCTCGCCGGCGCTTTTCTCCACCAGGCCCAGGATCATCTGGATGGTGGTGCTCTTGCCCGCCCCGTTCGGCCCTAAAAATCCGAAGCACTCTCCGTGATAGACATCGAAGTCAATGCCCGCTACCGCCTGGCGGGGGCCGAAGGACTTGGCCAGGCGGTGGGCCTGAACCACGCGGGTCAAGGGTGGGGTGGCTGGATTCACGGGCGGTCTTGAGCGGTTGGGGAAAAAGGGAAACAGCGGTTGAAGTTGGCGGAATGTACCCTGGATTCACCGCCGGCGCCAGCCGAAAAGTTTTCCCTGGGAGGCCCCGTGAATCTCGTGGTCTTTGCCGTTATTTTCCGGTACAATTTACCCTGATGGCCAACGGATGGAGATATTCCCGTCCGCTGGTCGGCTCCATAAATCGACACCAAAGGAAGAAGACCATGTCCATTGTCCCGATTCGCGCCGCCAGCGAGGCCGGTCTGGCCCTGGTGGCCAGGCTCCGCGACCGGTTTCAGTCGGCGGGCGGCGACTACTGCCAGCAGGTGGCGGAGATTATTAGTCAGATCAAGAGCCGAGGCGATAAGGCCTTGCTGGGCTACATCAACCAGTTCGACGCGCCTAATCTCACCCTTGACCGGCTCAAGGTCAGCGAGGCGGAGTTTAAGGCGGCGGCGGCCGAGGTCAGCCCGGAGTTTCTGGCCACCCTGGACAAGGCCAGCCGCCGCATCCGTCTCTTTCACGAGCGGGAGCGCGAGGACTCCTGGATGCTGACCAGGGAGGACGGGGCCATCACCGGGCGGCTTACCATGCCGGTCGATTCCGCCGGGCTCTACGTGCCGGGCGGCCAGGGTGGCCAGACCCCCCTGGTCTCCTCGGTGCTGATGAACGCCATCCCCGCCGCCATCGCCGGGGTGGGGAGGATGGTGATGTGCACCCCGCCCAACGGCGAGGGGCGGGTCAACCCGGCGCTCCTGGTGGCGGCCCGGCAGGTGGGGGTCCACGAGGTTTACAAGGCGGGCAGTGCCTGGGCCATCGCCGCCCTGGCCTACGGCACCGAGAGCCTCCGCCCGGTGGATGTGGTGGTCGGGCCGGGCAACCGCTTCGTCACCGAGGCCAAGCGCCAGGTGGCGGGCCGGGTGCGCATCGACATGATCGCCGGGCCGAGCGAGGTGCTGATTGTCGCCGACGGCCAGGCCAATCCCACCTTCATCGCCGCCGACATGCTAGCCCAGGCCGAGCACGACCCCCTGGCGCTGGCCATGCTGGTCACCACCTCCGAGACGGTGGCCCAGGCGGTGGTGGCGGAGCTGGGCCGGCTGCTGCCCCGGTTGTCGCGGGCCGAGATCGCCCGCCGCTCGCTAACCGACCGGGGGGTGATCCTGATCGCCGAGCACCTGGACCAGGCCATCGCGCTGGCCAACGACCTGGCCGCCGAGCACCTGGAACTGATGCTTGCCGAGCCCTACCAGGCCATGACCCGCATCCGGCATGCCGGGGCCATCTTCCTGGGCGGTTATTCGCCCGAGAGCACCGGCGATTACCTGGCCGGGCCCAATCACGTCCTGCCCACCATGGGCACCGCCCGCTTCTCCTCGGCCCTGGGGGTGGAGACCTTCATCAAGAAGAGCAGCCTGATTGCCTACTCTCGGGAGGCCCTGCTGGCCGACGCCGACGACATCCAGGCCCTGGCCAACCTGGAGGGATTGTCGGCCCATGCCCTGTCGGTGGCGGTGAGGGTGCGCGAGCAGGATGTTTGACGAGGAGGAATTTCGCGGCCATCTGGAACGCGGCCTGGCCGGGATGGGCTTGCCACCCTTGCCCGACCCTTGCCGGGAGCGGCTCTGGCGCTATTTTGTCGAACTCGACCGCTGGGGCCGCAAGATGGACCTGGTGGCCCCGGCCTCCGACCTGGTGCGGCTGGAGTCGCATTTCCTCGACTCCTTGAGCCTCTTGGCGGCGCTCGGGGACGGCCCCTTGCTGGACGTGGGCAGCGGGGCGGGTTTCCCCGGCCTGGTGGTGAAGACCGCCCGGCCGGGGCTGGCCGTCACCCTGGTCGAACCCCGCCGCAAGCGGGTGGATTTTCTAATGCACCTCATCCGCCTCCTGGGTCTGGCCGGGGTCGAGGTGGTGGAGGGCCGGGTCGAGGCGGAGGGAGGCCGGTTCGCCGCCGTTTGCGGCCAGTTTCCGGCCATCACCAGCCGGGCGCTGACGGAGATCGATCCCTTCCTCGCACTGGTGGAGAAGCTCTCGCCCCCCAAGGGCCAGGTGCTGTGCATGAAGGGCCCCAAGGCGGAGGAGGAGCTGACCCGCTGGCGCCGGTCGTCGCCGGCGAGCCCCTTTGCCCTCGAGCGGCGGCTGGATTTCCGGCTGCCCTTCTCCGGCGCTGGCCGCAGTCTGCTGGTCTTCCGCCGCCAGGAGGCCCAGGCGTGAGCGCCATGGCCCCCATGCGCCCGGAGGAGATCGCGGCCATCGCCAGTCAGGTGCGGGCCACCTCCGAGTTCAACGCCACCTCGGCCCGCGACCTGGCCCTGCACTTCCAAATTTTATTGAGCGCCCGGGAGAGCCGCTTGTTCATGGAGGCGCCGGGGCTGTACTTTCGAGATGTCCCCCTGCTGGTGATCTCGAAATCGGGCATCAACCGCGGCCACACCTCCATCTACCAGTCGGTGCTGCCCCTGTTGCCGGAAGACCGGCGCGACTGCTACGCCTTTGTCCTCTATCCGGGCAGCTTCATCCGCACCTGCGTGGACCGGGTGCTGCGCCACACCGCCAAGGTCATCGCCAAGGATATGCGCCTGTCGATGGAAAACGTCTTCAACCGCAAGTACCATCAGGATTCGCTGGTCGATTCCGAGGTGGAGCGCGAAATAATCGAGTTTATCAGCCGGGAAATATGAGCTAAAGGGGAGGGCTGCGATGCGCTGGTACGACCACTACGAAACCCTGGGCCGTCACCTCGATAGCCTGAAGGACATGAATCAGGGCCGCCGCTCCCATCTGGTGCGGGGGATTCAGGGGATTATGGCCCAAAGCGCCCCTGGACTCCTGGATGCGGCGGTGATGGATTTCCCCCTGGACGTTGCCCGGCAGCGCTGGTACGACGCCGACCCCGACCTGTGGCTGACCATCAACGGCTTGCAACAGGCCGACCCCGACCTCTTGGAAACCGTGGCCCTCTATCTGGAGGAGCAGGCGGCGGAGATGGAGGAGGCTTAACCCCGCGCCGGAGCCCGCCCCGTGGGGGTTTTGACTGGACGGGCGCGGCCTTAGTCTTGGGGATTAGTCCATGTTCAGCCGGAAGCGGTGCCCCTTGTCGTTCAGGACCACCCCGTTGGGGGTGATGGTCTCCAGCTTGATGTTGTCGTCAAAGTCCTGACCCTCCCGTAGCACCTTGCCGCTGATGCTGACCAGACGCGACTCGGGATGAATGGAGTACGAGAGAAATGACAGGTGCAGCTCGGGCAACGACTGCCGGAAGTCGGCGGGCAACTGCTTGAGGAGCGGGATCTTGGCCAGTTCCGGGTCCTCGTGGTCTTGGTCCCTGACCTTGGATTTGGCGTGGGGGCGCGGCTGGGAGAAGGCCACCGGGGGTGGCTCCTCTTCGCTCCGGGCTTCTGCCGCCGCCTCCGGCGCTGTCGAGGTGGCCAGCGGTTCCTCTTCTGCCGATGGTTGGGCCGCGGGGGCCGTAGCCGGAGGCCCGCTGGTTAGCATCGGCACCACCTTGGCGGCCTCGGCGGGGCTGGCGGGTGGCGGGGGCCCGGCCTTGGCCTCTGGGGTTGGCGGATGGTCGGTGGTGGCGGTCTGGCCGGGCGGAGACGGCGGGGCCGGGGCCTTGGCGCTCAGGCGAGCCAGGGGCAAGGCAGGCGGCGCGGGCTTGGCCGGGGCGTTAGCGAGGGCCGGTGGCTTGGCGGCTGCGGCTGGCGTATTGCCTGGGGCCGGGGGCTTTTGGCCGGGGATAGTGGTGCCGGGCGTGGCCGTTGGGCCGGGGGGGCTGGCAGGCCCGCCCGCCGTCATTCTGGGGGCCGCAGGCGGCGGATGTTTGGCCGGCTGGACGGCCACCGGCGGTGGTTGAGCTGGGACCGGGGTCCGTCTGGGCGACCACAGCCACCAGCCGATCAGTCCGGCGTTCACCAGTAGTACCGCCGCCAGGCCATAGACCCAGAGGGGCCGCCGGGGATCGATGATCGGCACCTCGTGGATGGTATCTAAGTCCGGCACCGCGCCGGCCTTGCGTTTTTCATCCGCCTTTTTGAGCGCCTCAAGAATGTAGGACATGTCTCACCTCTAAGTTTACCTTTTCACCTCGCCCCTGTTCCCCTTGTCCTGACCTCTGGAGCCGGTCATCTCTGGCCGCGCCGAAAGGGCGGCGGAGAACGGGGTTTGGGTGGCCGCCGGGCGGCGATCAAGCCACCACAGCCCGGCGGCGATCGTCAGGCAGGCGGCAAGCATGGTCACCAGGATCAGCCAGTTGGGCATGAGCGGCAGCCGGGACTTGACCTTGGGGCCGAAGACCTGTCGGGCCGCCTCCTTGACGATTCCTCGATCCACCTGCCGGGTACCCTGGGCGTAGGCCCCCAACAGGGCCCGGTCGCAGATCAGGTTGATTGTCCGGGGGGTGCCGCCGCTTAGGCGGAAGACCTCCTCCAGGGCGGCGGCGGAGAACAGGCCCTCTTCCAGGCCCGCCACCTTGAGCCGGTGGCAGACATAGCCCACGGTCTCGGCCTTGGAGAGCGGCGACAGGTGGTGGCGGGCGGCGATACGCTGGGAGAGTTGCCTGAGCTCCGGCTGGGCCAGGGTCTCCTGCAACTCCGGTTGGCCCAGGAGCACGATCTGCAAGAGGCGCTGTCGGTCGGTCTCCAGGTTGGTCAGAAGCCGTATCTGCTCCAGGACATCGCGGTTTAGGTTCTGGGCCTCGTCGATGATCAGCACCGTCCGCCGGCCTTGGGCGTGGGCCGCGAGCAGGTAGGCGTTTAGCCGGTCGATCAGGCCCTTGGTGCCGCAGCCGGCGGGATAGGTCAGGCGCAGCTCGTCGCAGATGGTCGCCAAAAGCTCCTGGGCCGAGAGCTTGGGGTTGATGACCAGGGCCAGGTTGACGTCTTCGTGGTCCTGGGAGAGCAAGCAGCGGCAGACGGTGGTCTTGCCAGTGCCCACCTCGCCGGTGAGCAGCACGAAGCCCCCACCCTCGCCCAGGGCGTAGCGCAGATGGGCCAAGGCCTCCCGGTGGCCGGGGCTTAAGTAGAGGAACTGCGGGTCCGGGGCGATGGAGAAGGGAGGGCGCCGGATGCCGAAGAAGTCTTTATACACCGGTTGCCGCCCGACGCAGGGCCTCGGCGTAGGGCTCAAACAGCTCCCGCATCTCTTGCAAGCCCTTTTTCAAGATGGTCTCGAAGTGGGCGACATCGTCTCCGTTGATCACCAGGTTGGCGCTTAAGGTCAGGGCCTCCAGGTGATACATGGTGTGCAGGCCTTTGCCGATGACGATGTAGAGCAGGTTCCGCCGGATGTCCATGGGCAGGCCGGATACCTGGCGGTGGACGGGCGATTCGGCAAGCGTCCCGTCAAAGCCGTCTTGCAGCACCACCGCCGCGAACCGCCCGAAGCGCATCTGGGCCAAGGCATCCTCCCCGGACTCGGGGAACACGGTCTGGTAGCCGCGCTCGGCAAAGGCCTTGCCCACCGCCTCCCGGCCATGACCATTTACCAAGAGGATCAAGGCCTTGGGCGCCTCGGTCACCACCTCGGCGTCGGTGTAGAGGCTGAGCGCCAGCCAACTGATGTCGGGGTAGGGCGGGGGCCGGACCTCGCTTTTATTGAACGGCGGGGTGGAGACGCCCCCGGACTCGGTCGGCGGCGGGGCGGGTCGATTTAGGCTGCCGTCCGGGTTGACGGCGATGGCCCTTTTGCAGTGGGGGCAGCTAAGCTTCAGCACCCCGGACTTGAGGTTGGCCAGGGCGGCGTCGATCTTCTCCATCTGGCTGGCGGTAAACTGCAAGGCCTTCTGGCAGTGCGGGCATTGGTTGATCATCTTTCTTCTCCTCGCTTAGCGGAAGCGGGCGTAGGGATCGGCCTCCTGGTCCATGGCCAGGCCGGTGATCTTGGTGGTCTCCTCGCCCCGGGAGGCCTTGACCTGATCCAGGCCCCGGCTCATGGCGCTCTTTCTGGAGCAGTAGCCCATCGCCGTCTCCTCGCTGATCAGCCCCTGCTGGAAGAGTTCGAGGATGTGCTGGTCGAAGGTCTGCATCCCCAGGGCGTGGCCGTCCTCTATGATGTCGTAGTAGGTCTTGCCCTCGGACTCGCCGTTGAGGATGGCGTCCGCCACCCGCAGGTTCATGCCCATGACCTCGATGGCCGCCACCCGGCCGCCGCCGATCTTGGGCAGCAGGCGCTGGCCTACCACCCAGCGGATGGTGTCCACCAGCCGGTAGCGGATCTGGGTCTGCTCGTCCTTGTCGAACATGCCGAGGCAGCGGTTGATGGCCTGGCCGGCGTCCACCGTGTGCAGGGTGCTCATCACCAGGTGCCCGGTCTCGGCGGCGGTGAGTCCGATCTCCATACTCTCCCGGTCGCGCATCTCGCCCACCAGGATGACCTTGGGCGCCTGACGGAGCGCGGCCCGCAGGCCGTTGGCGAAGCTGTCGAAGTCGTTGCCCAGCTCCCGTTGGTTGAAGGTGGCCTGTAGGTGGGGGTGCTCGAACTCGATGGGGTCTTCCAGGGTGACGATGTGCGCCCGGCGCTCGGCGTTGATCTGGCGGAGCAGGGCGGCCAGGGTGGTGGACTTGCCCGAGCCGGTGGCGCCGGTGACCAGGATGAAGCCGTTAAGCTCTTTGGGCATCTTGTGGAACACCGGTGGTAGCTTCAGGTCCTCGATCGAGGGGATCTGGGTGGGCAGGAGGCGGAGCACGGTGGACAGGTTGCCCTTTTGCGAGAAGATGTTGACCCGGAAGCGGGCCTTGCCCTCCAGGCTGTACGACAGGTCGCAGGAGCCGTTGTGGGCCAGGTCGTCCAGCAGCCGGCGGTTGCCGTTGATCAGGTTTAGGGCCAAGACCTCGGTCTGGAAGGGGGTGAGGGTGCTGACCCCGGGGGACACCGCCACCGGGGTCAGGTTGCCGGCGCTTTCCACCTGTAGGGGTTTGCCCGCCGTGATGTTTAAGTCCGAGACATTACCCTGACTGGCCAGCATGCTGGCGATCCAGTAGTCGATTTCCGCCTGTCGCATGGATTTATCCTTAAGGTTATTTCGTTCCGCTTAGGCCTTTCGGGGGCCGGGGAACTAGTTGATACAACTGGCCGCGCTGCTTCATCAGCCCGGCGGCCAGTTCCGGGTAGTCGCCGCTGCCCCAGAAGAGGTCGAGCCGGGCCGGGCCCTGAATGGCGGCCCCGGTGTCCTGGTTGAGCACCAGGCGGTGGAGGGGCCGCCAGACGATCTGGCCGTCTGCCCCGGCCACCGGTCGTTCGCTGGTGAGCAGGTAGAGGCCGCCCAGGGGGAAACAGACCGGGTCTAGGGCCACCGAACGGCCAGGGGTGAGCGGGGCGCCCATGCTGCCCAACGGCCCGCCGCCCGCGGGGTTGGCCGGGGCTAGGCGGAAGAAGACGTACCTCTGGTTATATTGAAGAATACGGCGTTGATCGTCAACATGTTCCTTTAGGTAGCGGAGGAGACGGGGCATGGTGACCTCGGCCAGCGGGATGCGGCCCTCGTCGGCCAGCAGGCGGCCGATGCTGCGGTAGGGCCGGCCGTTGGTGCCGGCGAATAGCACCTGACGGCGCTCGCCGTCCTCGAAGGTAAGTAGTCCCGACCCCTGCACCTGGAGGAGGAAGACCTCCACCGGGCTGGCCAGGTAGCACAGCTCCTGGCCCTTGAGTAGATGGCGATTTTCGATTTCGGCCCGGCTGAAGTAGGGTACGAGCCGGCCATCCTCGAGCCGGCCCACGGCCCGGTGTTCGCCCTGGCTGTCGAAGACCAGGGCCGGGACGAGATCGGGCGGCGGCCGGTAGAGGGGGTGGACAAAGGGCGGCTGGGGCCGCCAGCGGGCCGGGAAGCGGGGCTGGTAGTAGCCGGTGACTAGAAGGCCGTCCGGGCGGGGGCCGGCGGGTTGCGGGCAGAGGGCGAAGTCCTGGTCAACCGCCGTCGCCAGGCCAGGGGCGGACGGGCTGGCCAGGCGGGCGTCCAAGCGGTCGAGGGCCGCGAGATAGTCGCGGACGCTAAACCGCTGGCCGCAGGCGGTGATCTCCCGGCCCGCCTCCTGACCTTGCCAGTAGTGCCGGGTGGCGGCAAGGGCCTGGCGCAGGGAGACGATATCCGCGTCGTCTTGAATGGGGGGGGCCAAGGCCCGTTCCGCCGCCGGCGGCGGGGGGTGGCACCCGGCCAGGCCCAGGGCGAGGAGCAGGCAGAGCGCCAGCCATTTCCCCCAGGGAGGGAGGCTGGTGTTGCCGGGCACGGACGGCGATCCAGCGCCAGGGGCGGGGAGGGCGGTCACTTCTCCTTGAGCTTGGCCGCCAGCTCGATCACCGCCATGGCGTAACGGTTGGAGTTGTTCCACTTTGTGATCACCTGGAAATTGGGGTAGCCCGCCACGTAGCGCATCCCGCCGTCTTCCAGCTCCAGGCCGACGATGGCGAGTTTCTGGCCTTCCGGTACCTCTGGCAGATCGACCTGCTGCAACTTCCTGATCTCCTGCCAAGTCAGGAGGCCGTTTCGGCCCTTGGCATAGGCGTCCGTCAGGGCCTTGGCCTTAAGCTCGTGGCCCAGCTCTGCGGTCAGGGGCGCCCCGAATTTCCAGCCGAAGCGGTGCAGGTAGTTGGCGATGCTGGCCAGCACGTCGGGCACCGAGTCCCAGACGTCGCGTTTGCCGGTATGCTCGAAATCCACCGCGTATTCCCGGAAGCTCGAGGGGATGAACTGGGTCTGGCCGAAGGCCCCGCCGTAGGAGCCGGTAATGGCGAGCGGGTTTAGGCCGTCCTCCCGGCAGAGCAGGAGGTAGTCGATCAACTGCTGGCGGTAGAAGTCCCGGCGTCGGGGATAGGCGTCGAACAGGGTGTTTAGGGTGCGGAACAGGTTGTGGCCGCTCCTGTTGTTGCCGAAGCGCGACTCGATCCCCCAGATGGCGACCACGATCTCCCGCTCCACCCCGAATTTTTTTTCAATCTCGTCCAGCAGTTCCCGGCGGCCCTCCAGCTGCCGCCGGCCCTCCTCGATAACCGTATTCTTGATGAACAGCGGGTAGTACTTGTAGTAAGGCAGGGCCTCGGCCTGGCGATCCATCAGCTCCAAGACCCGCCTGACGATGCTGACCCCGTCGAACCAGCGGTGCAGCTCCTCGTTCGAGAAGCCGTACTTGTCGCGCAGTTCGGTAAACAGCGTCAGGTAGCGGGGGCTGTTTAAGTCGATCACCTGGCCGTCCTTGACCAGATCGGCGGCCAGCGGGGCCGGGGGCGGCTCCTGGCCGGCGCAGGGCCGGGCTAGGGTGGCTACCCAGAGAAGGATGGCTGCTAGGGCGAGACCTTTTGCCTTTGCGGCGAACTTGTGGATGAGCATAGAGGTCACCTGCTGAAGGTTGCCAAGAATTGATTGATGAACTGCTCGCGTAGGGCCGCGGGTAGGGCGTTGATCCCCGCCGCCCCGGCCCGGCCGCCGCCGGTGGGAAACTGGCGGCAGAGGGCATCCGCCCCGCGCCGGTCGGTGATGGGCGCCCGGACGCTCGCCATGAAGGTGCCCTCGCCGTTGTCCACCAGCAGGGCGTGGGCCAGCTCCGGGCGCTCCCTGGCCTTCTCGTTGCTGAACACCCCGGCCACCCGCCGGCTCCAGGGCGCGGCGGGGAAGAGATAGACGCGTCCGCCCTCCCCCTGTCGGCACGGCGGGCAGGCGCGGGCGAAGGCCAGGTCGGCGGCGAACCCCTGGCGCAGGACGGCAAGCGCCGGCGAGCGGCGTGCGAACTCCCAGGGGTCGGCGTAGGGTTTAAGGGCCAGGTATAGATCCTGGGGCGGGAAGTGCAGATCCGCGACCGTGGCCCCGTAGCCGTTGTAGTTGATAAGTTCGCCCAGCTCGCGCAGCACGGCCAGTTCCTCGCCCTCGATCCCCGCCTCGCGGGCGGCCTGGATGGCGGTCTCGTGCAGGTTGTCGCCAAAGGCCGCTGCCACCGCCCAGGGCCGGAAGCGGCCCTGAAGCAGGCGATCGACGATCAGCGCGGTGCAGACCTCGGGGTCGGGGTCGATATGGGCGCGAAGACCTGGCGCGGCGGGCAGCTCGCCCGCGAAGTGGTGATCGGCGTAGAACACCTGGCAGCCCCGGCCCAACAGCTCGTTTAGCGCCTCCCGGTTGGCGTCGAGCGAGATGTCGAGCACCGTCAGCCGGTCGCCCGCCGCCGCGCGCGAGGTTAGCCGGGCGAGCAGCTTGATGTCGCGCTTGACCCCGGTCACCAGCTCCGCCTCTGGCCGGGGCTCGGCCAGCCTAAGCTGGTGCAGGGCGCAGAGGCCGTCCGCGTCGCCGTTGAAGATGTCGAATTCGCGGCTCATGGGGTAAGATTCCCCCGGTTGCCGCCCAGGGAGGATATGGTCTGGCTCAGGCCCATGATGTTACCCACCCCTTCCAGGCTGAAGAGCAGGGCCACCCGGTAGCTGTCGTCCGGGGTGGTGGTGGCCTGGAGGATCATCCCCCAGCAGGACGGGTTATAGAGCAGCCTGAGCGAGGCGTTTGAGGTCTGGTTGATCTGCAGGGAGTGATCGATCAGGGCCTGGGCCTGCAAGGTGTGGGTTAGGCGTACCGAGGCGGTGAGGTTGAGTTGATCGATGAGCTGGGAGGGGTCGTAGCGGTGCTCGACGCTTATGGCGTCACCCCGGCTGGTGTTGTAGCTCGCCCCGAGCTGGTAGTAACCCGTCCCGCCGCCATGGACATCCCAGGAGGCCTTGTAGAGCAGTTGCAGGTTTTCTAAAGGCCGCATCCAGGAATCGAGGACGGGGTTGGTCGGCTTGTGGCCGGCGGCGTCTGGAGGCGACAGGTCCTGGTTGGTCTCTCCCAGGTCGTAGGATTGGCTGAGCCGGGCGTAGCCGAAATTCCAGGCGTGGCCGTTGGCGCCCACCACGTCGAAGTCGTTGCGCAGCTCGTAGGTGATTAGGTTCTGGGAGGGCACCTGATCGGTGGCGTCGATGGCCGGCAGGCGGCTCTGATCCACCCCGGGCACGTAGTTGTAGGACAGGCCGGGCCGGACGATGTGGGTCATCTCCTTGAGCCACGAGCCGTTGAAGTTGAAGTCGCGCAGGAATGGGGCGGCGGTGGCGAGGCTGGCGTCGGAGAGGGTGCGGTTCTTTAGCCCGCTGGCGTAATCAGGCGAGTCCACCCCGTTGCTGTCCACCTGGTAGGTGGTCTGGCGCAGGCCGACGCTGGCCGCAGTCTCGAGGTAGCGGCTGACCGGCAGCGGGGCCTTGAGCACCGGGTGCAGGTCGAGCCGCTGCTCCTTGACCCCGGTCTGGCGCCAGTAATCGACGTAGCCCGTCTCCCAGGTCAGGTCGGTGGCGGCCAGCATCTCCCTTAGTTTGCCGCCCGCGATCGGGGAGGGGAAGAGCGGTCTCGCGCCGGCGAACGACAGGCCGGGCAGGGCCCAGGGGTGGCTGGTCGAGTGGATATCGGTGGGGTCTTGGATCATCCGCATCTCGCCGCTCATGGTCATCGACGGCCAGATTTTGGTCAGTTGGGCGGTGCTGGTGCGGGCGTGGGTGCTCTTGGCATCGAAACCGCGCCCAAACTCGTTGGCGATGGCGATCGAGTTTTGGTCGTAGCCCAGTTCGCCGTCCGGGAACTCCTGGAGGTAATCCTGGTCCGAGACCAGGTCGATATCGAGTTTGCCGTTTACGTCCGGGGCGAAATTCTGATCCGCCTTGCCCCGGAGCCAGTAGCGATCCCGGTTGGTACGGTAAATGCCGTCCGACTTGAAGTCGTCGCCGGGGTGGTCTTGCAGGCCGTCGTTTAGATAACTCAAGGCTAGTGTGCCTTTGGAGCCCTGCTCCTGGACGTAACGGTACTCTGCCCCGCCCAGGACGCCCCGGTTGGAGATGTCCCCGCCGTAGAGGGTGAGGTCCTGGCTGGGCGAGATGTTGATGAACAGGGGCACCACGAACCCGAAGCCGTCGCGGCTGCTGGCCATCCACTCCGGGAGCAGGAGCCCGGTCTGGCGCTTGGTGTTGGTGGGAAAGGCCACGTAGGGCGAATAGGCCACCGGCACGTCCTTGACCCGGAAGGTGGCGTTGGTGAAGTGGGCGAAACCCTCCTGGGTGATATCGGCGCTGCCCCAGCCGAAGCTCCAGGGCGGGGCAGCGCCGTTCATCGGGGCGCACTTAGTCACCCAGCCGTCCCGCAAGTGGTAGGTGAGATCGGAGATTTTTTCCACCTCCGCGCCGGTCAGGTAAAGGCTGCGCTTGGGAAAATAGAGGGTGGCGTTCTTTAAGTGGCCGGTCTGGCGATTCATGTCCAGGTCGGCAAGATCGGCGGTGATGTGCTCCTCCTCCGAATCCAGCACCACGTGGCCCCGGGCCCGGATCCGGTTGCTGGCGGTATCGACCCGCACCCAGTCGCCGGTGATGGTCAGGGGCTTGATGGCCGGGCCGCCGACGGGCTTGGGGTGGTCGATTTTAGCCACCGAGGTCACCCCTTCCCGAACCAGCACCACCTTGCCCACGGCCACGATACTAGGCGGAGCGGAGAAACGGTAGATCTTGTCGGCGGTGACCTTCCACGGCTGCTCGGGCGCTGGCTGGTCTTCCGGTGCCCTCGGGGGGGGGGATTGCCGGTCGGCGCTCCATCCCGGGTTGTTTGTTCCCTGCCCTGGCGAAGGGTTGTCGCCGGCCCGCACCGGCCCCGGCTCCAAGACCGTGAGCAGGCAGAGGGCGCAGACGGCGCCGGGGACGACCCGCCTGGCCGGCAGGGCGGCCCGCAGTCGCCGCCAGGTGGTGAACCCTTTGCTCATCGGTCCTCGGAGAGGACGGCGCCGGTGCTGCCGGAGGTGACCTGCCGGGCGTAGCGGGCCAGGTAGCCGGTGGTGATCTTGGGGGCCGGGGGCCGCCAGGCGGCCCGCCGTTTGGCCAGTACCGCCTCTGGCACCGAAAGGGTCAGGGCGTGGCCGGGGATATCGACCACGATCTCGTCACCCTCCTCGACTAGGGCGATGGGGCCGCCCACCGCCGCCTCGGGCGAGACGTGGCCGATGCAGGCCCCTTGGGTGCCGCCCGAGAAGCGGCCGTCGGTGAGCAGGGCCACCGACTTGCCGAGCCCCATGCCGATGATGGCCGAGGTGGGGGAGAGCATCTCCGGCATCCCCGGCCCGCCCTTGGGGCCGCAGTAACGAATAACCACCACCTCGCCGGGCCGGATCTGCCCCCCCAGGATGGCCGCCTGGGCCTCCTCCTCGGAGTTATAGACCCGAGCCGGGCCGCGATGGCTCATCATCTCCGGGCTGACCGCCGACTGCTTGACCACCCCGCCATCCGGGGCCAGGTTGCCGTAGAGCACCGCGATGCCGCCCACTGCGTGGTAGGGGTCGGAAACCTGCTTGATGACCTCCCGATCCCGCACCTTGGCCTTTTTCAGGTTTTCGCCCAGGGTCTGGCCGGTGGCGGTCATCACCTCAAGGTGCAGGCCGGCCTGGGTGGCGCACAGCTCGGCCATTACCGCCTGCACCCCGCCCGCCTCGTCTAGTTGCTGGAGGCTGTGGGGCCCGCCGGGGATTAGGCTACAGATATGCGGCACCCGGCGGCTTACTTCGTTGAAGGTGGCCAGCGGCAGCTCCACCCCCGCCTCGCGGGCGATGGCCGGGACGTGGAGTACGGTGTTGGTGGAGCAGCCCAGGGCCATGTCCACCGCCATGGCGTTCTCGAAGGCCTGGCGGGTGGCGATGTCCCGGGGTCGGATATTTTTTTCTAGTAGCCGCATCACCGCCATCCCCGCCTCTTTGGCCAGGCGGATGCGGGCCGCCGACACCGCCGGGATGGTGCCGTTGCCGGGCAGGCCCAGGCCCACCGCCTCGGTCAGGCAGTTCATGGAGTTGGCGGTGAACATCCCGGCGCAGGAGCCGCAGCCGGGGCAGGCCGCCTCCTCCAGTTCGCCCAGTTCCTCCTCGCTCATGCCGCCGGCCCGCACCCGGCCCACGCCCTCGAAGACGCTGATCAGGTGCACGTCCCGGCCCCGGAAGCGGCCGGTGAGCATCGGCCCGCCGCTGACCATGAGCGCAGGGATGTTGACCCTGAGCATGGCCATCAGCATGCCGGGGGTGATCTTGTCACAGTTGGGGATCAAGACCAGGGCGTCGAAGGGATGGGCCTGGGCCATGATCTCCACCGAGTCGGCGATCAGCTCGCGGCTGGCCAGTGAGTACTTCATGCCCTGGTGGTTCATGGCGATGCCGTCGCAGACCCCGATGGTGGCGAACGAGATCGGGGTGCCGCCCGCCATGCGGATGCCGGTCTTCACCGCCTCTAAGATCTTGTCCAGGTGGATATGGCCGGGGATGATCTCGTTATGGGCATGCCCCACCCCGACCAAGGGCCGGCGGAGCTCCTCGTCGGTGTAGCCCATGGCCTTTAAGAGCGAACGGTGAGGCGCCCGCTCCAGCCCTTTTTTAATCGCGTCGCTACGCATGGTTTTCTCCTTGTCTTCGCCAGCCCCGCAGGCGGGAAGGCCACGGCCACCGGCATTGAAAATCATCGAATTTACGCGTCGGCGCCGCTCTCGTCAAGGTAAAACTCCCGGCCTGGCGTCTGTCTGTTCCGGGTCCGTAATTTTCTTGCTGGCCCAGGGGCGGTATTGTATATCTTGGGTTTCGTGCAGGGGGAGGAGCGGGGGTCCGGGTGACATAGGTGGGTGGCGGAAGTGCATGGGAATCGAACCCACCCGCCAGGCTATTAACCCGGCGCACCGGATTTGAAGTCCGGGAGGGCCACCAGCGCCCTTTCCACTTCCGTATTGCCGAAAAAAATACTAGGATGGCAGCTATGGGGTGGGTGCCGTTTCGCGACTGCGGCGAAGGCTGCCCCATAACCTAATGAAAGAATAATAATTTTTTCTGACTTACAGCACAACTCTTATTTTTAGGAACCTGGCCGATGGAATGTGAACGTTTCAAAAAACTTCTCAAGTCGTGGTACATACAAGTCCAAAACGAGGCCTTGGCCCCGGCCCGCATGGTTGACTTCATGGAGAACCATGTCGAGGGCTGTCCGGTCTGCAAGATGGACCCCGAGGCCAAGAAGGATATCGCCAAGATTATTACCCTGGTCTTGCCTCAGGAGAAAATAAGGCAAACCGGACGTCAGAGCGTCACCGAGGATCAGGAGACGATGGGCGGTGAGGGCGAGGAGGCGGGTCTGGAGGCGGACTACCTCTCGGAGGGCGAGGAGGCGATGGGCGAGGAGCCGGAAAGCGGCGAGGACGACCTGGAGGACGACTTCGAAGAGGATAGCCCGGAAGAAGAACAGGGCCGGGACGAGGAGTGAACGAGGCGTAAGCGCCTTGATAAGCGACTGGCCCCGTTTTCTTGCGGCCCGGACTGCGGGGCCGGGCTTAGCTGGGGGCGGGCAGGGGGCATTCCCCGCAGCGGGGGCCGGTCTTCTTGCAGTAATCCTTGCCGACGCGGACGATCAGGGCGTGGTACTCGTTGAACAAGGCGGGGTCAGCGGGCAGGGCATCCATGAACAGGGCCTGGATCTCGTGGTAGTCTGCCTCTTCCTCCGAAATCAGGCCGTGGCGGGAGAGGAGACGGTGGGTATAGGCGTCCACCACGAAGATGGGCTTGCCGGCCGCGTAGAGCAGGATGGAGTCCGCCGTCTCCGGGCCGATCCCCTTAACCTCCAGGAGCTGTTGCCTTAGGGCGGCAAGCGGGGTGGCGAAGAAACGGTCGAGGTCGCTGTCGAAGCGGTCGGCGATCAGGGAGAGCAGGTTGTGGAGCCTGGCCGCTTTGAGGTTGAAGTAGCCGCAGGGCCGGATCTGTTCGGCCAGCAGCGGCGGCGGCAGGGCGAACAGGCTGGCCAGATTGAGCAGGCCCTGGCCCTTGAGGTTGGCGATTGCCTTCTCGACGTTGCTCCAGGCGGTGTTCTGAGTCAGCACCGCCCCCACCATGACCTCAAATGGGGTCTCTCCCGGCCACCAGTGCTGAGGCCCGAAGCGGGCGAAGAGACGTTCGTATATGTCGTTGATCGCCTGGGGCCTGTTCACGTAAGTTCAGTCGTGGCGGATGAAGAGGAGATAGATCAGGATGGCCACCCCCGCCACCCCGACCCCGGCGATGGGCAGGATCTTGCCGATGCTGATCTCGCCGCCTACCACCGCCCCCCGCACGTAGTCGGTGCCGGAGAAGTACCACAGCCCCAGGCACAGGGCGATGATGACCAGGTTGACGAAGGTCTGGCGGTAGAGGTTGTAGATCACCACGCAGATCAGGGGGGCCAGGAAGTAGGGGTTGTGAAAGAGCCCCGGCGCGTCCACTGCCCGTAACTGCTCCAGTACCTGGGTGTGATGGATCCAGTCGCCAACCCGAACCAAGAAATCCGTCATGGCCCCTCTCCTCCCTTCCCGGTAATATTATTCCCGTTCGCATTCAAAACGATGCCGTCACTCCCCAGGCTGACGCTGGGGCAGGGTGGCCTTCTTGTACACCTTGATGGCGCAGTAGGCGCCGCACATGCTACAGGCGTCGCCCTTGTAGGTGCCGCCCTCATCCCGGAAGCGGCGGGCCTTCTCCGGGTCCAGGGAAAGCTCGATCTGGCCCTTCCAGTCCAGGGCGTTGCGGCGCTTGGCCATCTCGATGTCGCGTTCCATGGCACCCGGCACCCCCTTGCCGAGGTCGGCGGCGTGGGCCGCGATCTTGGAGGCGATCACCCCCTCCCGCACGTCCTCGCCGCTGGGCAGCTTCAAGTGCTCGGCAGGGGTGACGTAGCAGAGGAAGTCCGCCCCCGCCCGGGCGGCGATGGCCCCGCCGATGGCGCCGGTGATGTGGTCGTAGCCGGGGGCGATGTCGGTGACCAAGGGCCCCAGGACGTAGAAGGGCGCCCCCCGGCAGATGCGTTTTTGCAGGATGACGTTGGCCTCGATCTGATCCATGGGCATGTGTCCCGGCCCCTCGATGATCACCTGCACCCCGGCGTCCCAGGCCCGCTGAGTCAGCTCGCCTAGGTGGATCAGCTCCTGGATCTGGCCGGCGTCGGTGGCGTCGGACAGGCAGCCGGGCCGGACGCTGTCGCCCAAGCTCAGGGTCACCTCGTGTTCCTTCAAGATGGCCAACAGCTCGTCGTAATGCTCGTAGAAGGGGTTTTCCTGCTGGTGGTGGGCCATCCACTCGATGATGAAGGAGCCGCCCCGGCTCACCACCCCCATCAGCCGCTCTTGGCCGCGCAGCCGGGCCAGGGTGTTCTTGGTGATGCCGCAGTGGATGGTCATGAAATCGACCCCGTCCTCGGCCTGCTGGCGGATGGTGGCGAAGATCTCTTCCTTGGATATGGCGCCGATGCCGAGTCCGCGCCGTTCCACCGCGTCCGCCACCGCCTGGTAAATGGGCACCGTGCCTAGGGGCACCGGACAGTGGCGCAGGATCTCCCGGCGCACCTCGTTTAAGTCGCCGCCCATGCTCAAGTCCATCATCGCGTCTGCCCCCGCCTTTAAGGCGATGCACAGCTTCTGCAACTCCGGCTCCACCCCTTGGTGATCCTTGGAGGAGCCGATGTTGGCGTTGACCTTGGTTGATAGGCCCTGGCCCACCGCCATTGGCCGGTCGAGCTGGCGGTTCTTGTTGTGGGGGATGGCGATCGTCCCCCGGGCCACCCCCTGCATTAAAAATTCCGGGCTGACCCCCTCGCGGGCGGCGCAGGCGATGAAGATCGGGCTGACGGTGCCCCGCAGGGCGTCCTCTCGTAGGCTCATTGTTGGGTGACTCCTCAAACGGTGCGGATTAAATTTAATCGTCCTGCCAGGGCGAGGGCCGTCCCCATCCCTCCCTTGCCGGTTACAGTTTCATGTCATAACAGCGGGCTTGGCGGATGTCAATCAATGTAAGCGATTCCGGGGGTCGCCGCTTGGGTTACAACTGCTTTTCTTCGTACCCCTTATCTGTATTTTTCTCTGCGGTTAGGTGCCAGTACAGCGCACAAAAAAACAGTTTAAGTCCACAAAAACTGAGGTCGGAAAGAAATAGCTCGGCAAGGTGGTACTTGCAAAATTTTTCCTTGTCGGTGTACTCTCTCCTAGTACCGCGAATGTCCTCTGCATCAGGTATCCAGAAATCATGTTGATGATCCCTTATAACGTTTTTTAAGTATTCGACTTCAAACCTAAATAGACTCTGGAAGGTTTCCTGCGACAGACGAGAGCACTGCTGCAAGGCGATCTCCTCCCATTTCTTCCTATCTATCGAGTTTGCTTTGATTTGGCTTATGGATTCGGCGAGTAAAGAGTCATAGAAATTCCACAGCCGTCCCTTTCGGTACCACAGAAAGGTAACTATGGCTATGGCCGTCGTCGCATTGAGCAGCCTAATCACAATATTTCCTTAAGTAGTCTCTGATCTGCACAGCGCCAGCTCCAGCAGCCGGTCGAGCAGGGCCGGGAAGTCGAGGCCGGCGACGGCGGCGGCTTGGGGCAGGAGGCTGGTGGGGGTCATGCCGGGGATGGTGTTGGTCTCCAGCACCACTAGGCCGGTGTCGGTGACGATCATGTCGGTGCGGCTGTAACCCTTTAGTCGCAAGGCCCGGTGGGCGGTTTGGGCGTACTCCTGGGCCTGTTTGACGATCTGCTCCGGCAGGTCGGCGGGGCAGATCTCCCTTGCGGCCCCGGCCTGGTATTTGGCCTGGTAATCGAAGAAGGGGTGATTCTCGCCCGGAACGATCTCCACCAGGGGCAGGGCGGTGAGCTGGTCGTTGCCGAGCACCCCCACCGTTATCTCCCGGCCCCGGACGTGCTCCTCGACCATCACCTCGCTGTCGTAGGCGAAGGCCTGGGATATGGCGCGGGCCAGCTCGGCCTCGTTTCTGGCGATGCCCATGCCCAGGCTCGATCCTTGGCGCACCGGCTTGACCACCAGGGGCAGGGCGAGTTGCGCCAGGATACGTGCCGGGTTGCGGCCATCCTCCTGCCGGGCCATTCGCCAGGGGGAGACCGGCAGTCCGTGCGCCTGATACATGGTCTTGGCGGCGTCCTTGTCCATGGCTAAAGCGCTGCCCAGCACCCCGGAGCCCTGGTAGGGCAGGCCTAGGAGGTCGAGGAAGCCCTGCACCGTGCCATCCTCGCCGAACCGTCCGTGCAGCAGGATGAAGGCCACGTCCAGCTCTGGGGCCTCGGCGGCCAGCCGCGCCAGGTCGGTGGCTGGGTCGTAGCGGCGCACCTGGTACTTGGCGGGATCTAAGGCCCGGGCCACCTCCTCGGCCCCGGCCAGGGAGACCTCGCGTTCCCCGGACTTGCCGCCCGCCAGCAGCGCCACCCGTAGGCGGGCGGAGGCGGGGGGGGTGGTGATGGGCGTCATGGCGGGTAGGCTCCTGTCCTTTAAGACTTGCTTGTTGGGCGACGGCTAGTTTTTATCTTGCGCACTATACCCGGAAAATATAATTTGCAAATTGTAAAGTTGCGGCCTGGACGGGTAAAGGCCGGCCAGGCTACGGAGTTTCCTAACAGCTAAAAGGGAGGCGATCAGATGGGAATGATACGTGAATTCAGGGAATTTGCGGTCAAGGGCAACGTCATGGACATGGCGGTCGGCATCATCATCGGCGGCGCCTTTGGCAAGATTGTCAGCTCGCTGGTCAACGACGTCATCATGCCTCCCATTGGTTTGCTGCTCGGCAAGATGGACTTTTCCGGCCTGGCCTTGACCCTCCAGGAGAAGACCGCCACCTCCCCGGGGGTGGCCATCAAGTACGGGCTGTTCATCAATACCATACTTGATTTCACCATCGTGGCCTTTGCCGTCTTCCTGCTGGTCAAGCAGGTCAACCGGCTGAGGAAGGAGCCGCCTCCTGTCGAGGCCGCCACCAAGGACTGTCCGCGCTGCTTCTCCTCCATTCCCATCCGGGCCAGCCGCTGCCCGCACTGCACCTCCGAGCTTTAATTGATTCCGCAGACGCAGCGTGAATCCTTCTTTTGTTCCGGCTGGCTTTTCCCGTCAGGGGGGAAGGCGTGGATAGTCGCCTCATAAGCCAACTCTCGGCGATCGTGGGCCGGGAGAACGTCTCCGATACCGAGGCCGAACGTCTTTGCGCCGCCTACGACGGCACCGGCCGGGAGTATCTGCCTGAGGCGGTGATCTGGCCCCAGACGGCGGCGGAGACCAGCCGCATCCTGGCTTGGGCCCATCACCAGGGGACGCCGGTGGTCGTCAGGGGGGCGGGTTCCGGAATGACGGGTGGAGCGCTGCCAGTCAAGGGCGGTCTGGTGTTGGCCACCTCTCGCATGAACCGGATCCTCGAAATCGACCCCGCCAATCAACTGGCGGTGGTCGAGCCAGGGGTGGTGACTGGGGTCTTGCAGGCCGAGGTCGGGCGGCAGGGGCTGTTTTATCCGCCCGATCCGGCCAGCCTCAAGTTCTGCACCATCGGCGGCAACGTCGCCGAGAACGCCGGCGGCCCCAGCGCCGTCAAGTACGGCGTTACCCGTGATTACGTAAAGGGCCTGGAGGTGGCGCTGGCCGATGGTCGGCTGATCCACACCGGGGTGCGCACCGACAAGGGGGTGGTGGGTTACGATCTGACCCGGCTCTTCGTGGGCTCCGAGGGCACTCTGGGGGTGATCACCAAGATCATCCTCCGCCTGCTGCCCCGGCCTCAGGCCAGGCGTACCACCCTGGTCATGCTGGACTCCCTGAGTCAGGCCGCCCGCCTGGTGGCCCGGGCGCTTAGGCATTTTACCCCCTGCGCCCTGGAGTTTATGGATCGCACCACCATCGGCCTCACCGCCGAGCTGTTGCCCCTGCCGCTGCCCTTAGGGGTCGAGGCCCTTTTGATCGTCGAACAGGATGGCTCCCCCGCCGCCGTGGCCGCCGAGGCCGCCGAGCTGACCGCCTTCCTTAAGGCCGAGCCGGGGGTGCGCCTGGTCATCCAGGCTAAGACCCAGGAGGAGGCCGAGGCCATCTGGGCCGCCCGCCGGGGGGTGTCGCCCGCCGCCTTCAAGCTGCGCCCCCATAAGATCAGCGAGGACGTGGTGGTGCCCCGCATCCGCATCCCCGACCTGGTGGCCCTGACCGAGACCCTGGCCCGGGAGCTCGATCTGGTTATCTTCTGTTTCGGCCACGCCGGAGACGGCAATATCCACCTCAACATCATGCTCGACCGTAACGACCC
>JAJXUT010000118.1 GCA_021782655.1 Deltaproteobacteria bacterium
GGTGGCCAGCTCCGGCGAGACCTCGTACTCGTTGGAGTCGAACTTGCGGATCTGCAACTGATTGCTGAGCATGTCGATGATCTTGTCTTCCGGGACGATGTCCTTGTCGATCAGGAAATCGCCCAGCCGCAGGCCGGAGCCGCGCTGATTCTCCAGGGCCTTGGCCAGGCTCTCCTCGGTCAGCAGCCCGGACTCGATCAGCATCTCCCCCAGCCGCTTACGGGCCCTCATGCCGCTCCTCCGCCGGGGCCTGTCCCTTGGGCTTGGTCAGGATCTTGGGGGTGATGAAGATCAAGAGTTCCTCAAAGTGCTTGGTCGACGAGTCCTTCTTGAACAGCCAGCCCAAGCCCGGCACATCCTTCAACCCCGGCACCCCGGTGATGGCCCCGGACTGGGTCTCCTTGGACAGCCCGGCCAGGACGATAGTGGAGTTGTTCTCCACGATCAACTGGGTCTGGGCTAGCTTCTTGATGATGTAGGGATTGCCGGCCACATTATGGGTGAGATCCACCTCGTCCTTCTTGGCCTTGATGTTGAGCTTGATCGCCTGGTCGGTGATAACGTGCGGGGTGACCGTCAGGTTCAAGGTGGCGTCCTTGTACTCGGTGGTGGTCTGGGTGCCGCTGCTGGTCGAGGAGGTGGTCTGCACCGGCACCGACTCACCGGACTCGATGACCGCCTCCGAGTTGTCCAGGGTGGCGATGGACGGGCTGGAGAGGATGTTCAACTTGCCGTCCTGTTGGAGGGCGGAAAGCTCGGCGGAGAGCACCGCGTCCCCGCCGTTGACCAGCACCCCGATGGAGGCGGGGTTGATCGAGTTGATCGCCCCGGCGGCCAGATTGACGTTATTGCCCAGGACGTTGGCGGCGGCCCCGGCGGCCCCGGGGGTGGAGAGCACCCCGTTGAAGGTGAGCTGCCCGTTGGTGTAGGAGGGCGCCGCGCCGGGGGTCAGCACCGTCATGGTCTGAGGCGGTACCGTCACCGGCACCGGATATGCGTTGGAGTAGGAGGGCACCCCGCCGGGGGTCAACATCACCCGTGAATCGCCATGGATGCCGTTGGGGGTAAAGGCCCCCCACTGAACACCCAGTTCACGGGCCACGTCCTTGGTGGTCTCGACGATATGGGCCTCGATCAGGATCTGGGGGGTCGGCTTATCCAGGTCACTAATCAGGGAGACGATGGAGTCGATGGCCTCCGGGGTCTCCCGCACCACCAGGGAGCGGGAGTGCTGATCCACAGTGGCCGAACCCCGCGGCTTGCCGTCCTTGTCCTTGGAGAGCATGGGGGTCACCGACTCGGCCACCGCCTTGGGGTCGGAGAACTCGATGGGCACCACTCGGGTCACCATCCCCGCCAATTGCTGCTTCTGGGCCTGGAGGGTCTCTTGCTCCACCTGCTGCTTTAGGTCGTCCATCGACATGACATACAGCAGGTTGTCCTTCTTAACCACCGTCAGCCCGTAGCTGTTGATGATCCCCATGAACACCGTGTCCCAGGGGGTGTCCTGGGTCTGAAGATTTAATTTCCCCTTAATGCTGGGGCTAATCAGAATGTTCTGGTGGGCGATCACCGCCAGGGTGCGCAGGGAGGTGGCCAGATCGTCGTCGATGAAGCGCACCGAGAGCTTGGTCTTGGGCAAATTTAGGGCCTTGGCCGACTGGGTCGCCCCCGTCTCTCCCTCCGCCCCCGGCCCGCCCTGACCAGAGGCGAGGGCGGCCGGAAGACCGCCTGCCGCTGAGGTCTCCTGGCCGGTCAGCCGGCTGACGGTTGGCGAGTAAGGCTCGGACTTTTCCGCCTTAAGCCGCCACTTGTCGAAAAAAGGGTCAACCTTAGGCTCGTGGCTGACGCACCCGTAGAGCATGAGCCCCATCAAAAAAGCCCCAAGCACGGCAAGGGCTGACTGGCTGGCGACGGCTTTCATGGCAAGACCTTCTTCTGGCTAATAGGATCTAGTTTTAATTTCCAAGCGTCCAGGGACCTTGGCCGACTCCGGCGCGATGGCGGCGGGCACAGCGAAGGAGTTGCCCTGTTCCGTCACCTGCAACGAATCCTTGTTGATCTGGCTGACCGTGAACTCGTCCACCTGTTCCCCCACCCGGTAATCCATGCCGTTGACAATGGCGATCCGCTCGTTGCCCATGGACAGGAAGCCGGTATAGACCAACTTGCCCGCCTTCTCCCGCATGGTCTTGACCTCCTCGGCC
Organism: Deltaproteobacteria bacterium; assembly: GCA_021782655.1. GTDB lineage: Bacteria > Desulfobacterota > Desulfobulbia > Desulfobulbales > VMSU01 > VMSU01. The sequence goes on from JAJXUT010000118.1 coordinate 2,208, forward strand.
TTGGCCTCCTGGGCCTTGGCCTCGCCGCCGTAATCGACCCGCCGCCCGGCAAACACCCCCGCCGCCGGCCAGGGGTCGGTAAGCGAGGCGGCCAGACGGTCGATCTTCTGACCATCGGGGGTGGAGAGGGCGCCAAGCTGGGCGGCGATGTCGGCGGACACCTGGCCCTCCGCCTGGCTGGCGGGCTGGCCGCTCCCCGCCCGCTTATGGCCGCGCAGGACAAAATCCACCCCCCCGCACAGCAGGGCCAAGGCCACCAGGGCAAGGAGTATCTTTTCACTCTTCTTCATCGGCTGCGGACCTAGTTACGCCAGATCGATGGTATAGGTCAGCTTAAACCGCAAGCCGCCGTCATCGGCATGCACCTCCAGGCCGGTCACCTGCCGGACGTAGGGCAGGGAAAGCACCCCCAGTAGGAAATCGCGCAAGGCTGGCAACTGCCCCTTGAGTTCGGCGCGGACGGTCAAGCGCCGCCAAGAGGAGGCGCCCTTGTCGTCCAACTGCGGCTCCACCGAGACCAGCTCCAGCGAGGAGCTCTTCGCTATATCCCTGGCATCCGCCTCGATGCGGCTGGTCTGATCCTGGGGCAAGGGTTTCAAGGCCACCAGCCTGGGGCCCGGCTGCTGATCGAGTTTGGCCACCACGCTATCCACCAGGGCGATGGCGGCCTGATTCTGGCGCTGGGCCGTCAGCTTCTGCTTAAGTGCGTCCACCTCGCGGTTCAAGACCTCGTAGCGAGACCTAAGCGGGACGATGCTGATCATCACCAAAAGCAGCAAGCCCGCCAGGCAAATGGCCAGGAAGACGGCGTTGTGGCGGCCAAACACCAAACGGGGCTGAGTCATGGGGCCACCGCCTCCGCCAGCTCGGGGCTGGTGTCAAGTTGAATCTCGAAGCGCAGAACCTCCTGCTGATTGCAGACCGCCTTCTCCTTGGTCTTCAAGGTCGGGTCCTTGAGCAGGCTCAGGTTGGTCAGCGACTTCAAAAGGTTCATCAGCACAAACTCCTGGTTGTTTTCAGGGGCGGCGACATAGCCAGCCAAGGTCATGGTCCCGGACGCCGCCTTCTTGGCCGGCTGGCCGGCTGCCTGAGCCACCGGCGCCTTCTTGGCCGACTTCGGGGAGTTAAAATCCAGGCGCAAATCGGTCAGATTGATGCCCTTATCCACCGCCCGGACCAGTTCGCCGACGATGGCGATGGCCGCGAACCGATTCAGCCGGGCCCGGTTGTCCTTATGGAACTGCATCACCTTCTGAATGGATTGGCTGACGTAATCGCCGCTCTGCGATCTGGGTTCGGCCTGGTATTTTTTATCCAGTTCCACCTGCATGGCGACGATTCTGGCCTTCTGCCCCAGCTCCTTCTTGAATTCCAGGGCGAACACCAGGCCGCAAAGCACGGTCAGGCAGATGGTAACGATGGCGATGACGTTGTTAACCCGGCGGGTGGCCGCCTCCCGCTGCCGGTCGGCGTAGGTGAAGAGGAAGTTGGCGGTCCGCTCCCGGTCGGAGAGGGAAAGCCCCACCGCCACCTGCAAGTTTATCGCCCCGCCGGACGAAAACTGGCCGGCGCGGGCAAAGACCGACGAGGATAGGGGATCGATCACCGAGCATCTGATGCCGATCCGGGCCTCGATGGCCTCCAGGATGGGGGGGGCCAAGGTGAACTCCCCGGAGGTAATGATCCGGCCCACCGCCGGGGTCTTGAAGGTGGTACCACAGTATTCAAAGGTCCTGACCAGTTGCCGGGTCAGGCGCTCGATCACCTTCATCCCGTCGAGGTTTAGCTGTCCCAGCAACTCGTCGTTGCCCGCCTCTGGGCCGGCGAAGGTCGGGAAGAGATAGCCCCTGGCCGTCTCCTCGTCGATCACCATGTCCTGGGCCCCGGCCTGATCCAACAGGGCCTCGACAAAGCTGTCGGACCCGGTCTTGATCTCCCGGCTGAAGAACATCCGCCCCTGGTAAAACAGATCGATGAAGGAACTGGCCCGGCGGACGGTGAAATAGACCACCGGCTCGTCAGGCGATACCGTGTCGTCCTGGTTTAAAAAATTCTGGATCGCCGCCGCCGGAAAGGTGAGCCCGGTAAGCCTAAAGCCCGCCTCCTTGAACATCGTCTCCACCCCCTGCACCTCGTGGCGCGGCACCAGGGTGACCAGGGTCTGGAGCTTGGGCTGGCTGGCCTCATCCAGCGTCTGGAGAACGGAAAAGTCAAACAGGCTCGCCGTCTCGTCTAATTCCAGCTCCCGCTTGGCCGACCAGAAGACGGCGTTGGCGATCTCCGCCTCCGCCAGCCTGGGGATGGTGATATTGGCTAGGGCCACGGGCCGGCAGAAGGAGTAAGAGCACCAGATCTCCTGACGTCCAGCCCCGGAGACGAACTCGGAGAGGGCGCGGAAGAGCACCTCCCGGAAGGGCTGATGCTCAAAGAGATGCTCCGGCCCGCTGTCGCGGTCGTAGTCATAGGGCACCGACTGGTAGGCCAAAAGCTCGTTGCCCTGCTTGCCGATCTTGGTCTTGACCAGGTGGATCATCCCCGGCTGGATGTCGATGGCGACATTAACCAGCTCCTGGGACTTAAGGCGGCTCGCCCCCTGGCGCAGGGAAAGGAGGGTGGTCTTAAGCAGCGACGGCTTGGGCGGGATGATTACGATGCCCGACTCAA
>JAJXUT010000119.1 GCA_021782655.1 Deltaproteobacteria bacterium
GCTGCCGGGGGCGCCCTACCGCCGCTTATCCCACGAGCTGGCCAAGGCCCTGCCGTTTCTGGTGGCCTTCACCGTCAATCTGGGGGTGGCGCCGCTTTTATTCCTGAATGTCCTGTACGGCCACCTGTTCTACACCAGCACCATCCTGATGGGGCTGTTTTGGCTGGCGGTGATCCCGCTGGTGATCATCGCCTATTACCTGCTCTACCTCTACGACTTCAAGTTCCGGCAGTTGGGTAAGGGCGCCATGTTCATCCTGCTGCTGGTGCTGGCCATCCTGGTGACGGTCGGCTTCATCTTCAGCAACAACATGACCATGATGATCGCCCCGGAAGGCTGGGGACGCTGGTTCGCCACCCCTGGGGGCACCCTGCTGAATTTGTCCGATCCGACCCTGCTGCCCCGCTACCTCCATATGATGATCGGCGCCCTGGCGGTGGGAGGGCTCTGTACCGCCCTCTACGCCAGAATCGCCCTAAAGGACGATCCCGAGATTGGCATTGCCGGGGTACGGCTAGGGATGGGGCTCTTCTCCTGGCTGTCGCTTCTGGAGTTCGTGGAGGGAGGCTGGTTTCTGGCAACGCTGCCACCTGGGTCACAGCGGCTCTTTATGGGGGGCAGCGCAACCGCCACGGCCCTTTGGGCCGCCGGCCTGCTGCTGGCCTTGGCCACCCTGGTGGCCGGTTTCAGACAGCGGGTCGGCCTGGCCGCCGGGCTGACGGTGGCGCTGCTCTACGTGATGGCGTTTATGCGGGATACGGTCCGCACCGAATCGCTTGCTCCCTATTTTTCACTAAACAAGGTGCCGGTCACCACGCAGTGGTCACCGCTGCTGCTGTTTCTGGTGACCCTGGTTCTGGGATTGGCCGTCATTGCCTGGATGCTGGTCAAGGTGGCGCACTGCCCGAAGGAGGTGCATGAATGAAGGCGATCGGATTTAACGGCTCCGCCCGCAAGTGCCGACGCAATTATCATCGGCTCTTCATGACCCCGAGGCCAAGACGTAGGATGGGTGAAGCGTAGCGTACCCATCGTCGCTGCTTAACGGGGCCCGCCCGGCAAATTTAGACCCCTGCCGCGTCCAGACCAACGCCAGGCGATTTTCTCCTCCCACCTTTCATTCGGACGCTTACATGCCGCCAGCTCTCATGTCGCAACTCATCGCCTGCCAGTCGCTCGCCAAGTCCTTTGGCAGTCAACAGTTGTTTTCCGGCATCTCGCTTGCGGTCGCCGCAGGCGAGCGTCTGGGGTTCATCGGGCCAAACGGGGCGGGCAAATCCACCCTGCTTAAGATCATCGCCGGCCTCATGCAACCCGATGAGGGCCGGATCTTTGTCCGCAAGCGGCTCAAACTCGTGTATCTGGCCCAGCAGGACGAATTTTCCGCCGGCGAGGAAACGGTGTTGAAATGCCTGCTCGCGGCCCTAGACGGCCAGGAGTTGTCCGAGGCCAGCCGCTACGCCGAGGCCCGGCGGCTGGCCGGGGTCTGCGGGTTTGCCGATTCCGGCCAGCCGGTCGCCGCCCTCTCCGGGGGCTGGAAGAAACGGCTGGCCATTGGCCGGGCCTTGATTCAGAAGCCCGATCTCCTCCTTCTGGACGAACCTACCAACCACCTGGATCTGGACGCCATCCTCTGGCTGGAGGCGCTGCTTGCCTCCGCCCCCTTCGCCTGGATGATGATCAGCCATGACCGCTACTTCCTGGAGGCAACCAGCAACCGTCTCGTCGAGTTGAGCCCCCAGTATCCGGGGGGGTATCTGCGGGTTGAGGGCGGCTGGCGGGAGTTCTTGATCCGGAAGGAGGCCTTCCTGGCCAGCCAGGCCCGTCAGGAAGAGGTGCTGGCCAATAAGCTGCGCCGCGAGATCGATTGGCTCTCCCGCGGCCCCAAGGCCCGCACCACCAAGGCCCAGTTCCGCATCGACGACGCTGGGCGGCTGCGGGGCGAGTTTCAAGCGGTGCAGTTCAGAAACGCCCAGGGCCGAACGATGGATATTGGTTTTTCGGGTACGGAACGCAAGACCAAGAAGCTTCTGACCGCCCGGGGATTAGGTAAGTCCTTTGCCGGCCGCCCAATCTTCAGCGGCCTCGATCTGGAACTGACCCCTGGTCTGAAGGTCGGGGTGCTGGGCAACAACGGCTCGGGCAAGAGCACCCTGATGAGCATCTTAGCCGGCGGCAGCCCTGCCGATCAGGGCAGCATCCGCCTGGCGGAGGGGGTGAAGATCGTCTTTTTCGACCAGCGGCGCGAGGCGATCAACCAGGAGCAGACCCTGCGCCGGGCCCTGGCCCCGGACGGAGACGCGGTGCTCTACCAGGGACGCTCGGTGCATGTGGCGGGCTGGGCCCGGCGCTTCCTGTTCCGGTCCGAGCAGCTAGATCAGCCGGTGTCCCGCCTGTCCGGCGGCGAGCAGGCGCGGATTCTAATCGCCAACCTGATGCGCCAGCCGGCCGACATCCTTCTTCTGGACGAGCCGACCAACGACCTCGACCTGCCCTCGCTGGAGGTGCTGGAGGAGGGACTGGCCGAGTTTCCGGGCGCCATCGTCCTGGTCAGCCACGATCGCCTGCTGCTTGATCGGCTAACCGACTTCGTGCTCGGCTTGGATGGCCAGGGCGGGATCAGCCGTTACGCCGATTTCCGGCAGTGGCTTGAGGCGATAGCCCCTAAGCCCAAGGAACAGACGCGGGAAGGCAAGGCCAAGCCGTGGGCCAGACCCCCGAAGAGAAAGCCTCTCACCTTGGGCGAGGAACTGGAGTTGCAACAGATGGAGGAGCGGATAGCCCAGGCGGAGGCCGCCCTGCTAATCAGCCAGGAAAAACTTGGTCTGCCAGACATCCAGGCCGATGCCAACCGTCTGGCCACGGCCTGCCGGGACTTACAGACCACCCAGGAGGAGGTGGACCGCCTCTACCGGCGCTGGGAGGAACTGGAGGCCAAGCGCGACTCCCCGAGCTAGGCGGCGGCGCCCGCCTCCCTTAAGCGATTCCGGGCCGCGACGCCGGGATCGTTGAAGTAAAACATCCAGCACTCCCAGGGGATGGTGTCGAGACCGCACTCCTGGGGGCAAGGATAGGCCTCCGCCGCCATCGGGCAGAGGCCGTCCAAGAAGGTGCAGATGTATTTCGCCGCCTTTTCCAGCGACCGGGAGTCTTTGTCCATGGCCGGTTCCTCCTTTCGCTTAAGGGATGCCCGTTCGCCTCTCTCGCCCCGCTGTCATATCTTAGACCCCTCGTGTTAGCCTGGCATGACGATTTGATTAAAATCAGGTTATCCGGCTGCGGGGTTTAACGAAAAATTCATCCTTCCTTAATCCGTCTTTCACCTCAGCCGGCTAACCTTCGGGGGAAGATTGACCTCGCCTTAACGACCTCGAAGCTATCCCCAGGGGAAAGAAAGATGCGCGCCGAACCCGACTTAAGCCCATGCCAGTGGGATGATTTTTTATCTTCGGCCCCGGCCAACGGCCTGGCCGCCACCGTCTTGATCGTGGAAGATGACGAAGACCTGGCCTGCCTGCTCGAATACCGCCTGCGACGGGAACGCCTGAACCCGGTGGTGGCCAGGGACGGCGGGGCGGCCTGTCGGGAGCTGTCCCGCAACCCCACCATCGAGCTGGTGCTGCTCGACCTTCTCCTGCCGGACAAGGACGGCTGGGCGGTATGCCAGTTCATCCGGCAGCACCCCGAGCCCCGGCTGGCCTCGTTACCGGTGGTCATCCTCTCCGCCCTTGCCTCGGAAGACAACCGGGTGCGGGGCATGGAGTGCGGGGCGGACGTATATATCGCCAAGCCATACTCGGCGCGGGAGGTGGTGCTGGCCAGCCTTCGCCTCCTGGCTCGCCGCCGGTCGCATTTAAACGCTTGCGCCGAGATCGAGACCCTCCGCAACCACGGACACCGGGAAGAGGAGTTGCGCCGGCTGTTGTTTCACGAACTACGTTCCAAGTGCGTGGTGATCGGCGGCCTGTGCCGTCGCCTACTCCGGGATGAGGCGGGCGGACGGGGACTAGGGGAGGAAAAGGAGCTTAAGTACCTGGAGGTGATCAACCAAGGCGTCCTCCAGCTTGCCAGCCTGGCGGACGGGGCGCTCATCCTGGCCGAGCCCCAGGGCCAGGGCGGCTGGAAGCTTACGCCCGCCGAACTCCGGGTCGATCAAGTGGTGGCCGAAGTAGTGGCGGTGTGCGGCGCCAAGGCCGAACTGAAGGGCATCCGTCTGCTTGCTCCCCGTCTCGCGCCTTTGACGATGTGTCTGCACCGGCTGGGACTCACGGTCATCCTCACCAATCTGCTCGAAAACGCGATCAAGTACAGCCCTCCCGGCACGGAGGTGACGCTGTCCGTCTCCCCTGCCGGGCCGGGCCTACGGTTGGAAATCCTGGATCAGGGGCCGGGCATTCCCTTGGAGGAGCAGGGATTGGTGTTCAGAGCGTACTACCGGGGCCAGACGGCCCGTCTTGGCAACACGGAAACGGGCGGCGGCCTGGGTCTATATCTAGTCAGGCGCTTCGCCGAGGGCCTGGGCGGCCAGGTCACGCTCACCAGTCCACCCGAAGGCGGCTGCCGGTTTACGGTCTATCTGCCCCTGCCCCAACCAGATCGTCGCCCGACCGCTTAACTAAACTCTTCGCCTTGCGCCGGGGATGGCCGTCATTGCCGTCGGACTGACCTCCCAACGGGCGCTCCGGAGGGATAGCCAGCCAGGGCCCTGCTTATCCGTGCCTCCTCGAGCAGACGTTCGCCAGTTCCTGCCTGAGCACGGAGCAGGCAGGCCAGGAAGGCGGCAGCGGCGAGCCATAGGCACAAGGTCCCCCATCCGAGCAGGGCCCGCCAGCTTGCCTTCTC
>JAJXUT010000036.1 GCA_021782655.1 Deltaproteobacteria bacterium
ATGTTATGTCTCCAGGCTAAAGGTAGCGCTATCTAACGCCTGAAAATTTAACACAACATGCTGAAATATCAATAAAAATATTAAAAATATGCTACGTCAGTGACGGGTAATTTTTCAAGGAACCCTTAAGTATAGGGCGACAAGAAAGGCACAGCGCATTTCAGACCAGCAAGGGGTGTCGAGGCGGCAGGTGTGGATCGGGGCGGGGACCTTGGCGGCCAGTGTAGCCTACAAGCTGGTGGAAGACCTAAACGCAGGGCAAGAAGGAATCGGCGCCGATGGAGGTGAGGGGAGAGCTGCTGGCCAGGGTCAGTGCCCTTCTGGCGTAGCCGTCCCGCCCCTTTCCAGATAAAGTCCGATCCGCGCCAGCACCGCCAGTGGATCTATGGGTTTTTCAAGGTGAAAGTTGCAGCCGGCGGCGAGGAAGCGCTCCCGGTCGCCGGTCATGGCATGGGCGGTCACCGCGATGATCGGCACCGTGGGCAGTGACTCGCGAATCCGCCGGGTGGCCTCCAGGCCGTCGATGCCCGGCAGCTTGATGTCCATCAGGATCAGGTCGGGCAGCTGCCGTTTTGCCAGGGCCACCGCCTCCTCGCCGCTGCGGGCGAGGATCAGGCGGTGGCCCGTTCGCTCGACGATGCAGGCCATGAGCCGCAGGCTCTCCTCGTTGTCGTCCACCGCCAGCACCGTCTTGATTTCCGTCCCTGGCATTTCAGTTTCCCTAGTCCCGACCCCTGGCGTCTAAGGCCTCGCGCACCGTCTTCACCAGGGTGCGCATGGTGAGCGGCTTCATCAGCAGGGCGAAGATGTCCATCTCCCGGGCCCGCTGGTCGTCAATTAAGTCACTAAAGCCCGTGCAGACGATCACCGGCAGGTCGCGACGCAGCCCCCGCACCCGCTCGATCAACTCGGTTCCGGTCAGACCCGGCATGGTCATGTCGGTCATCAGGAGGTCGAAATGCCGGGGCCGGGTGGAGAAAACCTCCCAGGCCTCCTCGCTGCTGGTAACGGCGGTGACCCGATAGCCGTAGGCGGTCAGGGCCCGCTCCTCGAACTGGGCCAGGGTCAGCTCGTCATCGACCAGGAGGATGCGCTCGCCGGCGCCCGAAATGTTGGCTAGGCGGACGGCGGGCGACACCGGATGCTCGTCCTGGTTGACCATGGCCGGCAGATAGACCCGAAAGATGGCCCCCCGGCCCTCGCCGTCCTCCACCCCGATATGCCCGCCGTGCGCCAGCACGATGCCATGCACCACCGACAACCCCAGGCCGGTGCCCTCGCCGCGCTCCTTGGTGGTGAAGTAGGGCTCGAAGATCTTTTCCGTGAGGTAGGACGGCACCCCGTTGCCGGTGTCGCCCACCGTAAGCTGAAGATAGACCCCCGGCGGCGGGGAGTGCCAGGTCGGCAGTTCGTTGCCCTCGGAGCGCACCTCGACCTCGCGCAGGGAGACGCTCAGCGTCCCGCCCGTCTCCCGCATGGCGTGGAAGGCGTTGGTGCACAGGTTCATGATCACCTGATGGATTTGGGTGGCGTCAGCCACCACCAGCCGGCACTCGCGGTCGATATCCTGCTGGATGGCGATGGTGGCGGGAAGGGAGGCGCGCAGCAGCTTCAAGGCCTCCTTGACCACCGGCGCCAGGGCCAGGGGCTCGAAGACCCGTTCGCCGCTACGGCTGAAGGTCAGGATCTGGCGCACCAGCTCCCGGGCCCGGTGGGCAGCGTCGAGCACCTGGCGCAGGTCGTCCCGCTCGGGCGACGACTCGGGCAGCTTCATGTCCAAGAGCTCCCCGTAGCCGAAGATGGCGGTCAGGATGTTGTTGAAGTCGTGGGCGATGCCACCGGCCAGAATGCCGATCGATTCCAGCTTCTGGGCCTGGCGCAACTGCCGCTCCACCTCTTTTTGCTCGCTGATGTCGCGGGCGAAATGGGCGATGCCAGTCAACTGGCCGCCCTGGTCCAGGATCGGGATGGCGGTGACGTGGAAGGTCTTGTCCAGGGTGGCGTGATGTACCTCCTGGGAATGGGGCTGGAAATCGTTGGCCGACTCCACCACCGGGCAGCCCTCGCAGGGGGCGTCGAGGCCGGTGAACAACTCGTAGCAGTGCTTGCCCACCAGGTCGCCCGGTTGGGCGTGAAACAGAGCGCAGCCGGCGGCGTTGATCCGGGTGATCAGCATCTCGTGATCCTGGACGGTCACCACGTCGTTGATGGCGTCAAAGGTGCGATCCCACTCCTGGTGGGCCAGGCGGACCTCTTCCGTGGCCGTCTCCTCGCGGGTGACATCCCGCAAGGTGATGATGGCCCCCACCTGGCGGCCAGCCAGGTCAAACATCCCGCAGGTGGACACCTGGCCGGCAATCAGACTGCCGTCCCGGCGGCGCACCGGGGTACGGAAGCAGGCCGTCTTTCCCCACTCCGGGGTAAGCTGGCACAACCGGCGCTTGAGCTCCGCAGCGGGCAGGATGTCGTCGAAAAACATGCACAGCTCGCCGCCCACCACCTCCTCGCTCTCGAAACCCAGGACGCGGCGCAGGGCGGGCTGGTTGACGTCGGTGATCCGCAGGGACGGGTCGGCGATGAAGATCACGTCTTGCATAGAGAGAAATAGCAGCCGGTAGCAGCTCTCGCTCGCCGCCAGCCTGGCCTGGGTGTCCTGTAGCTCATTGACCTTCTGCTCCAGGCGGTAGGCGACGGTGGTGGAGTACTCCTGCAGGAACTCAGTCTCCTCCTTGGGGGCGAGGCGTTTCCGTTCCCGATGCGTCTGGCCCCTTGCCGACCAGACCCGCTCGATCTCCTCCCACAGGGCCTCGGGCGACAGCGGCTTCACCAAGAAGGCGTCAGCGCCCAGGGAGAGGGCCCACTCCTTTTCCCGCAGGTCGGTGTAGATGGCTGAATAGACGATGAACGGCACCTTCCGCAGGCGGGGCCGCTCGGCGATTTCCTTGAGCAGCCCGAAACCGTCTAGGCCCGGCATCAGCAGGTCGGAGACGATCAGGTCGGGCGTCTCCCGTTCGGCCAGGCTCAGGGCCTCCTGGCCGTCGCCCGCCTCGATGGCTTCGTGGCCGTGGTGCTCGACAATCCGCCGCATAAGCTCCCGGTCTTCCAGACAATCTTCTACAATCAGTATCTTCATCGTCAGATATTTTTAGGTTATGACGGGCTGCCGCCAGCCGTCGGTAGAGGTTTATTTGAGCCGCAAGGGCACCGCCAGGGTGAAGACGCTGCCCTTGCCCGCCTCGCTGCGCACCACGATCTCGCCGGCCAAGGCCTCGCGGATCAACCGCCTGGTCAGGTACAGCCCCAGGCCGGCGCCGGGATAGGTGGAGCGCCCGGTCTCGTGCAGGCGGCAGAAGGGCTTAAACAGCCGGGGCAACTCCTCTTCCCGCATGCCGATGCCGGTGTCCGCCACCTCCACCCACAAAAACTCCTGATAGGGCGAGCGGGCCAGGCTACGGGAGAGTTCGTCGCCCAGGGCCTCCCGGCCCCGCCGCTCCATGGTCAGACGCACCTCGCCCTGGGCGGTGAACTTGATGGCGTTGCCGAGCAGGTTGATGAGCGCCTGGGTCAGGCGTTTCCGGTCGGTGCGCAGCGGCGCGGCGCAGAGAGTAACCCGCAGGGCGAGACCCTTGGCCTGGGCCTCGCCCGTCACCATCTCCACCGCCTCCTGACCCATGGCCTGGCTGTCGAATTCGTCCCTGGCCGCCTCGAAGACCCCGGCCTCGATCTTGCCCAGGTCGATGATGTCGTTGATTAGCCCCAGCAGGTGCCGCCCGGCCCGCAGCACCCGTTCCACCCCCTGCCGCTGACGGTCGCTTAGGGGGCCGTCCCAGCCCTGCTCCAGGATGGAGGCGTAACCGATGATGGCGTTCATCGGGGTGCGCAGTTCGTGGCTCATGGAGGCGATGAACAGAGATTTCAAACGATCCAGCTCCTGGAGTCGCAGGTTGGCCTGCTCCAGGGAATTTTTGGCCGCCCGGGTGTCGTCGAGCAGGTTGAGCAGGGCCTGCTGGGCCGCCTCCAGTTCGGCGGTGCGCTCCCGCACCTGGGTCTCCAAATTGGCCCGGTAGCGATCCAGTTCCGCCTCCTGGCGGCGGCGCTCGGTGGTGTCGCGCCATACCGCCGCCAAGGCGGGCCGGCCCGCCGTCACTATCTGCCGGGCGCTGACCCACACCTCCCGCAGGCTGCCGTCACGGCGGCGGTGCCGGGTGTCGAAGCTCATCCCTGGAAGCTGCCGCAGCAGGGCCAGGCTACGGGTGATCTCCTCCGGGGTCTGCTGGGCCTCGATGTCGGCGATCTTAAGCCCGGCGAACTCCTCCCGGCTGTAGCCCAGGTTCTGGTGGGCCGCCTGGTTGAACTCCAGGAACGCCCCGCTCTCGCCGTCGATCAGGACGATGGCGTCCATGGCCTGCTCGACGATGTTGGAGAGCAGCTCCTCCCGCTCCCGCATCCGTTCCTGGGCCTGGCGCATGGCGGTGATGTCGCGGGCGATGCCCAGCACCCCCGTCGGACGGCCATCCCGGTCGCGCACCGGGGTCTTAACGATGGCGAGCCTTTCCCGATGGCCGTCGGCGAAGGGCATCTCCCGTTCGCTGGCGACTGGCCCGCCGGTCAGCAGGGCCGCCTGGTCGCTTTGGCGAAAGATCTCGGCCAGGCCCTGATCCATGAGCTGATGATCGTCAAGGCCGATAATCTCCGTCTCCGGGCGGCCCAACCAGGCCTCAGCCCGGGGGTTGCAGAACAGATAGGCGCCTTCAAGGTCCTTGAACCAGACCAGGTCGGGGATGGCTCGAACCAGGGACTGCAACCAGGCCTCGGTCTTCTCCCTTTGCGCGATCTCCCGGCGCAGGTCCCGGGTGCGGCTAGCCACCATCCGTCTTGCCAGCCACAGCCAGAGGCCCAGGGCCGCCACCAGGGCCGCAGCCCCGGCCAGGAGGTGCAGGGCGTAACGCCGGTAAGGGCCGACGGCGGCGATGAGCGGCGAGCCCAGCCAGCGGCGATTGATGGCCTGGTACTCTTGCTTCGAGATTTTGGCGAAACCGTCCTCGACCAGGCCGAGCAGGACGGTGTCACCCTTGCGCACCGCCCGGTGAAACTCGCCCTGGTAGAGGTTCGGGCCTTCGCGGAACCTGTCTATCAGGCCCATCCGGTTCAGGAGATAGAGGGCCGGCGGCTTGTCCACCGTGAAGACCTTAACCTTGCCGTCCCGAGCCGCGGCGAGGAGCCTCTCGTAGCTGGGAAAGGTCTCGATCCGGCTGATCCCGTGCTGGCTAAGGAACTCGACGACGCTGTCTCCGGCCTTGGCCGCCACCACGAAGCCGCTCAGGTCGTCCACCCCCCGGATGCCGGAAATGCCGGCGCTAAAGAAGATCGGCACCTCAATCTTGGCGTAGGGACGGCCAAAGTCGTAGCGCGACTCCCGGCTGGGGGTGCGGAAGATGGTGTCGATGACCTGGAAATCCCCGGCCAGCATCCGACGCTTAGCCTGGCCCCAGTCCATGCCGGTCAGATGCGCCCGGACGCCGGTCTTGGCCTCCCACAGCCGCCACTGGTCGATCAGGATGCCCTTGAGCCCCCCGGTCTTGGGGTCTCTGAAGACGTAAGGCGGGTAGTTATCGTCCATCACCACCCGCAGCGGCTGGTGGAGATTTATCTCTTCGCCCCCGACGGCCGGGGAGGCGGACGCGGACGGCCAGCCGGCGAGCAGACAGATGGCCAGGAGGAGGGCGCGGGGCGCGGGCCTCACCCCCGAGGCTCTCCCTGGCTGGCGGCCTGGCGCAGCCGTTCGTTTTCGGCCTTCAGCTCCGCCATGCGCAGCTCCCGGCCCACGAAGTGCTGATTCAAGGCCGCCAGCCGCTGGTTGCGCTCCCTTAGCTCCTCGGTGCGTTGCCGCACCAGGTCCTCCAGCAGCCGCTGATGCCCGGCCAGTTCCACCTCCGCCGCCCGGCGGGGGCCGATGTCCTCGACCACCAGGATATAGCCGGCCGGCACCGCGTTCGCGGCCCGCACCGGGGACATGGTCAAATGCACCCAGACCGGCTCGCCGTTTCGGCGGAGATAGCGCTGCTCCAGGCTGCACGAACGGCAGGAGCCGATCTTCAACCGGCGCAGGCAGTCAGACTCCGAGGCCCGGTCGTCGGGATGGGTCAGGGACTGATAGGGCCGGCCGGCCAACTCCTCCGGGAGATAGCCGACTAGGTCGCAGTAGCGCTGGTTCACCTGCAAGAGGCAGCCGTTTTCGGGATCGATCCGGGCCAGACCCACCGCCGCCTGCTCGAAGATGGCCCGCAGCACCTCCTCGCTTTCTCTTAGCGAGGCTTCGGCCCGGCGGCGGGTGCCAATCTCGGTCTGCAAGGCAGTGACCGCCTGCCGCTGATGACGGCGCAGGTCGTTGATCGCCAGCACGATCCGCTGCAACTCGTCCACCTCCTCCGTCGTCAGCGGCAGGTCTGGGCGGCCCGTAAGGCGCAGCGGGGTGGCGTCATCCCAATCGTCGTGGTCCTTGAGATAGGTGGAGATGGCCAGCAGATGCCGGGTGAGCATGGCTTGCAGCAGCCAGAAAAAGGCCAGGGCCGCCAGCAGCACCCCCACGCCGTTGACCAGCAGCCGCTGCCCCGCCCCGGTGAGCAGGTCGTTGTACAATTCGTCCAGGGAGAAGTCGATCTTGAGCCGACCCAGGTTGACGGTCTGGCCTTCGTAGCTGTAGGCCAGGGGCAGCTCCCGTCGCAGGACATGGCCGGACGGCACCTCGCCCTCCTCGATGCTCAACTGGCCCTTCTGATCCTCGATCCAGGCGTGCCAGAGGTAGGGACTGTGCAGGAGCCCGCGCAGCACCACCCGGACATCGTCGTTGTCCATGACCCACAGGTTGTCCTCGATCACCGGCACGTCGCGTTCGGCGATCAGGGCCATCTGGCTGTCCACCTCCCGCATGGCCTGGCGGTAATCGCGCCCGACCATCAGCCCGGTCAGGAGTAGGGAGACGGAGAGGCTGAGGGCCAGGAGCAGGGCCAGCAGCCGGTAGCTTAAGGATTGCCGGGGCGGAAGGATGGAGGTCATGGCCCTTGCTTGAGTTCCTCCTCGGTCTTCTGGACGATGGCCTGGTAGGCGCCGTCCCGCTTCATCTGGGCCAAGGCCTCGGTCAGGTCGGGCACCAGGGACTGGTAGCGACGGTGCAGGTAGAGGTACATGTCCTGCCGCATCAGGGGCGGGGCCAGGGGGTGCAGGGCGGTCAGGCCCAGGGCGCGGATGAGGTAGAGCCCCTGCTGGCGATCGTAGATGGCCAGGTCGATCCTGTCCGCCGCCAGCATCCGCAACAGGGCGTCCGCCTCGTGGGCGGTAAAGACCACCCGGGCCACGGCGCTCTCCTGCTCCACGATCTTCCAGCCGCTGACAATGCCCACCCGGTAGGGGGCCAGGCTTTGCCAGCCCTCGATCTTGGGGTCGGCGTCCTTGGCGAAGGCCACGAAGTCAAAGCGGATCAGCGGCTCCGGCACCAGCACCAGGTTGGGGTAGCTGCTGGTGATGACCGTGCCGCCCACCCGGGAAAAGGTGCCGTCCTCCAGGCCGTCGTCGGCGTTGCGCAGGGCCCGCTCCGAGGGCAGGCGCACGATTTTGGCCTTGATCCCCAGCCTCCGCAGGGCCAAGGTCACCACCCGGTCACAGAAGCCCCGGTCGCCGGGCATCGAGTCAGGCGCCTCGTCCTCGGTGCTTAAGGTGAGGACGGCAGGCCGCCCCTTGGCGGGCAGCGGGCCGTAATCCGCCCCGGCCATGCCCACGAGCCCCAGCAGGATGATGAACGCCGCCAGCCCTATCCGCAGCATGATGGTAAGCTCAAGGTGGCGGTCTCCTGTCGGGGGAGGATGAGCGGGCATCGTGGATTAATTTGGTAATAATTCTCACAAGATCCATAGTAAGGCCAGTTCTCTTATCCGATTTATCATATCGCAGAGACAACGGTCAACGCAACCTGATAATTGCCCGGCCGGATGCCGGGCCTTGACGGGGAGGAGGGGCCAAGATAACATTATTTCAAGACCTGACCCCAAATGGTGCTGCGCGCAAGACGGCCTCTGGCATTTGAGGCGACGCTAAAAAATTGCTGGCTGTCATTGGCTAATACTGTTACAATCCTGGCTAAATTTTCGATCATTAACCAACCGGGAGCGATAGCCATGGGCAAAAACATCATCTTCTGCGCCGACGGCACCTGGAACGGCCCCGATCAGGACGAGGATCACGACTTGCAGCCTGATCCGACTAACGTCTATAAGCTGTTTCTGGCCCTGGACGGACGGCTCGATTACGAGCTGCGGCAGGCGGACGAACAAGAAAAGCGACTGGACGAGGGCGGGGAGGCGGTGCAGGTCGCCAAGTACATCCACGGGGTGGGCGACTCCCGGAACCCGATAGTCAAGCTCCTGGGCGGGGCCTTCGGGGCCGGGATCATCTCCCGGATCGTCCGGGGTTACACCTTCGTCTCCCGTAACTACCAGGCCGGCGACCGGATCGTGCTTGCGGGCTTCAGCCGCGGGGCCTACACCGCCCGGGCCCTGGGCGGCCTGATCGCCTCGCAGGGGCTCTTGGCGCCAGAGTTGACCCGCGACCAGGAGCAGGCCTACCGCCTGGGGGCCAAGGCCTGGTACCAGTACCGTCAATCCAGCCGAAAACAGGGGATCATCGACCGGCTGGCCGAGGTGGCCGCCGACCTGCCCGCCTTCCTCTCTCGCGACCTCCTGCCCGCAAGCTCCCTGGTGGCGGGGGTAAGCATCGAGGCCATCGCGGTCTGGGACACGGTGGGCGCCCTGGGTCTGCCCCTCTACCTGCGCGACCGGCGGATCGACGCCTTCCGGTTCGCGGATGGCGTCTTGGATGCCAAGGTGGGGCACGGCCTGCACGCGGTGTCCTTGGACGAGCAGCGGCTGGATTTCACCCCCACCCTGTGGCAGGCGCGGGCCGGGATCACCCAGCTCCTCTTCCCCGGCGCCCATGCCGACGTGGGCGGCGGCTACCCAAGCGGCCACCGGGAGAGCGGGCTTTCCGACCTGGCGTTGCAGTGGATGGCGGCACAGCTCGGGGGCCTTAAAGTCCGCCTGACCATGCCGGGCTTTGAGCCCTTTAGCCCCGATCCCGGCGCCACCGCCCATCAGCCGTGGCGGCAGCCGCCCTTTGACCTGGGCCGAACGGGGCTCAGGGATTTCGGCCCCCCGGTAGCGGCCGCCACCGGCATTAACGTCCATCCGGCGGTGGGCGAGCGGATGGCCTTAGGCCCGGTGCTCGCCGATCCCGCCGCCGCCCCGGCCCCCTATCGACCGGCCAATCTGCCTTAACCAGGCGGCACAAAAAAGGCCCCGCAGCCTACGCTCCGGGGCCTCCCCTTCCCTGAACCAAGGGGCGCTAACTATCCCTCGACCTTTTACGCCACCACGATCTTCAAGAGCTTGTCGCCCGGCTTCATCTGCTTGCCGATTTCGGCCACGATCTTCTCCACCTTGCCGGCCACCGGACACGACACCGGGGTCTGCATCTTCATCGCCTCCAGGATCAGCAGGGTATCGCCCACCGCCACGGCCTGCCCCTCCTTGACCTTGATGTCGCAGACGTTGGCGTTGAACGGGGCCCGGATGTCGCCCGCCTGGGCCAGTTCGGCGATCTCCTCCTTGGAGAGCTCGATGGGCTTGGCCGCCACCGCCCCCGCCGCCACCTCGGCAAAGCTATAGACCCGCTGGTGGTGATCGACGTTTAAGTAGATGTTCCACTCCCCCTCTTCCTTGTTCAACTGCTTGGGGCCCACCTCGATGACGTGCTCCTTGCCCAGGTGATCCTTGAACTGGATGGTCTCGCCCACCTTGAAGCCGCCCCGGCGCAGGAAGATGCTGGGCGGCAGGACGTAAACGTGACCGAACTCCTCCTCGAACTTGAAGAAGTTGACCGCGTCGTTGGGGTGCTGGAGAAAGAGCACCAACTGCTGGGGGCTGGGCTCGCGGCCAATCCGCTTGGCAAGCGTCTGACGCTCGGCCTCGATGTCGATGTCGCTGATGGCCTCGATGCCGCCCTCCCGTTCGAGGATGGCCTGCCAGTCCGGGCCAAAGACCTTCTCGTAGATCCAGTCCGGGGGCTGATAGAAGGGGAAGGGGCCATATTTACCCAGTAGTAAATTCTTGAGATCGCCAGAGGGATTGCCGTAGCGGCTGCCGCCTAAGACGTTGCTCACCGCCGTGGTCCACAGGATCTGGGAGCCGGGGGTGACACTCCAGTAGTTGCCCAATTCCACCTGCACCTTGGGCAGCTCCTGATGCAGGATCTCGGGCATCCGATCCAGGAAGCCGCCCTTGACCGCCTGCTCGAAGCTCGAGCCCATGGCCCCGCCCGGCAGCTTGTGGATCTGCACCGTGGGCAGGAAGCCCTTGAACTGGCTCTCGAAATACTCGTAGTGGTGGCGCTCGCCCCTGAGCACCTCGGAGGTCTCGATCACCGCCTCCACCTCGACGCCCGCCGACTGCTGGCCGTAGTCCTTTAAGGTGTCAATGACGGTGAGGATGGGGGGCGGGCCGTAATAGCCGGTGAAGGCGTGATCGGCGGCATCGACGATTTTCGCGCCGTTTAAGACCGCGGCGGTGATCCGGCCCACGTCGTTGCCGTCGGTGTTGTGGCCGTGGTAATGGATGACGAGATCCGGGTAGCGCTGCTTGATCGCCGCCACCAGGTCGCCGATCCGCTTGGGGGTGCCCAGACCGCCGTGATTCTTGATGCAGAGCAGGATGTCGGGGCCGGTGACCTCGATTATCTCCTTAACCTTGCCCACGTAGTAGGCGTCGGTGTGTTCCGGCCCGGTGGAGAAGCAGATGCAGGGCTCAAGTATCCGGCCCGCCGCCTGCACCTCCTCGAACACCGCCTGCATGTTGGGGACGTGGTTTAAGAAGTCGAACACCCGCCAGACATCGACGTACTTGGCGAACTCCTTGACCGTCAAGCGAATGACGTTCTGGGGATAGGGCCGGTAGCCGAAGAGGTTCACCCCCCGGCACAGGGTCTGGAACATGGTGTTCGGCATCTGCTCCCTGAGCAGTTGCAGCTTCAAGAAGGGATCGACCTGCTTCCTGAGGATATCGACATGCACCGAGGCCCCGCCGGTGATCTCCAGCGAAAAGTAGTTGGCCCTCTCCCGGGCGCTGGCCGCCAGCAGGTCGGTGTGCAGGAGGATGCGGTTCTTAAAGTCGGACTGGGAGAGGTCGCGGGCGGTGTTGGTGATGAAGTAGCCCTCGGTGTTCCGCAGGATGGGCAGCACCTCGGTGATCGGCATACCCTGGACGACACGTTGCATGATGTTCACTCCTTAAGCGTTGGCCGCTCCCCGGTAGGGCGCCGGCCGTAAGTTCAATGCGAGACGCCGGGGGCTCAAACGGCGTAGGGATTCTCCTGCCGGTAGTGGATCTCGGCGATCAACGCGGCCAGCTTTTCCACCTCTGAGTTCTTGTCCTTATAGGTGAAGAGCTCGGGGTGGGTGTCGAGGTAGGAGGTGTCGAACTCGCCGCTCCTAAAATCCGGCTCGTCCACCAGGTTCAGGTAGAAGGGGATGGTGGTTTTGGGCCCAGCGATCACGAAGTTGGTCAGGCAGCGCCGCAGGCGATCCACCGTCTCGTTCCAGGAGTAACCGGCCACGGTGAGCTTGACCAAGAGCGAGTCGTAAACCTCGGGGATCTTGTAGCCCTGATAGACGAAGCCGTCCAGCCGCACCCCGTAGCCGCCCGGCGAGCGGTACACGCTCACCGTCTTGCCGCCCTCGGGCATGAAGTTGTTCAAGGGGTCCTCGGCGTTGATCCGCATCTCGACCGCGTGGCCGCGCAGGCGGATGTCTTCCTGGGAAAATACCAGCTTCTTGCCCAGGGCCAGCTTGATCTGGGTGCGGACGATGTCGATGCCGGTGATCATCTCGGAGACGGTGTGCTCCACCTGGATGCGGGTGTTGATCTCCATGAAGTAGAAGTTCAAGTCCTTGTCGAGCAGGAACTCGACGGTGCCGGCGTTGGTGTACTTGGAGGCGCGGGCGGCCAGCACCGCGGTCTGGCAGATCTTGTCCAACACCGTCTGATCCTTGATCATCGAGGGGGCGATCTCGACCAGCTTCTGGTTGCGGCGCTGGATGGAGCAGTCGCGGGTGCCCAGATGCACCACGTTGCCGAAGTTGTCGGCCACGATCTGCACCTCGACGTGCTTGGGCTTGAGCACCACCTTTTCCAGGTACACCCGGTCGTCGTTAAAGGCGGCCCGGGCCTCGGAGCGGGCCAGCGGGATGGAGGCGATCAGCTCCTCCTGGTTCTCTATCCGCCGGATGCCCCGCCCGCCGCCGCCGGAGGTGGCCTTGAGCATCACCGGATAGCCGACCCGGTCGGCGAAGGTCACCGCCTCCTGCACCCCCGCCTCGCCAGCAGACAAGTTGGGAGTGCCCGGCACCATGGGGATGCCGGCCTCGGCCATGATCTGGCGGGCGATGACCTTATTGCCCAACTGCTCGATCACCTCGCTGGTGGGGCCGATAAAGGTCAGCCCCGCCTCCTCGCAGGCCTTGGCGAACTTGGGGTTCTCGGCCAGGAAGCCGTAACCGGGATGGATGGCGGCGGCCCCCACCTTGCGGGCCGCCGCCACCACCTTGTCGATGTTTAGATAGTCGCAGCGCGGGCCATCGCCCAACCACACCGCCTCGTCGGCGGCCCGGATATGCAGGGCGTCGTTATCCGGGGTCTCGAACACCGCCACTGCGGTGTGCCCCAGCTCCTGAATGGCCCGGATCACCCGCAGGGCGATCTCCCCCCGGTTGGCAACTAGAATTTTCACCTTCACAGCCCACCTCGCTCTTGCTTTTTTTAGATAGTCGGCTCAAGGCACGAAATGCGGCCTTGAAAATAATTTTAGCTATTGCAGCTAGTTAGTCCTGGATGGCCCGGAATTTTCCGGGTTGCCCTGAGCGCAAAACTTTAGAAATATAGCACACAAAATTTTTCCGCGCAACACGGCCCAGCGAGGCCGGCACTGGCCCGTCAAGGTCAGGACGAAGAGCGAGTTGCCTTAAAAGCGCGGGGGCTTGTCCTGGGCGTGAGGCGCGAGCTGGAGGCCCGCGCTTTCAGGGTAAACCGCATTTTTTATTGACGCTCTCCAGCCGGTATGCTATGAATCACCCCTTGATCGGAGAGATGACCGAGTAGGCCGATGGTGCTCGCCTGCTAAGCGAGTGTAGGGCCTAAAAGCTCTACCGAGGGTTCGAATCCCTCTCTCTCCGCCATTTTTGATTTGATTGGCGGCGTTGAACGCCGCCTTGATAAAAACCCGCGTGGCCACTACTGGCCGGGCGGGTTTTTTTGTTGGTGCGCCCGGCAGGGCGTGGGGTTGGGAGGGGTGAGATCAAATTTTTTCTTGACTATATTTACATATGGGAATATCATCATAAGTAAATTAACTTTAAGGAGGCATAGTTGATGTTCAAGCTCTATCTCAAGGTGATGAAGGCCCTCTCCGACCGGACACGGGTCACGATCGTCAAGCTGTTGCAACAGCGAGAGATGTGCGTCTGCGAGTTGCAGGCGGCGCTCAAGCTGGCCCAGCCCACGGTGTCGAAGCAACTCAAGGCGCTGGAAGAGGCGGGGCTGGTGGAGAGCCAGAAGGAGGGCCTGTGGGTCAACTACCGGCTGACCGACGGCTCCGATTCCATTTACGCCCGCCACCTGCAGGCAATGCTGCGCGAGTGGTTGAACGACGACCGGGAGCTGAAGAAACTTCTGAACCGGGCCGCGAGCTTAAACCGGGCCGAGCTGACGGCCAAGCGGGGCCGTTAATTTATCATTTAAACGCCAGGAGGTTATCCAATGAAATCCATCAATGTGGTCTCCGCCGCCTGCCCCTGCCGGGCCAACCGGGGGGCAGGCTGCCCCTCGCCCTGGAGGCGCATCGTCCTTGGCCTGGCCGGGCTTTCGGCCTGGTTTGTGATCTACCGTCAGCTTGAGGGCTGGTCGCGATCTCTCACCTACGGGCTGCTGGGCCTTACAAGGGGCAGCCACCTGGGCCAGACAGTGGAGTTCTTCACCTTCGAGACCCCCAAGGTGTTGATGCTGCTCACCCTGGTGGTTTATGGGGTGGGGGTTATCCGCAGCTTCTTCACCCCGGAAAAAACCAGGGCCATCCTGGCCGGAAAGCGGGAGTCGGTGGGCAACGTGATGGCCGCGCTCCTCGGCATCGTCACCCCCTTCTGCTCCTGCTCGGCGGTGCCGCTCTTTATCGGCTTTGTCACCGCCGGGGTGCCGCTCGGGGTCACCTTCTCCTTTCTGATCTCCGCCCCCATGGTCAACGAGATTGCCCTGGTCCTGCTCTACGGGCTCTTGGGCTGGAAGGTGGCGGCCATCTACCTGGGCACCGGGCTTACGGTGGCCATCGTCTCTGGCTGGGTGATCGGCCGGTTGGACATGGAGGAGCATGTCGAGTCCTGGGTGCGGGAGTTGCGAGCCACTGGCGATACCCCGCCCGAGGAACGGCTCTCCTGGGCGGATCGTTTCGATCGCGGCGGGCAGGCGGTGCGGGAAATCGTGGCCAAGGTCTGGCCTTACGTGCTGGTCGGAATCGCGGTGGGGGCAGGCATCCACGGCTATGTGCCCACTGGGGCCCTGGCCTCGATCATGGGCCGGGGGGCGGCCTGGTGGAGCGTGCCGCTGGCGGTGGTGATCGGGGTGCCCATGTACTCGAACGCCGCCGGCATCGTGCCGGTGGTGCATGCCCTTCTGGAGAAGGGGGCGGCCCTGGGCACGACGCTGGCCTTTATGATGAGCGTCATCGCCCTGTCGCTGCCGGAGACGATTATCCTGCGCAAGGTATTAAGGCCGCGGTTGATCGGGGTCTTCGTCGGGGTGGTGACGGCGGGGATCATCCTGGTGGGCTATCTGTTCAATGCCATCATGTGAGGAGGAGGCCATCCCATGAGCGATAAGCAGACCATAACCATCACCCCGGTCGGGGTGATGCGCTGCGCCATCAAGACCCCCGGCCAGGCGCCGATGAACTACAGCGAATCCCAGGCCCTGGGGACGATCGAGGTCTTCGCGCCCTACCTCGAGGCCATGAGCGGTCTGGAGGCAGGGCAGACCCTGGTGGCACTCTGCTGGCTGCACGAGGCGCGGCGGGATTTGCTCAAGGTCTACCCCCGGGGCGACCGAAGCCGGGGGCTGCGGGGGGTGTTCACCACCCGCAGCCCGATGCGGCCCAACCCCATTGCCGTCTCCGAGTTCACGGTGACCAAGGTGGAGGGAAATCGCATCGAGGTCACCGGGGTGGACGTGATCGACGGCACCCCGGTTCTGGATCTGAAGTCAGCGGTCTGCAAGAGCGGGGCTGGTTCACGAGATAGGTGACTGGCGGCCGTGATCGGCGGCGTTCATTAACAAAAACGAGGAGGAAACGGCAATGGAGATCAAGGTGTTGGGGCCTGGGTGCCCGAAGTGCAAGGAGGCGGAGGCCCTCATGTCCGAGGCGGTGAGGGAGGCGGGGACGGAGGCCACGGTGGTCAAGGTCACCGACTTTCAGCAGATCGCCAGTCTCGGCGTCTTTTCCACCCCAGCGGTGGTGATCGACGGCCAGGTCAAATGCGTGGGCCGGGTGCCCAGCCGGGAGGAGGCCAAGGCCTGGGTGGCGAGCCCGAGACGATAAAGTGCGGGCTGATCCGTCAGGGAGAGGAATCCGTTGCCAGCGGACGCTCGGTTATTGGATATTAGCCATATAATCCAGCAGTTGTCCGGCCAGGGCCGGGCTGTCCACCAGCAGCGAGGCCTCGTGGTTGTACTCCAGGGCGGCGCCGGTGAAGTTGTGGCTGCCGACCAGGCAGTAGCGATGATCGATGACCACCGCCTTGGCGTGAGTGGTGGTGTTCGGGCTGTCGAAACGGACGTGAATCCCCGCCTGGGCCAGCCTGGCCCCCACCCTGGCGTTCTCCCGGTTTAATTCCTGGTCGTAGTCCGATTTTTCAAGCAGCACCGAGACCATCACCCCCCGGGCGCGGGCGGCGATCAGGTCTTCGGCCAGCAGGTTGGCCTGATTGCGGGGCGAGGCGGTGGTCTTAAACAGGAACATCACCACCTCGATATCGCCGTAGGCGTGCTCGATTAAGCTGTGCAGCACCGGGAAATAAGCCCGGTCGGTAAGCAACCTGAGCTCGCCGGGCTGGACACTGACCGCCGGGGCCGGGGCCGGAGCCGTCGGCCCCCGCCGGGCCACGGGTGAGGCCGGCTTGTCGCCCGCCAGGGTGGTGATGCCGGAGAGGGCGAGATAAGGCGCTATGGTCTGGAAGGCAGTGGCGCTCATGTGCGGCGTCCGGCGCAGGTCGTCGATGCTGGAAAATCCACCCACCCGCTGCCGGTAGCGGACAATAGCCTGGGCCCGGGCCTTGCCGATCCCCGGCAAGCGCTGGAAGTCACCCGCCCCGGCGGTGTTGATGTTGATCTGTCCGCTCAAGGCCCAAGCCCCACCCGCCCCGGCCAGCAGTACTACCACCAAAGCCAAGCCCGCAATCAACCTCCGCATAAGCGCCTCCTAAAAATAGCTTCTAAATCCCGCGCAGGGACGACCGATCGGTCGTCCCTGGCGTGCGTCACGATGACTAAACCGGTTCTCGTCAATATCCCCTGGAAATGATTGAACATCACCACCCATTCGGGTGGCGTCGCCAGGTCATTGACCCAGAGCGCTGTTCACCAGCAGATGGAGATAGACGCTGGCGGCGTAGCCCAGGGCCACCACCGGCGTCCAGCGCAGGTGGGAGGCAAAGGTGTAACGGCCCCGCCCCAGCCCCAGCAAACCCACCCCGGCGGCGGAGCCGATGGCCAGCAGGCTGCCGCCCACCCCGGCGGTCAGGGTGACGAGCAGCCACTGGCTGTGGGCCATGACCGGGTTCATGGTCAGCACCGCGAACATCACCGGGATATTGTCCACCACCGAGGAGAGTATCCCCACCATGACGTTGGCCGCCGTCGGCCCCAGGTGGAGATAAAGCGTCCGGGAGAGGGCCGCCAGATAACCGAATTGTCCCAACCCGGCCACGCAGAGCATGACCCCGTAGAAAAACAGCAGGGTATCCCACTCCACCCTGGCCACCTGCCGCCGGAGTTCGAGTGGCGCCCGCCCCCGGTCGTGGGCCGCGCCCGCCGGGCGGCCCTCCAGCCCCTCCTCGCCCAGGACGGGCTGGAGGCCGTCGAAGCGTCGTTCCCTCATCCGCAGATAGTACACGAAGAGGCCCAGCCACGAAAGCCCGAGCATCATCCCCACCGCCGCCGGCAGGCCCAGGAGATTCTGGAAGGATACGGCGGTGACGATGGTGAGCAGGAAAAGCAGCATGATCCGCCTCGCGCCCCGCCGCATCATCACCTTTCCCGCCTGAGGCCGGGGACGGGTGGCAGGCACGGCCAGGGAGATGATGAGCGCGGGCAGCAGCCAGTTGGCCAGGGCGGGCAAAACGAGGTGGAAGAACTCCCCGAACTCCACCTTCCCCTGCTGCCAGACCATCAGGGTGGTAATGTCGCCGAAGGGGGAGAAGGCCCCGCCGGCGTTGGCCGCCACCACCAGGTTGACGCAGGCGGGGGTGACGAAGCGCCGCTCGTCTTTCCCCACCGCCATCACCACCGTCCCCAGGAGCAGGGCGGTGGTCAGGTTGTCGGCCAGGGGCGAGATGACAAAGGCCAAGAATCCGGTGAGCCAGAAGACCGCCCGCAGGGAGAAGCGGCGGCGGTTCAGCCAGCCCTGCAGGGCGGCGAAGACCTGGCATTCCTCCAGGACGTTGATGTAGGTCATGGCGGCGAGCAGAAAGAGCAGCAGCTCGGCGTAGTCAAGCAGGACGTGCCTAAAGGCCTCCCCCGCCGCCTGGGCCGGCAGCCCGGCCCGCCGGTAGGCGACCGCCACCAGCGCCCAGATCAGGCCGCCGGCCAGCATGACCGGCTTGCTCTTGGCCAGGCGCAGCCGCTCCTCCAGCACCACTGCCAGGTAGGCGAAAACAAAGCAGGCCAAGGCCGCAGCCCCCAGCCCGGTGGCGGTCAGATCGGGCATTACTAAAAGGCGCGGCGGCCAGTAAGGCACGAATGCCGCTTGACAGCCGTAAGGGGCGCGGCTAACTTAGCGTTCTTGGTGGCCATAACCTCTAATCCTCCGGTACGGACATGCTGAGCAACGTCATCGTCATCCTGGGCCTGATCGTCTTCGAGGTCATCTCCAGCATCGACAACGCCATCGTCAACGCCCACGTGCTCAAGACCCTGCCCGAGCGGTTCCGCCGCATCTTCTTGGTCTGGGGGCTGCTGCTGGCGGTGGTGGTGGTGCGCGGGGTGCTGCCCTTCCTGATCGTCTGGCTGGTCAACCCGGGGCTATCGTTTGCCGAGATCGTGAGGTTCGTCTTTTCCGGCGATCCTCGGATCCGCGAGTACGTGGAACGCTCCAAGCCCCTGCTGCTCTTAGGCGGCGGGGTGTATCTGACCCTGGTGTCGCTCGCCTGGCTCTTCCTCGAGGAGAAGCATTACGCCTTCCGGGCCGAGCGTTTCATCCACCGGCGCGGGGTCTGGTTTTACGCCTTCTCCTCCCTGCTCCTGACCCTGACCATCTACTTCGCCGTCAAGACCGATCCCCTCCTGGCGCTTTCGGCCTCCATCGGGGCCAGCATGTTCTTCATCACCGACGGCTTCAAGAAGAACTCCGAGGAGCAGGAACGCCGGCTGATGACCGACTCGCACCTGAGCGCCTGGAGCAAGATCCTGTACCTCGAGGTGCTGGACGCCTCGTTTTCCATCGACGGGGTGGTGGGGGCCTTCGCCTTCACCATCTCGGTGCCCATGATCTTAATCGGCAACGGCATCGGCGCCCTGGTGGTGCGGGAGGCGACCATCCGGGGCCTGGACCTGATCGCCCGCTTCGACTATCTGAAAAACGGCGCCATGTACTCCATCGGCTTCCTGGGCCTGGTGATGATCCTGGAGTCCTTTGGCCGGCACTTCCCCTACTGGCTCGCGCCCTTAAACACCATCGCCCTGCTGGCGGCGTTTCTTATCCTCTCCCAGATTAAGACCGGGGCCAGCCAGTCCTAGGCGCCGGCCAGGCCCTCGCCCTCTTAGCCCTTGCTCTCCTTGACGATCCGTCCGTCCCGCACCTCGAAGATGCGGTCGAAACCCTCCACCATCCGCTGATCGTGGGTGACCACCAGCACCGCCGAACGGTTCTCCACCGCGATTTGCTTGAGCATCGCCATGACGTTCTTGCCGTTTTCGGTGTCCAGGGCCGCGGTGGGCTCGTCGGCCAGGATGACCTTGGGCCGGTTGGCCAGGGCCCGGGCGATGGCCACCCGCTGCGCCTCGCCGCCGGAGAGGGCGGCGGGGTAGTTGTGGGGCCTGCGGCTCAAGTTTAAGGCGGCGAGCAGCTCCAGGGCCCGGGCCTTGGCCGCGGCCCGAGAGTGGCCGTTGATCTCCAAGGCCACCATCACGTTCTCCAGGGCGGTGAGGAAGGGGATCAGGTTGTGGTGCTGAAAGATGAACCCCAGCTTCTCCCGCCGCACCCTTTTCAAGTCCACCCCCGGCAACCAGCCGTCGTCGGCCAGCAACTGACCGTCGATCACCACTCGCCCTTGGCTGGGCTCGTTGATTAGGCCGATGCTGGTCAAGAGGGTGGTTTTGCCGGAGCCGGACGGCCCCAGGATGGCAATCAGCTCGCCGGGCACGACCTGGAAACTGGCGTCGGCGATGGCCACCACCTTGGTTTCACCCTGGCCGTAAACCTTGGTCAGATGCGCGATTTCGACCGCGAACATGCCTAGCCGCCCAGGGCCTCCGCCGGATCGACCCGCATCGCCTTCCTGATCCCCACCAGGCTTGCAACCGTACAGATAACAAGCACAATCACGAACAAAACCTGCAAGTCGAGGGGCACGAGCTCGATGCGGCGGGGAAAGTTCTTGTGGGTGAGCCGCACCAGGACATAGCCGGTGAAGTAGGCGATCAGCCCCATGAGCAGCGACTGTTGCAGGATCATGGCCACGATCACCCGGTTCTGGGAGCCGATCAGCTTCAGGGTGGCGATGACCCGGATCTTGTCCAGGGTGGAGGTGTAGATGATGAGCGAGATGATGACCCCGGAGATGACGAGCAGGATGATCCTAAACATCCCCAGCTGCATCCGGGCCTTCTCGATCATCCCCTTGGTCAGGATCTCGACCTGCTCCTCGGTAGAGAGGGCCCGCAGGTGGTTCCAGCGCCCGATGACGGCCTTGATCCGACCCAGTTCGGCGCCCGGCGCCAGGCGGGCCACCACCGTGTTCACCGTGTGGGTGGATTCGGTCAGTCCGGCCAGGCGGGCCTTGAGCATCCGTTCCTGAGCGCCCCCCAGACCCGGCAGTCCCGCCACCCAGGCGTCAAGCCGGGCCCGGTCGTTGCGGATGGCGTTGTTCTCCTGCTTAAACTGGATGTCCTGGGCGTCGGCCAGGGTGACAAAGGCCACCGGGTCGCCACTCGAGGAGACCAGCTTGCCGGTGATCCCCACCACCGTGTAGTCGTGGAGGCCCAAGTGGATGGTGTCGCCAAGCGGCATGTTCATGGCCTGGGAGACCACCATCTGATAGTGTTTCTGGGCAATGGGCCGCCCGGCGATTAAGGCCGGCGGGCCGCCCAGGCCGAGGCCGGGACGGTAGTCGTAGCCGATCAGGAAGAAACGGAAGGGCTTGCCCCGGCGCTCGATCTGCACCGACTGAAACGACAGGGGCGCGGCCTGCGCCACCCCCGGCACGGCGGCGATCCGGTAGCGCAGATCCTCCTGGATACGGGAGCTCTCGGCAAAGGGGCCGTTGGTGTTCTGCTGCACCACCCAGAGGTCGGCGCCGGTAGATTGCAGGATGGCCATCGCGTCCGCCACCAGGCCCCGGTAGATGCCGCCCATGCTGATCACCACCCCCAGCAGCAGGCCCAGACCAATGGAGGTGAGGACGAAGCGGCCCCGGTGATGCCGGATGTCGCGCAGGGCGAGGTTCATCTCACCCGCACCTTCATTCCATCCTTGAACTTGGCCATCGCCGGGGCCGGGGCCAGGGCCACCCCGGCCGCCTCCGGCAGGCCGGAGACGATCTCGGTAAACCCCGCTCGATCCTCGATGCCGCAGACGACCGGGGTGAAGCTGATCCTGCCGTCCCCCTGCACCCGCCACACCCCCCGTTTGTCGCCCCGGCTGTTCACGGTCGCGGACGGCAGGGCCAAGGCCCCGTCCTTGCTGGCGGAGACGATCAGCACATCGGCCTGCTCGCCTAGACGAAATTCGGGCAGGGCCGGGGCAAAGGACACGTCCACCTCCAGTTCCTCAGTCACCCGGTCGCTCTGCCTGCCCAGGCGAGCCACCTGACCAGGGAAGCCGCGGCCAGGGGCCGAGCGGAGGGTGATGGTGGCCGGCCGGCCCACCGCCACCCCCGGCAGCATGGCCTCGTCCACATTGGCCTTGACCCAGACCAGGGCCGGATCGGCCAGGGTAAAGATGGGAAGCCCCGGCGCCACGGTGCCGCCCTGCTCCAAGTCGCGGCTGACGATGATCCCGTCCTGGGGGGCCAATATGCGGGTGTCGGCGAGCCGGCTTGCGGCTAGCGCCACCGCCGCCTTGGCCGCCGCCTCCGCCATGCGGGCCGCCTCCAGCGCCGACTGACGGCGAGCCGCCTCGTCCTTGGCCACCGCGTCGGCGGTGTCGTACTGTTCAGCCTCCTGCCGGGAGACCAGGTCGTCCTTGACCAGGGCGCGGAACCGTTGGGCGTTCTTGACGGCCAGAAGCAGGCTGGCCTGGGCCTGGTTAAGGCCCGCCTCCGCAGCCCGGGTGTCGGCCTTCGCCCGGCTAAGCTCGGCCTGGGCCTGGGCGACCTGGGCCACGAAGTCGTCGTCCTCCAGCCTCGCCAAAAACTGGCCCGCCTTGACCCGATCTCCCTGATCGGCCAAAACCTGGGTAATGCGACCGGTGATCCGGCTCGACACCCCCACCACCACCTTGGCCTCCACCGTGCCGTTGCCGTAAACCTGGGCAGTCAGATCGCGCCGGGCAAGATGCACCAAACTGACCTGGGGCGGAGTGAACAGTACCCTCTTGACCAGGAATCCGACCAGGGCCAAGGCCGCGGCCCAAAAGACAAACGGCTTTATTTTAGCTAATTTTTCCATGGCTTTTAACAGGTTATGTATTCACCCAAAGGCCGTCCTGGACTTTGGGCTGCAACACCAAGCCTAAGCATAGCTTCGCTTGGCACACAAAAGCAAGGCTTATGGCCGCCTTGATTTTGGCCGTCCGCAGCCGTCACGTAGCGAGGGGGGGGAAGCCTTAGGTTTGGGGAAGGATATTGACGCCCGGCCGACCCGCTCAAATTGGTTCAGCCCTCGGCGGCGTCCAGCAGCCAGCCCTCGATCTGGGCCGGGCTAGGCAGGCGGCCCGCGCTTTTAACCTGGCCGTTAATCACCAGGGCCGGGGTCTGCATCACCCCGAAGCGGCCGATCTCGTCTAAGTCGTGCACCTGAAAGACATCGGCGGCGAGACCCCGCACCGCCACAGCCTCGATAACCAGCCGCTGCAAGTTGTTGCAGGACACGCAACCCGGCCCCAAGATGCGAACCTCAAGGTGCCCCGGCCCAGTCGCCTGGCCGCCCCTCAGTCGCCCTATCTCGTCCGCCAGGGCCTGGCGGTACGAGGCGGCGGCCCGGGCGGGGATATAATTCTGGGCCTCGATCTCGGCATAGACCCGTGCCGCCGCCTCCGGGAGATCCAAGACCGAAGGCGGCAAAACCTTAGCCAGTGCCAGGTCGAGGCCTACCAGACTGAGGTAGGCTGAAAATTATGGACACGAAAACTCTGATCATTCATAAACCAGAGTGGAGGTGTCATCATGGCAAAAATTCCGCACGGCCGGTACAC
>JAJXUT010000120.1 GCA_021782655.1 Deltaproteobacteria bacterium
CGGTGCTGTGGTTCAACCGCTGGGCTGAGCATAGCCTGGTGGTGCTGGCCCCGGACCCGACCTCCATGACCGACGCCTACGCCCTGATTAAGGTCATGGCCTCCCGCTACGGACGCCGGGGTTTTTCCTTGGTGGTCAACAACGTCAAGTCGCAACGGGAGGGGGAGGAGGTGTTCGCGGGCCTGGCCTCGGTGTTGCGGCGTTTCTTGCATCTGGAGCCGCGTCTGCTGGGGATCTTGCCCACCGATTCCACCGTGGTCAAGGCCATCCGGGCCCAGAGGCCTTTTTTGCTGGCCAATCCCGAGGCCAGGGTCAGCCGGGCGGTGCGGGCCCTGGCGGCGCGGTTGGTTGCCGGGCCGGCCTGATTATCAACTTTTAGGAATGGTAGCCCATGTTTATAATTGGAAATTTTTTAAACGCCCTAGCCCGGCTGATCGATTTCACCCTCTCCGCCTACATGTGGGTGGTTATCGGCCGGGCGATCATTTCCTGGGTAAACGCCGACCCCTACAACCCGGTGGTGCGTTTTCTTCATGAGGTTACGGAGCCGGTGCTCAGCCGCATCCGGCGGCTGCTGCCGGTCATGGGCGGCCTGGACATTTCGCCCATGATCCTGATCATGGCCATCATTTTCTTGCAGAGTTTTTTGGTCCCGACCTTAAAGCGAATAGCCTTTGCCCTAGGTTGATCCCCGCCTAAACCTGGCGGTTGTTGAATAATAAAATTGATTAAGGAGGGAGTGCCCCCATGAGCTTGACGCCAGAGGATATTCAGTCCAAGCAGTTTCATGTCCGTTTCCGTGGCTTTGACGTGGAGGAGGTGGATGGCTTCTTGGAGCAGATCGCCGAGGGCTTCCTGCTGCTGCAAGAGGAGAACCGGAATCTTAAGGGGCGGCTGGGCTCCATGACCCAGGACCTCGACACCTTCAAGCAGGACGAGGTCTCCTTCAAGAACGCCATCCTTTCGGCCCAGAAGGTGGCGGACGAGATGAAGAAGAAGAGCCGTCAGGACGCCAGCCGGATGTTGCAGCAGGCCAAAAACGAGGTTTCTCTGCTCAGGGATGACGCCAATCGGGAGATCGCGGCCCTGGAGGCGCGGGTCGATCAGTTGCGGGGGCTGCAGGGCAAGCTGATGACCGAGCTGCGGGCGGTGCTGAGCGACTATATGGAGCAGTTGGACGATCCGGCCCTGAGCGTGCCCCCGTCCCACGTCAGGGTGACGGAGACGCCGGCCAGCCAGAGGCCGACCTCGCGTCCGGAGGCCGAGGCGCCTCTGTACGAAAAGATCGCGGTCGAGGAGGAGGGGGCCGGACTGGGCGAGGAGGACGACTTTTCGTCCGAGGAAAATGCTGGGCCCGGGGTGGATGACGGGCCCTCGGTGAATGGGTTGGACCTCGAAGAGGAGGGGCCCAGCGTCGCTATCCCGGCCCTGGACGACGAGGTGATGTTCACCCTGGACGACCCGCTGGACAAGGAAGCTGGCCGGCGGCGGCGCTAGCAGCATAGGCCGTGCGGCCGGAGGAACTGATCGCCGCCGGGCTGCTGACGGCGGAGGGCGACGGGGTGGCGGTGCGGGTGCACGTTCAGCCCCGGGCCAGCCAGAACGGCCTGGTCGGGGTGCATGGCGACCGGGTGAAGATCAGAACCACTGCCCCGCCGGTGGACGGCAAGGCCAATGAGCTGATCGCCGTCTTGCTGGCCCAGGTGTTTCGGGTGCCGAGAAGGGCGGTGTCCCTGACTGGCGGGGCGCAGAGCCGTCAGAAACGGTTTCGGGTCGCGGACCTTGGACTTGAGCCGGCGGCGGCGGCCCTGGCGGCGGCCATGCCCGGTTGAGGGCCGGGCCGCGTCCCTAGTAGCGGGGGTGGGGGAGGTCGAGGCCCAGGGAGTAGTCTCGGCGCAATTCCGGAAGTGGGGTCTGGGTCTGCCAGTGGCCGGTGGCCTTGGCGGTGAGCCAGAGGGCGAAGAGGAGCGCCAGCGTAAGTGCGGGCAGCAGATAGGGCGATACCCGCCGCGGGCCGCAGGCGGCCTCGAGACAGCTATCCACCGGGCAGGCGGCCACGCAGTCCAGGCAGCCCACGCACTCCGGGTTGCGGACCACGGTCTTGGCGGTGATCGGGATGGCGGCGGGGCAGGCGCGTTCGCAGCGATGGCAGGAGATGCAGGCCTCCTGGTCCCGCCGCACCCGCAAGGGGCTGAGGAGCCCCAGGAGCCCGAGCAGGGCCCCGTAGGGGCAGAGATACCGGCACCAGGGGTTCTTGAGCGCCAGGGAGAGAACCAGCAGGCCCAGCATGATGCCCCCCGCCAGGCGGCTGGGGTGGAGGAAGAAGTAGAGCATCTTGACATCGACGATCCGGTTGTAGGGCGAGACCATAAAGCCCTCGATCGCCTGTCGATCCATCTGCCAGAGGATCAGGTAGGCAAAGAAGGCGAGCAGCAGGTACTTGATCGCCAAGAGCGGCAGGTCCAGCCAGCGGGGCGGCACGAGGGCGAGCTTGGCCCGCCGGCCCAGCGTCTCCGCCAGGTTGGAGGTGAACCCCACCGGGCAGATCCAGCCGCAGAAGCCCTTGCGCAGCCACAGCCCCATCAACAGGGCGGCGATGAAGATGGTCAGCCCGGCGGGATGGATGGGGTCGTAGCGCCCGGTGAGCAGGAGGTGCTTGAGGGCCACCAGGGCGCTGATCGGCAGGAAGCCCTCCACGGCGGCGGGGCGCGGGACATATGCCGCCCGGACACCGATGGCCCACTGGTAGAAGAGGTAGAAGCGCCAGCCGGCGAACAGGCAGAAGCCGGCAAAGCCTGCCTGCACGGCGCGCCGGAGATGGGGAAGCGGATGAGCTTTTTTCTTCATCGACGTTTGATGATCTCGCCTGGCAAGTGAGTTGGCCTGGCGGCGTCTTTTCGCCGTCCGGGTTTGAGGGCGATGGCGTCAGGCCTAAGGTCTGATTATAACGCGAGTCGTTTCGAAAATAAAAGCAATATCGTAATGCTGATTAATGGTCGGCGGCAGGATCTTGAACCCTGGCCGCCTTTTCTCTTGTGGGCTAGGCCCTAGTGTTTTACGGGCCGGCGGCCCCAAAATACGGCTGCTCGCGTAAATCTCTTGACATCAAGCGGTAATTTCTTATATTCCTCTGTTCTTTTGAGTTGGGCTCCGGCGAGGAATCAGGCCCGGCGATGAAGATACGCCTTGACGATATCCCGGAAACGGGACGCCAGATCACGCTTGGCGATGCCGCCTGGTTTCCCGAGGGGGACTGGGAGCGGGTCGGCCCGGTGGCGGGCGAGCTTGTCGTCACCCGTCAGGGCCGGCGGGCGACGGTGGCTGGCCGGCTGGCCTTCGCCGTCCGGCTGGCCTGTGACTGTTGCCTGGAGCCGTTTGTTTATCGTCATGACGGCGACTGCCGCCTGAATTTCGAATTTTTGCCCCCCGGCGATCCTTACTGGACGGCGGTGGATCACCAGTGCCCGGAGTCGGAGCTGGAGGTGGTGGCCTTAAGCGAACCGGAGATTGACCTCGGCGAGGCCCTATCCCAGCAGGTTATCTTGCTTTTGCCGGTGAAGCGGCTGTGCGTCGAGTCCTGCCAGGGGCTGTGTCCCGTCTGCGGCGGGAACCTGAACCTGTCCGCCTGCGCCTGTCGGGATCAACAGTCAGCCTCGCCCTTCACGGTGTTGGCCGGTTTAAAGAATAAGCAGTAGATTCTGTATATTATCACAACATTAAGATGAGGTAGAAACATGGCTTTACCCAAGAGAAGGCACTCCCACAGCCGCACCAGAACCAGACGGGCGCATGACGCCCTGACCGCCGCTTGCGTCTCCAAATGCCCGGACTGCGGCGAGCCCAAGCAGTCCCATCGCCTGTGTGCCGGTTGCGGCACCTATCATGGCCGCAAGGTGGTGAATTTCGAGGAAGCGGCGGCGGCGGAGTAAGCCCCTGTCGGGCTGGTTGGCGTCGGGTGACGGGACGCGGGCGCGGAAAAGAGGAGTTGTGCGGTGCGGATAGCCCTTGACGCCATGGGCGGTGATTATGGCTCGCAAGAGCTGGTCGCCGGCGCGGTGCAGGCAGTGTGCGAGTTCGGGCACCAGGTGGTGTTGCTGGGCGACCGGCAGGTGCTGGAAGAGGCCTTGGCCCGCCACCGTGAGCAGCTTGCCGCCTGTCCCTCTGGCTCGCGTCTTGATCATCTCGCCATCGTCCCCACCACCCAGGTGGTGGGCATGGACGAGTCGCCGATGGAAGGGGTGCGCCGCAAGAAGGACTCCTCCATCAGGGTCGCCTTTCAACTCCTGCGCCAGGGCGAGGTGCAAGGGGTGGTCAGCGCCGGCAACTCCGGCGCCACCCTGGCGGCGGCGCTCAAGGAGGTGGGCCGTCTGCAAGGCATCTCCCGGCCGGGGATCGCCGGCATCTTCCCCACCCTGAAGAAACCCCTGGTGGTCATGGACGTGGGCGCCAACGTCGATTGCCGGCCCCAGCATCTCTATCAGTTCGCGGTCATGGCCACCGCCTTCTCCCGGGCCCTGTTCGGCATCGAGGAGCCCCGGGTGGGCCTGCTCAGCATCGGCGAGGAGGGCGGCAAGGGCAACGCCTTGGTCAAGGGCGCCCACGACCTCCTGTCGCAAAGCGCCCTGCGTTATATCGGCAACGTCGAGGGCCGTGATTTCTTCCGGGGCGAGGTCGATGTCATGGTTTGCGATGGCTTTGTGGGCAACATCTGCCTCAAACTTAGCGAGGGTCTGGCCGAGGCCCTGGTGGCCATGCTGCGCGAGGAACTCTCCAAGAGCCTGACCTCCAAGGTCGG
>JAJXUT010000121.1 GCA_021782655.1 Deltaproteobacteria bacterium
CACCGCGCCGGCCCCTGCCGCTGCCGCCGACGATGCTTACGTCCGTCTGGGCCGGGTATTGGTCATGGACGACGAGGCGATGATCCGCGACCTGGCGATCGCCATGTTCACCACCCTGGGCCACTCGGTAACCACGGTGCGGGACGGGGTGGAACTATTGGCCGAATACCGGGCGGCACGGGCGGCGGGCCGGCCCTACGACCTGGTGGTCATGGACCTCACCATCCCCGGCGGCCTGGGCGGCAAGGAGGCGATTGCCAGGCTTTTGGAACTCGACCCCCAGGCACTGGTCGTCGTCTCCAGCGGCTATTCCGACGACCCGGTGGTCGCCAACTACCTTGACTACGGCTTCAAGGCCGTGCTCGACAAGCCCTTCACCCTGCGCGAACTGCGTGCCGTTTTGAGCCGTCTTCTGGTTGGCTGATCCCCTTGTCTTTTCCCTTGCCGTTTATCGACGATTTTTAGTCCGTAGCAGCGTTGTCCGGTTAGGGAATGGCATTTTCCGCCCTAACATTAAAAATCCCCCCTGGCCCCCCTTTTTCAAGGGGGGGAAGCTAACCAGAGACTGCCTCCCCCTTTGAAAAAGGGGGATTGAGGGGGATTTCCTGAACGACAGCCCCACAAATTGCGTGATGCAATTCCTTAAACCGGACAACGCTGAGTCCGTAGATGATCGAGGAGCAAGCATTCAAGTCGCCACTGACCTTGGAGAAGCAGGGCACGTTGCCTCTGGTAACGGGCGAATTGCTCCGGGTCGCAACCACCTTTGAGCCGGGCACAATCGTAGTTTAAGCAGAAAATGGGCTTAAACAGCAGCCGGCAGCCATCCTGGTCCAAAAACGGGCAAGCGAGGGAGGTGCCGACGGGCGGCTTATCCAGCTTGAGCCCGGCAATCAGGTTGAGCAGCAGGAGGATGGCGTCGGCCTCGTCGGCAATCGCCTGGCTACAGCAGCCGCCATCCGGGCGGGCCCCGCAGGCGGCGCAGACGCGGTTGGGTTCGCTCATGCGGTTTTCTAGTTCCTCGGCGAGACTGACCAGCCGGCTTACTTCCTGGAGGAGGCCCGTGGCCGCAAGCCGGGGCCCTTCCTCGGCCATCAGCTGCTGGGCCAGGGGCCAGGCGGCCTGGCAGTCGCCGGGATACAGCCGGTCAAGGCCGGGGTTCATCGGGGGCCTCTGGTTTTACCCACCAGGTCATCAGGAGCTGATTCGGCTGGTAGTAGAGGGGCAGGGTGGAGGGCTGGGAGAAGCGGTTCCAGTACGCCAGGCGGTGGCTGGCCACGTACCAGTTGGGGATCAGATAGTAGCCGTACCACAGCGCCCGGTCCAGGGCCCGGCAGGCGGCGATGAGACCTTCCTGGGTGCTGGCGTTCACCACCTGGTCCACTAGTTGATCGATCACCGGATCGCTCAGTCCCATCAGGTTGCCGGAGCCGGGATGGCTGGCGGCGGCGGACGACCAGTAGTCGCGCTGCTCGTTGCCCGGCGACTGCGATTGGCCATAGACGTTGACCACCATGTCGAAGTCGAAGTCGGTAAGCCTCAGGCTGTAGAGGGCGGGATCGATGACCCGGTAGCGGGCCTTGATCCCCAGCCGTTTCAGGTTGCGGGCGTAGGGCTCGATCGGCCGCTCGAAGGCGGCGGAGTCGAGGAGGATCTCGAAGGCGAAGGGCTCCCCGGCCCGGTTGACCAGGATGCCGTCCTTGACCCGCCAGCCCGCTTCGGCGAGCAGGGCCTGGGCCTTGAGTAGATTGTGCCGCAGGCTGGCGGGCGGGGTGGTGGAGATCGGGGTCGGGGGGGTGGTGAAGACCGCCGGCGGCAGCCGGTCGCGGAAGGGGGCGAGCAGCCGCAGCTCGGCAGGCGAGGGCAGGCCGCGGGCCGCGAAGATCGAGTTGCTGAAGTAGCTGTTGCAGCGGCTGTACTGGCCGAAGAACAGGCTGGTGTTGGTCCACTCGAAGTCAAAGGCCAGGTTTAGGGCCAGCCGCACCCGCCGGTCCTGAAACAGGGGTCGGCGCAGGTTCATCACCAGGCCCTGCATCCCGGCGTCGTTATGGTGCGGCAGGCTGGCCTTGATGATCCTGCCCGCCTGGAAGTTCGGCCCCCGCAGGTCGCGGGCCCACTGCTTGGCGACGTTGACCGGCAACACGTCGAAGTCGTGGGCCTTGAAGGCCTCCACCGCCACCGTCTGATCCTGGTAATACTTGTAGGTGATGCGGTCGAAGTTGAACATCCCCCGGCGGACGGGCTGGTTCCAGCCCCAATAATCCGGGTTGCGCCGGTAGGTGATCGACTTGCCGGGCGAGAGGGCGGCGACCGTGTACGGGCCGCTGCCCACCGGGATGCTAAGCCCTGCCTCGGAAAAGGGGTGGGCGGTGTAGAAGGCCTTGGAGAGCACTGGCAGTTCGCAGGCGATTAGGTGCAGCTCCCGGTTGCGGCGGGCGAAGTGGAAGGTGATCTGGTCGGGGGCGATGATTTCGGCCTGGGCGATGTCTCGGAAATAATTCTGATAAAAGGGGTGCGCCGCCGGGCCTTTCAGGGTGTCGAGGGAGAACTTCACGTCCTCGGCGGTCACCGGCTTGCCGTCCGAGAAGCGGGCCTGGGGATTGATGGTGAAGGTGACCGAGAGCCCGTCCGGGGCCAGGGCGATGTCCTTGGCGATCAGCCCGTACATGGCGAAGGGCTCGTCTAGGCTCCTTACCGCCAGGGTCTCGAAGACCAGGGAGGAGAGTCCCTCCGGGGCGGTACCCTTCAGGGTGAAGGGGTTGGTTTTGTCGAAGCCTCCAATGCCGTGCAGGACAAGCTCGCCGCCGGGGGTGGCCTTGCGCGAGGTGTAGTCGAAGTGGTCAAACCCGGCCGGGTACTTGAGCCTCCCGTCGATGCTCGCCCCGTGGGCGGCCAGGGCGGGGTGGGCGAGGAGGGCCGCCGCCGCGAGCAGCAGCAGGGCTACGGCGGTTTTGGCCGCCATCATAGGGCTTTTCTTTTTCATGGGAGCTTGGTATAGAACAGCCGAAGCCGCTACCAGGGACTGGTCTGGGGTTGGTTTGTTCCCGGCCTTAGCCTCCCGCCTATCTACCCGTAAAGTTAAAAAATTTCAATGGAGTAAACATCATGGGGCAGACGATAACCGAGAAGATCTTTGCCGCCCATCACCGTGACAGCCCCGGCGGGGACAGCGTGGTGTTGGCCCTTGACGTGGTCATGTGCCACGAGATCACCACCCCCATCGCCATCAACGACCTGATGGAGCGGGGCATGGACCGGGTATTCGACCCGGACAAGATCAAGGCGGTAATCGACCACGTTACCCCCTCCAAGGACTCCAAGACCGCCACCCAGGCCAAGATCCTGCGCGATTGGGCCCGGCGGCACGCCATCCGGGACTTCTTCGACATCGGGGCCAACGGCGTCTGCCACGCCCTGTTCCCGGAGAAGGGCTTCATCCGGCCCGGCTACACCGTGATCATGGGGGACTCCCACACCTGCACTCACGGCGCCTTCGGGGCCTTTGCCGCCGGGGTGGGCACCACCGATCTCGAGGTCGGCATCCTGAAGGGGGTGTGCTCGTTTCGGCTGCCCCAGACCATCAAGGTGACCATCAAGGGCGAGCTGCCGACCGGCGTCTATGCCAAGGACGTCATCCTGCGGCTGATCAAGGAGCTGACCGTCAAGGGCGCCACCGACGCCATCATGGAGTTCGTGGGCCCGGTGGTGGACAAGATGTCCATGGAGTCGCGGATGACCCTGTGCAACATGGCCATCGAGGCCGGCGCCACCTGCGGGGTCTGCCTGCCCGACCGGGTGACGGCCCAGTACCTCTGGCCCTTTATCGACGAACAGTACGACAGCCTCGACCAGGCGGTGGCCGACTTTAAGCGCTGGCACTCCGACCCGGATGCGGCCTATGCCCGGGAGCTGACCATGGAGGTAAGCTCGCTCGCTCCCCAGGTGACCTACGGCTACAAGCCGGACGAGGTCATGGACGCCTCCGAGCTGGAGGGGGCCCGGATCGATCAGGTCTATATCGGCTCCTGCACCAACGGCCGGCTGGAGGACCTGCGCGAGGCCCTGCGCATCCTGGCGGGCCGCAGCGTGGCGCCGGGGGTGCGGGGCATCGTCTCGCCGGCCACCCCCCACGTCTATGCCCAGGCCTTATCCGAGGGGCTGATCCAGCAGTTCGTGGCCGCCGGGTTCTGCGTCACCAACCCCACCTGCGGCGCCTGCCTGGGGATGAGTAACGGGGTGCTGGCCCCCGGCGAGGTCTGCGCCTCCACCACCAACCGGAACTTCAACGGCCGGATGGGCAAGGGCGGCATGGTGCACCTGATGAGTCCCCTGTCCGCCGCTGCCGCCGCCGTGGCCGGATGCATCACTGACCCCCGGAAATACCTGTAAGGAGAGCGAAGATGAAGCATTTCGGAGGCGCGAGCCTTTTTCTTGACCGCCACGACATCAACACCGACGAGATTATCCCCGCCAAGTACCTGACCGAGAATTCAAAGCTGGACTTGAAGCCCTACATGCTGGAGGACCTGCGCCTAGAGGGTTTCGATCCGGCCAGCGCTGAGGCCCGGGCCGCTAGGGTGATCGTCAGCCGCCAGAACTTCGGTTGCGGCTCCTCCCGCGAGCACGCGGTCTGGGTGTTCGAGGTCAACGGCATCAACGTGGTCATCGCCGAGAGCTTTGCCCGCATCTTCCGGCAGAATATGTTCAACTGCGGGATGCTGGCCATCGAACTGCCCCCAGCCGACATTGCGACCCTGTTCGCGGCCCG
>JAJXUT010000122.1 GCA_021782655.1 Deltaproteobacteria bacterium
GGCTTGCGGGCAGCAGGGCGAATTGCTGGTGGATCATCTGGTGGGAGGCGTGCATCCGGTAACCGTTGGCGGCGCAGTCAAAGCCGAAATTCCAGCCCCAGAGGGTGCGGTCGAAGGGCAGGCCCTCGGGTGTGGCCTTGGCCAGGGCCTTGACGACCTTGCGGCGCAGGGTCTCCAGTTCCTCGGGGGAGATCATCCGCCGGGGCTCGGGGCCGGCCAGGTTCAGGCCTTCCGCCAGGCGACAGAAGCTGCGCTGGTAGTAGAGGTGACGCAGACCGGCCAGGTCCAGGGCGCTTAGGTCGTCGATCCGGTAGCGGATGGCGTCGTCGGCCAGGTTGGCGGCGTGGTGGCCCCAGGGGATATAGCTGTTGCGCCGCAGGTACTCGAAGACGTGGCTCTCCCCCTCCCGCCATTCGCCGACGATCTCGCTCGCCCCCTGGACGCCGGGCCGTAGCACCATCGCCTGCTTGAAGTCGTCCGGCAGGTGGGGGTTGTTGACCAGCACCTCGAAGATGGCGTGATCGTGGATGTCCGGCTCGACGCGGCCCTCCCGGTCTTGACGGTAACGCAGGCCGATGGGCCGGCCGCTGTCGCGATTGAAGAGGAGGTGGCAGGCCTGGTCGGCCAGAACGATCAGGTCCTCGGGGTCGGTGGAGTTGGCGGCCAGCGCCATGCGCACCGGGTGCGGCAGGTCGGAAAACAACGAGGTGCGCTGGCCGTGATTGAGATCCGGCCCCAGCCAGATTTTCAGGGTCTGGTGCATGGAGACTACGGGCGGGCCGGGCAGGGCGATGCGTTCCGGGTGATCGACCTTGGCCTCGGCCCAGGAGCGGGCGATGAAGGTGGCACCCCGGAAGGGAAAGGGGTTGGGCACCTCGTAGATCCAGTCGGCGGCTTCCTCCCGCACCGCGCCGGCTGGGAAGTTGCTCGCGTTGTCCACCGGGGTGCCGTCGGGGAGCTGCCCCAGGACGGTCAGGTTGTCCTCCGGGCGCAGATTGGCGACGGTGAAGGCGGGCCGATGCACCCCATAACGGAAGGTGCCGGCGGGGGTGACGCAGGTGCGGGGTGTTTTCTTCATCTTCTTGTTAGACCCTAAGCCGTCGAGTGGAAACAACCTGGATTATAAACCTTACGGCGACGGCCTAAGGAGCCGTAAGAGTTGCGGAAAAATTGTCCAAGTTGTTTAGGGGCGGCTCCGTAAGAGTTGTTGCGGCGGATTGAAGACAGGGTGGTGGCGGCCACAGGGGGCACAATCATCACCTCCTGGGCGGACGGCCTATCTCCACGCTATGAGCGCTAGGTTGAAAAGGCCGATGACCAACCCCAGCAGCCCTCCGAACAGGTTGATGTAGGTGAACTGCTTCTCCATGATCCCGAACAGCAGGGACTCCAGCCGCAGGGGATCCAGGGAATCGACCTTGCGGGTGACGATCTCCTCGATGTTGACGAACTCAAACAGCCTGGGGGTCTCGGCCACCAGCAGGTCGTGGCCCTGTTGCCAAAGATATTCCTCCAGCCTTTTCCGCACCTCCTTAGGCAGGAGCTTGGCGAGTGGCCCGATTGGCCGCCGCAGGAGGAGATCGTCGAGCAGCGTGGTGACGATCCCGTCCAGAAGCCGGCGGCCCTTGGCGGAAAGGATGGCGGCGGTGATTCCGGCCCCGGCCTGGTCGCGGAGGCGTCCAGGAAACCCTGGCCCCAGTAATTCGGAAAGCATAAGGTCCGCCCGGCGGCCGTAAAGGGCGGCCAGACCCCCCGCGATCAATGACTCAATCGTGGCCTGGGCCTGCGGCTGGCGGAGAAGGGCGACGATTCCTCCCGCCAGCTCGCCGGCCAGAGCCTCCTCGTCTTCTGGGCCCAGCCGGGCGAGCAGCTCGGCGGGCGGCCGGCGCATAAGCCCGTTGACCAGCCCCGCCACCGCCGCCCGGGCCTGGGCCTGGGTCTGGTCGTTTTGGAGCCAGCGGGCCAGTTCCGCCTCCCGGCTCTCTAGGTAGGCGGCGATTTTGTCTTTTAGCCGTTCGGGGGAGAAGAGCCCCTTGACCAGGGTCGCCACCGGCCCCAGGGGGCTGACCAGCGAGCCGATGGCCTCGCTGATTATCTGGGCCGCCAGCTCGCGTGGGCCGGGTTCGCGGATCAGGCCGGGCAGCCGGGCCAGGAGGCCGGGCACCTCGTCTTGCAGCAGGCCGGAGAGGCGCCGGATCACCGCCGCCGGCAGCAGCTCGTCGAGCGGGACGTTGCAGTCCTTAAGCCCGGCGATCCGCTGGCGGCAGGCCTCCCGCAGCCAGGATTCGGTCTGGGGGCGGGTGAGCAGTGCCTGCACCGCCCCGCCGAGGGCGGCGACCAGCGCCTGGCCGCCGCCCTCGGGATCGAGCCAGTCGGCCAGGGGGCGGCTCAAGAGGAGATCGAGATGCTCGCCGATCGTCGTCTTAAGCCCTTGACGGAATTCCGCTTGATCCAGGTGGTCGTGCAGGAGCTTCACCGCCCGCCAGCGCAGGATGTCCACCCCGGCCTCGAAGGAATCCCGGAAGTGGGGGGGTATCAGGGTCGGCAGGGGGCCTAGCTCCCGCTCCAGGAACTCGCCCAGGCGGGCCTGGATCAGGGCCTCTAGTTGGCGCCGGAAGCCGGGCTTGGCCACCGCCAAGCCGAGGTCGGCGCTGGTCAGTAGCCGATCGCCCACCATCCGCCCGATGTTCACCGCCAGGTCGTGGCGCTTGGCCGGGATGATGCCGGGGGTCAGAGGCAGCCGGAAGCCCAGTACCCGCCAGGGACGCAGGGGTCTAAACAACATCCGGATGACGACGTAGTTGGTGAACCAGCCGATAAAGGCCCCCGAGAGGGGCAGGGCGAGGAGATCAACGACCCTCAACTCGTCCTGCCCAGGGTTTGATCAACGGCCAGGGCCTGCTCCAGGCGGGCCTTTAGGAACTCCTCGGACAGGTGGGCGCGGTTTGCCTCCAGGAGGGCGCAGAGCGGCTCGATCCCATCCTGACCGGCGTGGGTCATGACCTGGTTCAAGTTCTGGTAGAAGGCCTTGACGATATGGTTGCCCTGACCTTTGGCGGCCAGGATCTCGGCGTAGGTGCGGGGGTTCTGGGCGTGCACCCTGGACATGGCCAGGATGCCATAGAGCGAGGTCAGGGTGGAGTGGCTGGCAATGTCCTGGGGGCTTATGCCCTCGTTGCGCAGGGTCATGGCCAGGGCTACCGAGATGGCGGTGGGCAGCTTCTGGCTTACCCCCATCAGCAGGTCGTGACGATTGGGGGTATCCTGGAAGATCTCGGCCCCGTGCTTGTAAAGGAAGGCCTCGAACTCGCCGCACAGCTTGCCGCTCCTTGGGGTGCGGACCACCACTGCGTTCTTGTCCTTCATAGTGGCGGCCTTGGGCCCCCAGAGGTTGTGCACCAGCATCACCTCCACCTCGGGCCGGGTGGCGGTAAGGGCGCAGCCGATGCTGTCCTCCGCCTCCCCGGCCAGGAGGATCAGGGCCTGGCCGTCTTTCAGCAGCGGCCCGTAGCGGCGGACGGTGGGGGCGGTGGCGCTGATCGGCACGCAGATCACCACCACCTCCACCCGGGGGATCATCGTCTCGGGCCGCAGTTCGGTGGCCCGGCCGCAGATCATAGTCTGGTAGCCCTCGCTGGCCAGGCGTTCCATGAACCAGCGGCCCATCTCCCCGGTGCCGATGCAGCCGAAGGCCTTGACGTGCCGGGGCCGCATCTCCACCCGGGGGTAGCTGCCCAGCACCCTGATGGGTTTCGGTTCTTGGATCACCTGGTGTTCCAGCCGCTCCAAGGCCTGGCGCAGGGCAGGCGAGTCGCCGTGGCCCTCGGTCTCGATATAGACCCGCAGTTTTTGGGTCTTTAAGTCGTTTTCGGAGCGCAGGTCGATGAGGTTGATGCCCCGGTTGGCGAACTCGCCTAGGATGTCGTGCAGCAGCCCTACCCGGTCGCGCAGGGGCTGGGTGATCATGGCGGTGGCGTCGTGGCCGGTGGGCACGGTCAGGGTGGGGCCGATGACCGCGAACCGGGTGCGGTTGTGGGGCGCCAC
Organism: Deltaproteobacteria bacterium; assembly: GCA_021782655.1. Classification (GTDB taxonomy): domain Bacteria; phylum Desulfobacterota; class Desulfobulbia; order Desulfobulbales; family VMSU01; genus VMSU01. The sequence continues at coordinate 4,045 of JAJXUT010000122.1, forward strand.
CTCTCGCTGCCTAAGCACCAGGCCGTGTTCCCTAAGCGCCTCCTCGGCCTCGACAATCCCGTGCCCGGCGAGACCAAGGCGCTTGACCTCCCGGAGATGCGCCTCCAGATCGGGCACCGCCAGCAGGCTGGCGTGGGGGAACTGGCCGGCGATGAACTCCTCGCACTGGCTCAGGTTGTCCCTGCCGCCGGCGAGCACGCTTATCTCCGTCTCCTCGTCCAGGCTGCCCAGGGAGAGCTGGATGGGCAGCACCAGGTTGTCGATCCAGTAGCCCCGGCGCAGCTCCTCGAGCATCCGCACCTCCTTGAGCTGGCCGGCACGGGTGTTGTAGATGGGCAGGATGGCGAGGTCCGCCCCTTGGTTCTCGAAGGCGCGGATGGCCTCAGCCAGGTCGGGGAAGAGGAGGATCTCCGCCTGGGGCAGATAGCGGCGGGCGGCCTGCCAGCCTTGCCCTCCCCTCGGGCCGATGGTCGCTATGGTTGCCATGAGGATTATTTGCTAGTTTTGTCTTGGTTCATAGCCTGGACGCTAGTCGGCGTGGGGACGGTGATTAAACCAGGCGGGCAGGGTAATTATGAACTGGCAGCCCTGTCCCGGCGGGGACTGACATTCGATGGTGCCGTTGTGGTCGGCGATGATGCCGTAGATGATCG
>JAJXUT010000123.1 GCA_021782655.1 Deltaproteobacteria bacterium
GGTTGGTTTTCATCCCTGGGATTGGGTTGCCCGGCCAAACAGTAATTATTCCCGATTATATCTTCAAAATAGCAGCCGCCAGTTGGCCTGTCAAGTTAAAATGCACTATTGAAAAACTGGCAAATACATTTTAAATTATCCTTAATGCCCTTGTGGTCTCCCCATCGGGGGCGTGGTTGTTTTTCTGTTTGCCAAATCAATTGCCTGACTTTTTTTTTACGTGTAGAATCAAACAGACGTTGCAGCCCGAAGGGGGCACGACGTATCTCACTCATCCATTAGGGAGGGAATATGAAGAAAAGAATTGTCTTGCTTATGGGGATTGTCCTCACCATGTTCTGTGCCGTAAGTCGAGCCGACGTGCCGGGCTTCATGAAGGCACAGATGGGCACCTTGAGGGGCACCATCTACGACGCCAACGGCAAGCTCATGCCCGAGGCCATCGTCTCTTTCTTCGACAAAAACGGCGGCCCGCCGCCGGTGATCGGCAGCACCCGCCGGGTGCCGGACATGGTTGATCGTTCCAACGCCAAGGGGGAGTTCGCGGTTAAGCTGGTGCCGGGCACCTACTACATGGGCGCCATGCTCCGCAAGCCGGACAAGGGCGTCGGCCCCCCGCGTCCGGGCGAGAAGTTCTACTTCGCCAAGAGTGCCAAGGGCAAGCTTCGCGAGTTCGTCATCGGGGTCAAGCAGGTGGTGGAGGCGGGCCGGGTGGATGGGATGCTGCCCGGCGAGGTCAAGGAATTCAAGGACTTCATGACCATCAAGGGCAAGGTGACCGGCGAGGGAAACAAGCCCCTGTCCGGGGTGTTCGTGACCCTGAAGGACAACCTCAACGCCTCCCGGCCCCGCTACATCTCGGAGGCGACTGCCGCCGACGGCGCTTATACCTTGAAGGTGCCGCCGGGCAAGTACTATGTGGTGGCCAGGGAGTCGGTGATGGGTGGCGGCCGCCCCGGCGTCGGCGCCTATATTGGCTCCTACGGCAAGACCGACCCCTTGGCCGGCGGCGCCGTGCCGCCCAGACCCGGCAACCAACCGGGGGCCTCTTCGGCGGCCCGTGGACTTCAGGGCGGGAGCGGCAACGCCATTGCGGTCGAGGGCAAGAAGGGCGAGGTGGTCAGCAACATAAACATCCAGATGTTTAAGATCCCGGACCCGGGCGCCACCAAGAAGAAGTTCGAGGCGGAGGCCAAGAATAGTAAGGCCGGTCAACCAGAGGGCGAGCAGGAAGACTCTCCGGCCCAGAAATAGCAATTTTGATGGCGTTGCAAGATATCGATCTACAGCGTCCCCGTCCAATACCAGCGGGGCTTGGACAGAATTGCGGGGCGGTCTGGCTCGGTCGGTATAGCGTAAGGTATTGCCTCCTAACTCGCCAAACACCCCCCGCGTCTTTGGTGTCGGCTAGCCATCGGCTAGCCTTGGGCGAGATCAGCAACCTTCAGTCAATCGGTGGCCCTGGAAGTCCCTTTCGTCCCTCCAGGGCCGCTGGCCAACCCGCTTTTAGCCTCCGATGATCACCCCCCGGCGCCTCTCCACCCTGATTTTGACCGCCTTGCTTGTCTTGCTGACGAGAGCGATCCCGGCCCTGGCCGAGGCGCTGGTTGCCGACACGGTCTGGCAGGGGCAGGTCGAGGTCAAGGACGATATCCTCATTCCCTCCGGGGTCACTCTGACCGTCAAGCCGGGCACGGTGGTGGTGTTTTCACCCGCCGAGAGCAGCAAGATCGATCCCGAGTATCTCTCCCATCAGACCGAACTCCTGGTGCGCGGCGTGTTAAGGATCGAGGCCAGCCCCGCGCATCCGGTAAGCTTCCAGGTCAAGTCCGCCCCGGGCGACGAGACTAGGCGGCGTTGGGCCGGCATCCTGGTGGACGGGGGACGGGTCGAGGCCACGGCGGCCACGGTCAGCGGGGCGGAGACTGGGCTCTACCTCCTCTCCGGGACGGCGGTCATGAACGGCTGTAATTTTACTGGTAATCATTACGGGGTGATCGCTTGCGGGCCGGATGCGGAGCTGACCTTAAAAAAAACGCGGGTGAGCGGCAACGATTACGGGTTGTGCGGCTTCAACGAGCCGAAAATTAGGGAGGAGGCGACTGAGGTCAGCGGCAACCGCAAGCAGGATCGCCTGCGGAGCCAGGCCGAAACCGCCAGCCTGGCGGGACAGGAACTCGCCGCCCCGCCGGAGCTGGCCTTAACCCACGCCTACGGCAACGACACCCTGATGGGCACTACCGTCTGGCGGGGCCGGGTGCGGATCGACGGCCAGGTGCGGATCCCGCCCGAGGGCCGGTTGGTGATCATGCCCGGCACGGTGGTCGAGTTCAGCAAGCGGGATACCAACGGCGACGGCATCGGCGAGAACGGGCTGATGATTCAGGGGGGCTTGATCGCCAAGGGGACCCGGGAGCGGCCCATCCACTTTCGCTCGGCGGAGAAAAAGCCGGGCTTCGGGGATTGGGACGCGATCAACCTCTTAGGCAGCGACCAGCAGCGCAACCTGGTGGAATTCTGCCAGGTGGAGGATGCCTACCGGGGCCTGCATTTTCATTTTTCGCTGGTGGCGGTGACCAACTCGGTGCTACGCCACAACTACCGCGGTATGCAGTTTCAGGAGTCGCAGGTGGAACTTAGGGACAACCAGTTCTACAACAACAAGAGTGGCTTGCAGTGCCGCGACTCGGACGTGGTCATGCTCCGCAACCGGATCTTCGACAACCTCAACGGTGCTAACCTCTTCCGGCTCAACCTGACCGCCCGCGACAACCTCATCGCCAACAACCGCTGGGACGGTCTGCGCATCCGGGAGGGCGCGGCCACGGTGGAGGGGAACATGCTGGTCGGCAACCGTTTCGGCCTGCAAGTGTCCAACGCCGTCTTTGGCCGCTTCAACCGCAACCTGCTGGCCGGCAACCTCGAAACCGGCCTGGCCTTGCGCAACACCGACAACATTGAGACCAGCGGCAACGCCATCATGGCCAACGGCATCAACGGCTTAGTCGTCCGGGAGGCCAGGGGCAAGATCACCGGCAACTTGATCGCCGACAACGGCCAGCGCGGCCTGGGGATTAGGTCCTTCGTCGGGACGGTAAGCGGTAACGACATTGAGGGCAACCGCCTCTACGCCATCGGCATGGACGGGCCTGGCGACGTTAATGCCGCTGGCAACTGGTGGGGCGGCGCGGACCTGAGGCAGGCGATCTTCGACCGCCACGACGACCCGACCCTGGGCACGGTGTCCTACGAGCCGGTGGCCGCCGCGCCTCGGCCTTTTGTCTGGCCGGTATCCCAAGTGCCGGTGCCCCTGCGCTGGGCGGGCCAGATCACCGTCGCCGCCCCCCTGACCGTGCCCCAGGGCGGCGTCCTGACCATCTCCCCGGGCACAGTGGTCAAGCTGGCCCCCAGGGCCGGGATTCACGTCCTGGGCCGGATCGAGGCCTCAGGCGAGCCCAAGCGCCGGATCACCTTCACCGCCCTGGAGCCGAAGGGCGCGGGCAGTTGGGGCGAGATCCAGATGGAGAAGGCCACGGGCAGCTTGTTTGTCAACTGCGACTTCAGTCAGGCCAGTTGGCCCCTGCACAGTCACTTCGTGAACCTCAAGGTCAACCGTTGCCTGTTTGAGGACAACAAGGGAGGGCTGCGTCTAAACAGCGGCCCGGTGGAGGTGAGCCAGTCGATTTTCCGTCATAACGGCATCGGCATCCGTTCCTTCCGGGGGCTGGCCACCATCCACGACAACGAATTTACCGGCAACGAGATCGCCATCTTCATCCGCGAGAAGGGTAGAGGCATGGTGGTCAACCACAACAACTTCCTCGACAACTCGATGTACGCCCTGCGGCTGGGCGACTTTAACGACGAGGACGTGGACGCCCGCGACAACTGGTGGGGCGGCAAGCCGGTGCTCGACCAGGTCTTTGACGGCCACCGCGATAGCGATATCGGCAAGGTGATCTTCGAGCCCGAGTCGAAGGAGCCGATTCGGCTTAAATGGCAGCCGGAAGGGGGAAAGAGGCCATGAAGACCCTGGCGTTGCTGTTGGCTATGTTCCTGGCGGGCGGTCTGCTGACGGCGGGGCCGTCCGGGGCCGAGGATGCCGACCTGCTGCACGGGACGGTCACCGACATTAACGGCAAGCCGGTGGCCGGGGCCGAGGTTACCCTCTACCGGGGCAAGAACGTCAAGAAGCCGGCCGATTTCGCCTCCCAGCGCACCGGCCCGGACGGTCTCTACACCGTGGCCGTCCCCCCTGGCCATTACTGGGCGGTGGCCATGCTGCGTCAGGGCGAGCGGCGCTTCGGCCCCCTCGAGTTGGGGGACAAGTATTCCGGCGAGGCGGTGGAGGTGGAGATCAAGGCCGGGGCTAAGGCGCGCCAGGACTTTGTGGTCATGGACTTGCGCGAGGCGGCCCAGCAGCACCGGAAGAGAAACAAGGACCTGGTGCGGCTTAGGGGGCGGATCCTGGACCGGAACGGACGGCCCCTGGCCTTGGCTTACGCG
>JAJXUT010000037.1 GCA_021782655.1 Deltaproteobacteria bacterium
TGCGCCCTTTCGCCTGCTGCGGCTGGAGACGGCAGGCGGCGTGAAGGCCAACGACTGGCAGCAGGTGGTTAACGCCCTGGCGGGCAAGATCAGGTCGCACGAGAGTTACAGCCGGCACGGAGGCGACGGGGCTTTTTACTTTCTGCTCTCCGGGGAGACCGGTTCCCAACCGGACGCCATCGTGGCCAGGCTGACCGAGATCCTGGCCGAGGTCGGAATCGCCGCCGCCTTCGTCCAGGCAAGCTATCCCACCGATGGCCGCGCCGCCGGTGAACTTCTGGATACGCTCCGGTGGCGGACCATGGAAAGGGATTAATATCCACCGCCAGTAAGATGGCAAAATCATCAAGTAAGGATGCCTCATGAACAAGAATTTTGTTATCCTGGTGGTTGACGACGAGGAGATGCAAAGGAAGATGCTCTCCAAAATTTTAGGGGCCCTGGGCTACGCCGTCCTGGAGGCGGAAGACGGACGCGTGGCGGTCGAGCTGGCGGGGCTACGGCATCCGAACCTGATTCTGATGGATATCCAACTCCCGGTCATGGATGGCCTGGCCGCCACCCGGCGGCTGAAGGATGATCCCCAGACCCAGGCCATCCCGGTGATCGCCCTGACCGCCCTGGCCATGTCCGGAGACCGGGAGCGGGCGCTGGCCGCCGGCTGCGATGACTATCTCGCCAAGCCCATCATGCTGGAATCCCTGGTGGCCAAGCTCAACGAATGGCTGTGGGCCAGGGAGGTGGAGGCCAGGGCGGAAGCCCGCGATCTGGGCGGGGTAGAGGAGGAACTATGAACGAAAAACGCAAGGTGCTGATCGTTGACGATCAGGAGAAAAACATTAAGTTGCTGGCCCTGATCTGCCGCAATCTGGGCCACGAGGTACTGGAGGCCCGCACCGGCCGGCAGGCACTTACGGTGGCGGGCGAACGGCGGCCCGACGTTATCCTGATGGATGTCATGATGCCGGAGATGGACGGACTGGAGGCCACCCGGCAACTCAAGGACGACCCCGCGACCGCCTATATCCCGGTCATCATGGTCACCGCCCTCGACTCCAGGGAGGACCGGCTCCTGGGGATCAAGGCCGGGGCCGACGATTTCCTGACCAAGCCCGTGGACACGGAGGAGCTGGTGCTGCGGCTCAACAACAACCTGCGCACCAAGGAGTTCCACGACTTCCTTGAGAATCACGCCCAGATCCTCCGGCAGCAGGTGGCGGAGCGCACCGTGCAGTTGCGACAGGGGTACATCGACACCATCCACCGGCTGGTGCTGGCCTCGGAGTTCAAGGACGAGGACACCGGCGCCCACATCAAACGGATCAGCTACTACACCAAGGAACTGGCCCTGGCCCTGGGGATGCCGAACGACTTCGCCGATACCATCTTTTACGCCTCACCCATGCACGACATCGGCAAGGTCGCCATCCCGGACCGGGTACTGATGAAGAGAGGCCCCCTGGACGCCGAGGAGTGGCAAGTCATGCGGACTCACACCGAGATCGGCGCCCAGATCCTGGAGGGCTCGGACTCGCCCTTCCTGGCCATGGCGGTGGACATCGCCCGCAGCCACCACGAACGCTGGGACGGCGGCGGCTACCCGCAAGGCCTGGCGAACGAGGCGATCCCCCTCACCGCCCGGATCATGAATGTCTGCGACCAGTACGACGCCCTGCGCAGCCGGCGACCCTATAAACCTCCCTTCGACCACGAACGGGTGATGGAGATCATCCTCAAAGGCGACGGCCGCACCCTGCCGGGGCATTTCGACCCCCAGGTGCGGGAGGCCTTTTCCCGGACCGCCGGCCAGTTCGACGAGATCTACGCCGCCCACCAGGACGAGGGCGCGGGGCAACCGGCAACCAAGGAGAAGCAGCAATGAACAACATCCCGGTGGTTATGTTTGTAGATGACGAGCCGAACATCTTAAAGACCCTGCGGCGGCTGTTCATGGACGAGGACTACGACATCCACACCGCTGGCAACGGCCGGGAGGCCTTGGATTTGATCGAGGCCGGGCTGCGTCCGACGGTGATCGTCTCGGATCAGCGGATGCCGGAGATGGGCGGCGCCGAGTTCCTGGCCCAGGCGAGCCGGCTGCTGCCGGATAGCATCCGCATGGTGCTGACCGGCTATGCCGACATCAACGCCGCGGTGGCGGCCATCAACCAGGGGGGCATCTACCGCTATATCCTGAAGCCCTGGAACGACGACGACTTGAAATTAAGTGTCCGGGAGGCGGTCAACCACGCCCGGCTGGTGGAGGAAAACCGGGAACTAACCCGGCAACTGGCGGAAAAAAACCAGGCCCTGGCCCAGGCCAACGAACGCCTGGAGGAGATGGTGCAGATCCGCACCGAGGAGTTGCGCCAGAAGGTGCGGGAGCTGGAGGGCCGGGACAAGCTCCAGCAGTACCTGCTTGAGGTGCATCCCTTGGATGAACTCTTGGCCAAGGCGTTGACCGTGGTGGCCGAGGTCTGCCAGACCGACGGCCTGGCCTATTACACCCCGAGCGCCGCCGGGGAGTCCCCGTCCCGGCTGGCTAGCCGGGACGGGGACTCCGGGCCGTTAAGCCCCGAGTCCGAGGCAGCGATCATGCCAGCCCTTACGCGGATACTGACCGCCTCGGGGCAGGAGGAACTAGAACCCCAGGTGGTGCACCAACCAGGGTTCACCTGTTGCCTGATGCCAGTGGCCAGGGGCAGCCAGGTCTTTGGCATCCTGGCGGCCCGGCGGCCCGAGGCCCGGCCCTTTGACGAGGAGGGGGCGAGGACAATCGCCGCCTTCGCCCAGCAGGTGGCGATTGGGGTCAACGACTGCGGCCTGCAGGATCGCTACGCTTCGATCCAGACCTCACTCGACGATGTCCTGCAAGATTTAAGCGGCCTGTAACCGAATCAAAACAACCAGCCCGACACCGTGAGCAGCCACCAGAAAAGATCGATAGACGCCATCGACGACATCTACCGCGAGGCGATCAAAACGCCAGTGGACGAGGAACAGTCCGCCCAGGAGGCACTCAGCGAGGATTTCCTGAGCGGCGACGTCTTCAGCGCCGACGGCGGCGCCGAGGGGGGGGGCTACGGCCAGGTGATCATGCAGAACCTCGCCTCCCATGACCCCGCCTGGCTGGGCAAGGAAATCGCCATCGCCGCCGACCGGATGCGGGTCACCTTCAAGGTGCGCGGCGGCAAGCCGTTGTCCTCGTATCAGCTCAACCACGGCCTGGAGCAGCTCGGGGTCAGTTTCGGCATCAACTGGCAGGCGATGACCGAGGCGGAGTCGCGGGCCGCGAGTGGCTGGCAGGGGGAGATCGTGGTAGCGGTGGGCCAGCCCGCCGAGGCGCGGCGGCGGCTGTTTTTCCCCGAGGCGCAACGGACACTCGCCCTGGACGGCTCTTTCGTCTGGATAGCGGCCGGGGTGCGGCTGGATGGCGCCTCCCTGCGGGCAGTGCTCACCGGGGAACGACTAGAGCGGATCGAGGCTTACGGGCTCATGGTCAAGGCGGTGCCCGCCGGCGCCGTTCTGGCAAAAGTCGAGGAGAATCCCGAGGCGGCCCCGGGGACCAACGTCTTGGGCGAGATCGTGGAACCGATCAACGATCCGCTGCCGGACTTAGGAGAAAATGTCCGTCATGACGAGGCGACCGGACTCTACCTGGCCAGCCAGTACGGGTACCTGGCACTGGAGGGCAACACCATGTCGGTGCTGCCGGCCATCTGGATCGCCCCGGACCGACTGTCCGCCTGCTACGTCAACCTGACCCAGATGGAAACGCCGTTGTTGCCGACCGCTGCTGACCTCTTGCGCAGCCTGGAGCTGGCCGGGGTGCGGGCCAACACCATCCGGCGCTCCCTGGTGGAAAAACTGATTGAGCGGCTGACCCAGGGCGGGGTGCTGTCGGCGCGGACGGTTAAGATTGCCGAGGCCGTCCCGCCCCGGCACGGACGCGACGCCCAGGTGTCGTTTAAGGTCGATATGGGGGAGCGGGCCGCAAGCCTCAGGGAGGATGGCACGGTCGATTTGCGCACCCGCCAGGCGGTGGTGATGGTGGAGGCGGGCACCCTGGTGGCCGAGAAGTTGACCGCAAGCCAAGGCGTCGATGGCGCCGATCTCTTCGGCAACACCCTGAAGGCCAGGGAGGGGGTCGAGCGGATCATGCTCATCGACGAGACCCTGCGGGCCGAGGCGCAGGCGGAGCGAATTCTATATTACTCCGGCAAGGCCGGCAATGTCCGTTTCGCGGGCAACCGGCTGACGGTGGCCGAGGTCTTTTGCCTCCCAGGCGACGCGGATAACCGGGGCGGAGACCTCGACCGCCGGGAGGACATCCTGATCCTAGGTTCGGTGGCGACGGGGGTGTCGGTGAAGTCCCAGGGCAATATCGCCATCGCCGGTTCCGTCTATAGCGGCGCCAAGGTGGTGGCGGCGGGCGACATCAGCATCGGCGAGGGGATTGTCGGGATCAGCACCCGGGTAGTGGCCCTGGGCAACCTGCAAACGGTCTTCGTCCAGGAGGCGGAGGTGATCGTCAAGGGCGACGCCTTGATCCGCAGTTACCTGTACAACGGCGTGCTCCGGGCCAACGGCGGCATCACCGTCCTCAAGATGCGCGGCCGCAAAAGCGGCAGGATCGTCGGCGGGCTGACCTGCGCCTCGCAGGGGATCAAGGTCAGCTCGGTCGGCCATCCCGGCCACTCCGGCACCGTGGTCGCCATCCTTCCGGACCCGATCTATTCCGGCCAGCTCCTGAAGCTGGAGGAGGAGGCGCGCAACTGCCGGGAAAGCATCGCCAAGGTCGCCCGGAGCCTGCCCTTCGACAACTTCGATCCCGCCATCATCAAACGGGCGCTGCTCGCCCTGCCGAGCGAAAAACGGGAATCGGTGATTAAGCTACTGTCGGTCTTCAATCGCCTCATCAAGCGCCAGCAGAACGTCGAGGCCCTACGCAAGGAGATCGGCGCCAAGATCGCCAGCGAACAGCGGGGGGCGGCCATCGAGATCGAACAGGAGATTTTCGCCGGCTGCGAGGTGCGGTTTGGGGAGAAAAAACTCCCGATTAACCAGGATATGGGGCCGACCACTTTCTCCCTGCAGGGCGGCGAGATCGTCTGAAAAGGAGGGAGAGAAGATGGAGTGGCGCGAGGTCTATAACGTCGGCATCGAGCCGATCGACGGCCAGCACAAGCGGCTGTTGCATATGATAACCAGACTGCAAACGGCCCTGTCCTACGGGGACATCAACCAGGAGCTGGCCAACGCCCTGCGCTTTCTGGTGGATTACGCCCGGGAGCACTTCGCCGATGAGGAGCGGATTATGCGGGAGATCGGCTTCGACGGCCTGGAGCGGCATCAGGAGCTACACCGGAAATTCGCCGCCCAGGTGACGCTGCTCCTTGTAAGCCTCCGCCAAGGCAAGCGGGTTGACCCCGGCGCCCTGCTCGACTTCTTGACCGACTGGGTGGACCGCCATATCCGCTGCGAGGACAAAAAGATCGGCCGGTGGATGACGACGAAACGGAGCTGACTTATTACGAGATCAGGCTTTCTTGTGCAGGGCGAACTTTATCTTTTCGCCCAGGGTGGCGGCGGTGAAGGGCTTGATAATGTATTGATCGACCTTGGCTTGAATGGCCTCGACGATATGTTCCTTCTCCGCCTCGGCGGTAACCATCAAAAATGGTATATGAGCTAGACTTGGCGTTCCTTTTACTTTTTTTAGCAATTCTATTCCAGTCATCACTGGCATATTCCAGTCGGAAATAATAAATTCTATTTTTTCCTTACTCAATATTTGAAAGGCCTGCTCGCCGTTGCGGGCAGTGATGATGTTGTCGTATCCCAGATCGGAAAGCACATTCTTAATGATCCTGATCATGGTGTCGAAGTCGTCCACCACTAAGATCCGCATACTCATGGCAAGCTCCCAGAATGAAAGGTAGGTCTGCCGTAACGGCAGGCGCAAGGAACATGAATCAACCGCTCTTGCTTAACAGCCGGGCTTCCGTTTGATGGCGTCGCCAAGCAGGGTGCGTTTATGCAGATCGAACTTTTGCGACACCAGCAAATTTCAGCCGCGGTTAAGGTAGTATAGGGGCAGGCTGGGGCGGCGGTCAAGGGCCGGCCGCCAATCCAGCGTTTTTCCTTAAACTGGCCAGCATCAGGCCCTCCTCCCGAGATCGAGAATTACCCGAAAACATGGCCTCTCTCCCCCTGCGGGTGTTGGTGGTTGACGACACCCGCCTTTACCGTGACCTGATCAGCGCCACCCTCAACTCCATCGCCGGGGTGGAGGTGGTAGGCACCGCCGCCAACGGCGAAATCGCCCTGGCCCGCCTGGCGGAGCTTAATCCCGACCTTTTGACCCTGGATGTCGAGATGCCGGTCATGGATGGCCTGACCACCCTCAGGAAGATACGGGAGTTTAACTCGTCCGCCTTGGTGGTGATGGTCAGCGCCCACACCCGCCAGGGGGCAACGGTCACCCTGGAGGCACTGCGCCTGGGGGCATATGACTTCATCACCAAACCAGAGGAAAACACCCCGGCCCAGGGTCGCAAGTTACTGGAGAACAAACTGCGGCTCCTGGTCAACGCCATCCTCACCCAGCGGCTTCTGCGTCAGGCCATCAGCGCCATCGAATCCCGGCCCCCATCCCCTCCGGTCGGCGAGGCCCCCGCCTTCCGGGCCGGCCCGCCGCCGGAAAGGAGGGAGGAGCCGCCCCCGGCCCGACCCGCGATCGTGGCCATCGGCATCTCCACCGGCGGCCCCAACGCCTTGTCCGAGCTGCTCCCCGCCCTGCCCGCCGACCTGCCGGTGCCGGTGGTGATCGTCCAGCACATGCCCAAACTGTTCACCAGCGCCCTGGCCGAGGCCTTGGACGCCAAATGCGCCATCCGGGTGGTCGAGGCCCAGGACGGACAGCGGCTTGCACCAGGGGTGGCCTATCTCGCCCAAGGCGGCCGCCAGATGCGGGTCGAGCCAGGGCCGGCCGGGGGGCCGCCGGTGGTGAGGATCACCGACGACCCCCCGGAAAACCACTGCCAGCCCTCGGCAGATTACCTGTTCCGCTCCCTGGCCGCGCTGTTCAAGGGCCGGGTGCTCGCGGTCATCATGACCGGCATGGGCTGCGACGGCACCCTGGGCCTACGCCTGATGAAACGGCAGGGCGCCCAGGTCATCGCCCAGGATCAAGCGACCTCGGTGGTCTACGGCATGCCCCAGGAGGCGGTCAAGGCCGGGGTGGTTGACGTGGTGTTGCCGCTTTCCGGAATTGCCCCGGAGATCTTGCGGAGGCTTTGATGATCTCCATCACCGCCGAGGAGGTCGGCCTGTTTGCCCGGCTGATTCACGACCGCACCGGCATCGCCCTCGATCTCGGCAAGGCCTACCTGCTGGAAAATCGCCTGGCGCCCCTGCTGGAAGAGGCGGGGGTGACGAGTTTTGGTGAATTCTTTCGCCTGGTCTCCCGCTCTTCCGCCTGGGTGCCCAGAATCATCGACGCCATCGCCACCAACGAAACCTCGTTTTTCCGTGACCAACGGCCCTTCTCCCTCCTGCGAGACAAGCTGCTGCCGGAGTTGCTGGGCCGACGGAGGGCGGAGAGCGACGCCTCGCTCCCCCCCGCTCTCCGGGTCTGGAGCGCCGCCTGTTCCACCGGCCAGGAGGCGTATTCGGTGGGCATGATCGTCGCCGAGCTGCTGGGGGCGGAGGCGGGGGCCTGGCAGGTGCGGATAGTCGGCACCGACATTTCAAACGCCGCCGTCGTTAGGGCCAGCGAGGGCGTCTACAGCCGGTTCGAGGTCGATCGGGGGGTGCCAGACCGCCTACGGGACAAGTACTTCACGCCCCTGGGCGAACGGTTGCGGGTGGAGGCCGGCTTGCGGGCCATGAGTGTCTTCCTGGAGGCGAATCTGCTGGCCCCACCCGACAACCTGGGGCAGTTCGACCTCATCTTCTGCCGGAACGTCGGCATCTACTTTAACCAGGAAAACCGGCGCCGACTGTTTGCCAACATCGCCCGGCACCTGCGTCCGGACGGGGCGCTGTTCATCGGCTCAACCGAGTCACTGCTCGGGGTCTGCGACCTGTTTGTCCGGCGCGAGTGCCTAAATGCCGTCTATTTCCAGCCCCGGCCAGGGGCCGCTGAGCCGGCCCCGCCTCAAACCTCGACCGCCGGGATCAAAGGCTGAGCGCCCCCACCGCGGCCCGCAGCCGCTCGCCCGCCGCCGCCGTCCGGGCCAGAGACTCGACCGACCGCGACAGCTCGCGGCCCTGTTGCTCGACCGCTGTCAACCGTGGCCCCAGTGACTCCGCCGTCTCCTCTACCTCGGCCAAGCCCCCGGTAATCTCCAGGGCCTCGGCGGACGCCTCGCCCACCGTCTCCCCGAGATTGGCGAACTCGGCCTCCCCTTGGCTCAGCTTGGCCACGATGTCCTTGGTGGTCACCGACTGCTCCTCCACCGCTCCGGCGATGCTGACCACGATCTCGTTGACCGACTTGATGGTCTGGCTGATCGAGCCGATCTCGGTGATGGTGTTGTCGGTGGAGTTCTGCATCGCCTCGATCTTGTTTTTGATCTCGGCGATGGCATTGTTGGTTTGCAGGGCCAGCTCCTTGACCTCGTTGGCGACCACCGCGAAGCCCTTGCCCGCCTCGCCCGCCCGCGCCGCCTCGATGGTGGCGTTTAGGGCCAGGAGCTTGGTCTGCTCGGCGATCTCGACGATGACATCAGTCACCTTGCTGATCTCCAGGGCGGCGGCGCCCAGTTCGTCCACCCGGCTGGAGGCGGAGTTGACGCTGGCCACCGCTGTGCCGGCCACGGCGCGGGCCCGTTCGGCGTTGGCAGCGATGTCGGCGATGGTGGCGCTCATCTCCTCGGTGGAGCCGATGATGATGCTGATCCGCCGGGAGGTATCCTGGGAGCAGCCGCGCACTGCGGTGAGTCTCTGGGCCAGCCCCTCCGCCCGCCCATGAACGGCGACGGCCCGGGATTTAAGCTGGGCCAGCGCCCCTGAGGCCGGCTTGAGTTCGGCCTCGAAACGGGCGGCGGCGGACTCAGGCACCCCCCCTCCCTCCGGGGCCGGCTGACCAACATCCTGCCCCGCCACGGCGCTGATCGCCGCCAACTGGCCCCGCAACTTCGTAAGCCCCGATTCAAGCGCCCCGCCGATGGCCGAAAGTTCATCGTCGCCTCCGGCCAGCCCGGTGAACGCGGCCAGCTCACCGCCGCCGACCCGGACGGCAAAGTCGTCAAGCCGCGCCAGCCGGCGACGGAAATTGGCCAGGCCAAACGCCGCATATCCCAGCCCCAGCCCGGCGCCGAGCAGCAACCCCAGCCCGACCAGCATAAACGCGGCGCCGCCCGCCAGCGCCATCCCGGCCGCCCCTCCCAGCATCAAGGCCGCCGCCAGGATAATACCAGCCATGACCCGCGCCAACCGGTCTCGTCTCTCCATCTCTCAGCCCCCGTTTGCCATAGTATTTTACTCGTTATTGACCGCCAGCAGCTCCTCGACGTTTAAGATGGCCACCAGCATATGCTCCTGCTTGTAGATCCCCTTAAAATACCTGCCGGCCACCCCGTCCAGATTTAAGGGCGGCGCTTCGATGTCGTCCTCGTCCGCCGCCACCACATCGCTGACTGCATCCGCCAGCAGGCCGACACTCTCCTCCCCCTGGCGGATGATGACGATCTGGCCCTCCGCATCCTTAGGCCGGGGCTCAAGGGCGAACTTCCGGCGCAGGTCGATAACCGTGACAATGACCCCCCGCAGGTTGATCACCCCCCGCACGTAATACGGGGCCCGCGGCACCGCCGTGATGGCGGTCTGCCGCTGAATCTCCTGGACACAGTTGATCTCCAGCCCGCAGATAAGCTCTCCCGCCTGAAACAGGGCCAGTTCTCGCCCCTGGGGCGGCAAGGATGACGGACACGGCTGTTCGGATGCAGGCACGGCGCTCCCCCCTTAACGTCTCAAGTGCTGGCCGATGGCCTGGATGATCTTTTCCCGATCCAGCTTGATCAGGTATTCGTCCACCCCGGCCTTGCGGCCCCGCCGCTCCGCCGCCTCGCCGCTCAACGAGGTGACGGCGATGACCGGCAGCCTGGCCCAGCGGGAGTCGGCCCGGATCCTGGCCGTTAACTCCAGTCCGTCCAGGTTGGGCATCTCGATGTCGGTGAGCACCAGATCGATTTTCTCCCGCTCCAGCACCGCGAATCCCTCCAAGCCGTCCTGGGCGCTGAATGGCTGGTAGCCGGCGGCGGAGACAAAATCGCAGATCTGCCGGCGGAAGAAGGCGGAATCCTCCACCACCAGGATATGCTGGCCCTGACCGGGGCCGGCGGCGGCCAGTTGGGTGTACTTGACCCACTCCGGCATCACCGTGGCCACCACCTCGAACAGATCGACCAGCATGGTGATCCGACCCATAATGATCGCCGAGCCCATGATCCCCGGCTGCTTGTGGGTGGTGTCGTCGATGGCGGCGGAGAAGCTGACGATGTCGATGACCTCCGAGACCAGGATGCCGATCTCCTTGCCGCCGAAGGGAAAGACCACCACGGATAGTTGCGCCGCCTCGGTGTTGACCGGCGCCACCCGAGCCGCCTCCTCGATGCCGAACAGAGGCAGGCTGACGCCGCGATACTGCATGTTTAGCCGGCCGCCGGTGACCTCGAGCTGCCGACGGCTGATCTTCTCGATCCGCGAGATCAGGATCAGGGGGATGGCCAACTGCTCCTGTGGCGAGTTGCGAACCAAAAGCAGGGACTGGGCGTCGAGTTGCACCTGGCCCATTTCCTTGTCCCTGGCCGGCAGCCGGTCGGCAAGCGCCTCCAGGTTCATCACCTTGCTGATCCCCGCCACGTCGAGAATCAAGGCCACCCGGCCGTCGCCCTGGATGGTGGCGCCGGCGTAAATCTGACAGCCCCGGAGATGGGCGCCCAGGGGCTTAACCACGATTTCCTCGGAGTCGAGCAGGGTATCGACCAGCAACCCGTAACGGAATTTGCCCGCCGACAACACCAGGATATTGATGGCGCTATCCGGGCTGCTCCGCCGTTCCCGGGCCTGCCGCTGATCGGGGCCGGGGTCAGGCGGGGCCTGGCCTTCATGCTCGGCCTCACTCCCCGCCGGCTGCCGCCGATCCTCGACCCGCCAACGTCTGCACCTTTGGGCCTCCCCGGTCTGCGGGTCGCAAAACACCCGCTCCTCGACGCCCAGCACCTCGGCCAGGCGGATTAAGGGTAGCAACTCTCCCCGCAGGCGGATCAGCAAGGCGGCGCCGATCCTCTCGATCCGCTCCTTGACCCGCCCCGGCGGCACCCGCACCAGCTCCACCAGGTTGACCTGGGGGATGGCGTAGCGCTCCCCGGCCAGGCTGACGATCAGGCTGGGAATGATGGCCAGGGTCAGCGGCAGCTTGATGGTGATGGTGGTGCCCCGGCCCTTCTTACTGGCGATGTCGAAGACCCCGCCGATCCGGGAGAGGTTGGCGTGCACCACGTCCATGCCCACCCCCCGGCCCGAGACCTCAGTCACCTCCCGAGCGGTGGACAGGCCGGGCAGGAAGATAAGCTTGAGCAGTTCCCGTTCCGGCATGGCATCGAGCTGGGCCCGGTCGTGGGTGCCCATGCCCAGGGCCTTCTCCTTGAGGCGAGCGGTGTCGATACCGGCGCCGTCATCGACGATCTCGATGATGACGTGCCCCCCCTCGTGGAAGGCCTTGATCTCCAGAAGCCCGGCCGGCGGCTTGCCGGCCCGCTCCCGGTCCGCAGGGCGCTCGATGCCGTGATCCACCGAGTTGCGCACCAGGTGGGTTAGTGGGTCGGCCAGGGCCTCGATGATGGTCTTGTCCATCTCCACCTCGCCGCCCTCGATGCTCAACTCGATCTCCTTGCCCAGCTTCTGGGCCAGGTCGCGCACCACCCGCTTGAACTTGTTGAAGACGTTGCCCACCGGCTGCATGCGGGTGGACATGATCGCCTCCTGCAACTCCGAGGTCACCAGGTTCAAACGCTGGGAGACCGCCTCCAGCTCCAGGCGCCCCTGGGAGTGAAACACCTGCAGGAATTGGTTGCGGGTCAGCACCAGCTCGCCGGCCAGGGCCATCAGGCTGTCCAGCAGCCGGACGTTGACCCGCAAACTGCCATCCTGGCCGGACTTGGCGGAGTCGTCGCCGGCTCGGCGCTGGGGGGCGGGGCTGGGAGACGGGCTGGGAGCGGCGGCGGTCGCCTCCGAGGTCCCCGCCGCCGGCAAGGACCTCGGGGTGGAGACGGACTCATCCGGCCTGGCCGCCGGGAGCTCGCGCACCTCATCCGCCCCGAGGCCGGCAAAGGCGATCAGCATCTCCTTATCCATCAGGGTGGCGTAAAGGATGGTCGCCGGCAGACGGCCGCCTTCAGGCTCGGACACCGGGAGGGCAATCTCCTGTTCGCCAAGGCGGACACCCAGGGTCTGGCCGACGCCTCCCAGATCGGCGAGCAAGGCGGCCAGGCCCCGGCCCTCAGGGCTGGATATCGGGTCATATTTTAAGAGCAGGATTTGCTGGCCGGACAGACGCAGGTTATCGACCTCGGCCCGATGGACGGCGAGCAGCGGCTCACTGAGCGCTTCATCCTCCCCGGCGGCAGGCGGCCCGGCCTCGGCTGAGGTTGGCGAGACGGCGGCCGGCCCCGGCTCCTCCGCCGCGGTCAAGGCGGCCCTAAGCGCGGCAAGCGGGACGGTGATGTCGATCTCGGGACCGTTGCCTGTCTGACGCAGCAGCCTAGTGACGACGTCCGCTGCCTCCAGCAGGCTGCTGATCACCGGGGCGGTGGGCAGCAGTTCGGCGTTGCGGATCTTGTTCATCAGGTCTTCGGCGGCATGGGCCAGCGATTTCACCGCATCCAACCCCAAAAACCCGGCCCCGCCCTTAATGGAGTGCATGGCCCGAAAGACCTTGTTGACCAGCTCTTGGTCGAGGTCGGCCCCCGCCTCCTCGATGGCCAACAGGTCGTTTTCGATCCCGTTTAGGTGCTCGAGCGACTCCTCCTTGAAGGCTTGCAGGGTCTCTTGATCGTCGATGAACGCCGCCATGTCCGCCTGTTTTTGTTGGCCCTTATCGTCTGAGGTCAGCTCCGTCCCAGGTCTTGTCCCCGGCCCCGGCTGGTCAGCAACTCTTTTAAATTGATCGGGAAGATGAAGAAGGGCAAGTGTTAGCGATTTTGTCCTGACATATGGGACTGCGCCTGATTGGCGCAGGTTGGCCAACTAAGGGAATATTCTTCAGATTGGTTGCCCCATGTCGTCCACCCTTTACGAGGGCCTAAATGGCCGAGGGACGAAGATCGCTAGTCTCCCGCCGGTCGAACGCCAGCTCGGTCTCCCCCGCCGCCAGCCGCCGCTGGAAATTTTCCCGGAGTAACTGGCAATGCTGGCGGTCAAGGACGGGCCAGGCAGGGGCTGTGGCGGCGGGCACTTCCCGTCCGTTGGCGCTCACGAACCCCGCACCGTGTCCAGGAACTGGGCCACGTCATGGCGCAGCAGTTGCGCCTTCTGGCTCAGACCGGAGGCGGCGTCCAGCACCAGGGTCGCGGTCTGTCCGGTCTCCTCGGCGGCCTGGGCCACCACCGCGATGTCGCTGGACACCGCCAGGGAGGCGGTGGCCGCCTGCTGGGTATTCTGGGCGATATCCAGGGTGACCGCCCCCTGTTCCTCCACGGCGGCGGCAATGGCCGAGGAGATGTCGTTGATCTCGCCGATGGTGGCACCGATGTCACGAATGGCCGCCACCGCCTCGCCGGTGGCCCCCTGGATGTCGGCAATCTGGTCGCCGATCTCTTTGGTGGCGGCGGTGGTCTGCTTGGCCAGTTCCTTGACCTCGTTGGCCACCACCGCGAAGCCCTTGCCCACCTCGCCGGCCCGGGCCGCCTCGATGGTGGCGTTTAGGGCCAGCAGCTTGGTCTGGCCGGCGATGTCGGTGATCAGCTTGACCACCTCGCCGATCTTGTTCGAGGCGTTGGCCAGACTGGCCACCATCTGGTCGGTGCGGGCGGCCTTGCGCACCGCCTGCCGGGCCACCTCCGCCGCCTGGGCCACCTGGCGGCTGATCTCAGCCACCGAGCTGGACATCTCCTCGGTGGCCGAGGCCACGGTCAGGACGTTGGCCGAGGTCTTCTCCGCCGCCTGGGCCACCGAATCTGATTTGAGCTTGGTCTGCCCGGCGTTGCCGGCCATCCTCCTGGCGCTCGCCTCCAGTTGGGCGACCGCCGTGGCCACCCCGCCGATCAGGCCGCCGATGTTGGTCTCGAAATCAGTGGCCAGCCGGTTCATCAGGGCCGTCTTTTCCCGCTCCGCCCGGCGTTGATGCTCCTCCTGTTCCTCCGAAAGCCGCCGCTTGTCCTGGGCGTTCTGCTTGAACACCTGCACTGCGGCGGCCATCCGGCCCAGTTCGTCGGCCCGCTCCCGGGCCGGGATGTCGACCGACAGGTCGCCGGCGGCCAGTCTGGTCATAGCCGAGGTCATCCGCACCACCGGCTGGGTCACGGAGCGGGAAAGCAGATAGACGATGATCAGCACCCCCAGTAGCAGGCCGGCGCAACCAAAACCAAGCATGACCTGTTGCTTGCGCAAGGCGTGGCGCAGGGGGGCCAGATCAAAGGTCAGCACCAGCATCCCGCCCTGCTCCCCCTGATGCCAGACCGGATGGCAACGCAGGCAGTCGGGGGTGACCATCTGGGGGATGAAGATCCTCAGCCGGGCGGCATCGATCAGTTTGCGCGGCCTGCTGAGCCGGCGCAGATCGCCCTCCGCGCCCACGGCCAGGGGCTTGCCCTTGATCGCCGGGTCGGAAGAAGAGAGGTTGCCGCGCAGTTCCCGGTCGTAGAGCGAGACGTCGATCACCCCCTTAATCTCCATCTGGCGATGCAGGAGCCTCTCGAAATTCCGCATCTGGCCCCGTTCCAGGGAGTCCTTGACCTCCTGTTGCAGTGACAGGCTCAGGTTGTCCACCGCCGTCATGTAGGCAGAGGTCATCTCATGGCGAATGTAGTTGCTGAGCAAAAACGAACCCACCAGCATCGAGACCAACAGGGTCAGCATAACGGGCAACATCAGCTTCACGGCGATGGAGCGGCTGGCGAGAGGGGAGTTGGTCATGGTCTTGTCACCTCGACGGGTCAGGCCTTTTTCTTCATCCGGTAGAAGGGCAGGTCCTTGCGCTTGGCGAAGATCGGCGAGGCGCAGCCCACGCAGGGGGCGTTGTCGTTGATGCACCAGGTAGTGCCTCCGTTCCACCAGCGGCTGGAGCAGTCGGCCATGGTTAAGGGGCCGAGGCAGCCGAGATTGAACAGGCAACCTCTGTCGCCGAGCTTGGCCGCGAAGATCTCCTGCTGGAAATCGTGATACCGGGGGCAGGTCTCATGCACGGTACGGGAAAAAAAACGCTGGGGGGAGCCGGCCTCGGTCAACTCCGGCATCCCAATCTCGACCAGGTTCACCACCGTCTGCCAGACCCAGTCCGGATGCACGGAACAGCCGCGGATCCGCACCACCGGCTTGTCCACCTGGCGTTTGGCCAGAAACTCCGGCAGCCCGACGGCCCCGGTCTGGTTGCCCTCCGCGCCGGGGATACCGCCGTCGCAGGCGCAGGCCCCGATCGCCACCGCCGCAGTCATGGTGCGGGCCGCGCTTTCCAGCAGGCTGGCCAGGGTGACGTCGCCGATCTTACAGGCCTGGGGCATCCTCTCCGGGATGGCGCCCTCCAGGGCCAGCAGGTAATCGCCCGCCTCGCCCCGGCAATAACGCTCGATCAGTGCCATGGCCTGGCCGCCGCTGCTGGCGGAGAGGTCGGCGTGGAAGGCGAGCCGCGAGTACTTGGTGATCAGGGTCAGCGGCGCCGGATGTTGGGCCTGGAGCAGGGAGATGGAACAGCCGGAACAAGACTGGCCTTGCAGATAGAGCAGGGTGGGCACCGTCCGGGGATCGATCCGCCGCAGGGCGGCGGTCACTGGCTCTGGCAGGCCGCTCAGGCCAAAGGCAGCGCTCAGGGAGGCCGCGATCTTGACAAATTGCCGTCGATCCATCATCGGGAGGCTCCTCGTGTCAGTGGACGGCACAGGCCAGGCAGGGATCAAAGGAGTGGACGATGCGCACCGATTCGATCTGCACCGCCGGGTCGGCCACCTGGGTGCCGATCAAGGCCGACTCCATCGCCCCCGGATGACCCTGGTCGTCACGGGGGGAACAGTTCCAGGTGGTGGGGACCACGCACTCGTATTTCTCGATAACGTGATTCTTAAGCCGCAGGTAGTGCAACAGGGCGCCGCGTGAGGCCTCGGTGGCGCCAAACCCCTCGCCAGTGGCGGGGATCTCCAGTTCAAGGGCAGCCGGCGCGGACGGATCAATCCGCTCGCTCTCCGTAAGCAAAAAGTCGGCAATCACCGAGGCGCAGATCGCCCGGCTTAGATGCCGGCCCAAAACGGAGTTCAACTCCCTAGGGGTGACCCCGGCCAGGCCGGTGAGATGATCGACCAACCTTGACAGCTCTTGATTGGCGCCCTGCCGGTAATCGACCAGCACCCGGGCCGCTGGCCCCACCTCGACCATCGCCCCGCCATAGCGCGGCGCCTTGACCCAGGAGTAAGCCCCGTCCTTCTCGGGCGCCGGGGAAAGCTCGCCCTCCCTGACTTTGAGCCCGCTGGGCGAGTCGTAGCGCGAGTAGCGGACATCCTCGGTGATCTTGGCGAAATCAACCGCCGCCACCTGGCCATCCATAAGGACGCCAGGGGCGAACAGCCGCGGACTTCCCGGCTCGGGGGAGGTCGGTAGCACCCCGAAGGACATGAAGCCGCCCTTACTCTGGCCGATATGCCAGTAGTCGGGAAAGGCCTTGGCCACCGCCAGGAGATCGGGCAGGTATTTTTGCTGGATGAATTCCCGCACCTCCTGAATCAGTGACTGGTAGGCGGTGACGAGGTCGAGCGCCGGCCGCTGGCTGCAACCGCCGGGAAAGATGGCGGTCGAGTGCGGGAACTTGCCGCCGAAGATGGCAGAGGCCTGGTTGGCCTTTTGCTGGATGCGCAGCGCCTCCAGATAGTGCTTAAGCGCCCCGATGTTGATTTCGGCGTCCGCCAGGTACCGGCCTTCCAGCCTAGGCAAGAATGGAGCGGCGGGGAAGGCCTTGCCCGAGGCCAGTTCGTTCTTCACCCAGTCCCTAAGCGTTACCAGGTCGGCATCGTTGCCCTTATAGCCCAAGATGGCGGTGACATCGACGAAGTCGAGGGCCGAGAGCTGATAGAAGTGGAGCAGGTAGTCGTAGAGGTGGTTGGCGCCCTGCACCAGGTTCTGCAGGATGCGTCCGTTGGGCGGCGGGGTGAGGCCGTAGGCGTTTTCCTGGGCGTAGGAGGAGGCGATGGCGTGGGCGTAAGGACAGACCCCGCAGATGCGCTGGGTGATCTGCTGAGCGTCCAGCGGGTCGCGTCCGCGCAGGATCACCTCGAAGCCACGGAACATCTCGCCGATGCACTGGGCATCCTCCACCCGATGGCCGCTGATCGTCGTCTTGACGTTGAGATGTCCTTCAATCCGGGTCACGGGGCCGAGTTCGATGCGCATGACAAAACCTGATCGCGGGGGGAATTAGAGAGTGTATCCGGGGGGCGGAAGGCACCAATCACCTTGGCGCAGCGCCGCCGCCAGCCAGAGGGGCCGCCGCGGCCCCCATGATTACCCAGAACTATGTCCAAGGTTGTATAATTTTCTTGGCCCGGCTGTCAAATTTTGTTTTATTTTTGCTGGCTAAGCAAAAATTCCGAGCTACTACGGCCCTTTTGCTTGGCCAACGGCGACCTTGGGGCAAAATCATCCCTTTTTTGCCGACCAAGGGCGACGCCCGCGAAAAAACCAGTGACATCCCCGGGTGGCAAGGGTTAGGATGCCGGAAAGGACGGCCACTCCCTTGCGCCGACCGCTATCACCTATCTCGGGTGACCCCCAATGCCCCCTAAGCCTACACCTCGGCTCCGCAAGGCGCCACTCATCGTCATCTTCCTCTTTCTGCTCCTGGCCCTGGCCGGCATTGCCTTAAACGAGCCGCACCGGGTGCTGGAGCAGGCCTGGCAGGTGTGCCTGAGCTGCATCGGTATCGGCTGATGGAACGGCTCCGCAAGTGGCTACAGGCCATCTTCGTCCTCTTGACCAACGGCTCCATGAGCTTTCCGCTGACCCGCACCATCTACCAGGGGCCGCTGAAGGTGGTATGCTCGCCGGGCCTCAACTGCTACTCCTGCCCCGCCGCCACCACCTATTGCCCGATGGGGGCCTTGCAGCAGCTCCTGGGCGGGGTGCGGATGGCGTTGGACAACGGCCAGTATTTTCTGGGGCTGTACGTGGTCGGCACCCTGGGGGTGATCGGCGGCCTGATCGGCAGAATGGTGTGCGGCTGGATCTGCCCCTTCGGCCTGGTGCAGGAACTGCTTTACAAGCTGCCCTCCCCCAAGTTCGGAGTGGCCAGGGGATTGCGGCTGGTCAAGTTCGCGGTGCTGGCCCTGATGGTGGTCGCCCTGCCGCTCCTGGTGGTCAACGACCTGGGGATCGGCAGCCCCTGGTTCTGCAAGTACCTGTGCCCCGCCGGCACCCTGGAGGCCGGTCTGCCCATGCTGGCCATGCAGCCCAGCCTGCGCCATACGGTAGGCTGGCTCTTCGGCGGCAAGCTGGCCTTCCTCGTTTTTTTCGTCGTCTGGAGCGTGCTGGCCAGCCGACCCTTCTGCCGCACCACCTGCCCGTTGGGGGCCTTCTATGCCCTGTTCTCCAAGGTGAAGCTGGTGCGGCTTGAGCTTAACCGCGACCGCTGCACCAACTGCCGGGCCTGCCACCGGGTCTGCCCGATGGGGGTGCGCTTCAACGAGTCGCCCCACGACACCGAGTGCATCTCCTGCCTGGCATGCGAGGCCGTCTGCCCGGTGCAGGCCATCAGCCTGGAAATCGGCGGGGTGCCGGTCGGTGGCCAGGGGCCGGCGGACAAGGGGATGGCCGTCCCTCAGCCGCGGGGGTGAAACCTCCGGTGGGCGGTCTTGAGCCGCCTGGCGTCCACGTGGGTGTAAATCTGGGTGGTAGCAATATCGGCGTGGCCGAGCATCATCTGCACCGAGCGCAGATCGGCGCCGTTTTCCACCAGGTGGGTGGCAAAGGAGTGCCGCAAGGTGTGAGGGCTGATCGATTTGGTTATGCCCTGTTTCTGGCAGGCCTCCTGCACGATCTGCCAGAACCTGAGTCTGGTCATCGCCGTGCCCCGGCTGGTGACGAACACAAACGGACTTGTCCGGCCCTTGAGCAGGAGGGGCCGGCCATGGTACAGATACTGCTCGACCCGCTCTCGCGCCACCTCGCCGAAGGGCACCAGTCGTTCCTTGTCGCCCTTGCCCAGCACCCGAACATAGCCCGAGCTCAGGTTGGTCGCGGCCAACGGCAGCCGCACCAGCTCCGAGACTCGAAGCCCGGTGGCGTAAAGCAAATACAGCATGGCGCGATTGCGAAGCGGTAGGGGGCAAGCCAAGTCCTCGTCCCCGGCGAGCAGGCGGTCCACCTCGCCCACGGTCAGGGAAACGGGCAGGGTCTGTTTGGGTTTGGGAAGCTCGATGCCGGCGGTGGGGTCATGCTCGACCGTCCCCTCGGCCAGGAGAAAACGGAAGAAGCCCCTCAGGGCCGATAGCCGCCGGGCGTGACTGCGGGAGGAAAGGCCCCGGAGATGGGCCTGGTTGAGAAAGGCGCGGATATGATGGGGATGGACCAGGTCAGGCGACAAGCAGGGATCGGAAAGCGAGGCCAGGAAGGCGGCCAGGTCGTCCCGGTAAGCGGCGACGGTGTTGGCCGCCAACTGGCGTTCAACCGTCAGGTGATGCAGAAATAGTTCCAGGCGCGACCAAAGCCCGCCCGGTTGCCGCACCATAGTCAAGCCGTTTGCGGGAAAAACGCCAGGGCGCGTAACTGTCGCCGGGCGTTATCCCCTTGATTTTATCATTTGAAGCTGGCTGGAAGGCAAAAAACCTTCACGGCCCGCTTCAGTCGTTCTTCATCCGCCAGACGACCTTGCGCACCTTGCGCCGGGCCTCGGCCTGCTTGCGGCGCTTCTTGTCGCTGGGCTTTTCGTAGAACTCGCGGCGCTTGAGTTCCTTCTTCATTCCATCGAGCTGCAACTTCTTCTTGAGCTGGCGGATGGCGATTTCGATATCGCCCCTTACATCTACCTCGATCATGTTCTGTTCCTAAGGTTTGAAAGATAATATGCCGCCCCGCTGCGGGGCCTAATTTCCGAAAGAGAAAGAAATTAGTTGTATAGACGATGCGCCGGGGCGATGTCAACCGTTTTGTGGAAATATCTTGCCGGGATTCAAGATGCCGCTGGGGTCCAAGGCCTGCTTGATGGCCCGCATGGCCGCCAGGGTGGCGGGGTCGATCTCCAGAGAGATGGCATCGGACTTGGTGATCCCCACCCCGTGCTCGCCGGAGAGGGTGCCGCCCAGGCCAATGACCTGGGAGAAGATCCGACGTCTGGCGGTTTGGGCGGCCTCGGCCTGACCAGGGTCGTTACGGTCGAGCATGATGTTGAGGTGGATATTGCCGTCTCCGGCGTGGCCGAAACAGAAGATAACCAGATCGAGCTCCCGGGCCAGGGTCTCGGTCAGGGCCACCAGGTCGGGGATGCGGGTGCGGGGCACCACCACGTCCTCGCTGATCTTATGGGGGCGCAGCTTGAAGGCG
>JAJXUT010000038.1 GCA_021782655.1 Deltaproteobacteria bacterium
TGCGGCGCTACGCCCACAGCGAGGTCCGCGAGGCACACTGGGACATGATCCGTCTGGCCCTGTCCTCCACGGCCCGGACGGCGATCATCCCCATGCAGGACCTTCTGGGTTTTGGCGCCGATTGTCGGATGAACCGGCCCGGCACCGTGACCGGCAACTGGGGATGGCGTTGCGCCGAGCGTTTCATCACCGGCGAACTGGCGCAACGGCTGCGCGAGGAGACGGAGTTTTACGGCCGGGGCCGCTGAGCCGGGGGAGTTGGCGCCCGCTGGCGGCGAGGAAAGGCGGGAGAGGCCCGCGCCCGGCTCAGGCCGGGACGGGGCAGGGCTCGCCGAAGACGGCGGCAGGGGAGAGGAAGGGCAGCAAGGTCGCGGCGTGCATGGTGTTGGCCATCGTCTCCAGGATGCCGCTTTCCGGACAGCGTCCGAACTCCACTGTCCAGCACTCGGGGTGGGCGGCGATGGCCCGCATCAGGGCCAGGTGCTGGCCGTGGCCGGAGCGGGTGGCTTCGACGTGCCCCTGCAACCGGCAACCCAACAGCGCCAGATCGCCCAGTAGGTCGAGCACCTTGTGCCGGGCCAGTTCGTCTCCGAAGCGCAGCCCGTCTTGGTTCATCACCCCCTCCGGGCCGATGACCACCGCGTTTTCCAGGGAGCCGCCCAGGGCGTAGCCGTTGGCCTGCAAGGCCTCCACCTGCTCGATGAATCCGAAGGTGCGGGCTGCGGCCACCTCCTCGCTGAAGGACTTGGGCGTCACCTCCAGGCTGTACGACTGGCCCTTGATGGTGGCGTGGTCGAAGTCGATGTGGCAGGTCAGCCGCAGGCCCTCGTGCGGGGTAACGCTGATGGCGCGGGCGCCGTCCTGGCAGTGGATGGGCCGGGTGATCCTGAGTACCCGGCGACAGGCCTTCTGCCGGACGCGGCTGGCCCGCCGGAGGTGCTGGACAAAGGGGCCGGCGCTGCCGTCCATGATCGGCACCTCAGGGCCGTCGATTTCGACCACGGCGTTGTCGATTCCCAGACCCGTCAGGGCGGCCAGCAGATGCTCGGTGGTGGAGACCACCATGCCCCGCTCGGCGAGGGTGGTGGCCAGGCTGGTATCGACCACCCGATCCATCAAGGCGGGCAGGGATTCGTCCTCCCCCTGCCGGCGGAAGCGGATGCCGTGGTTGACCTTGGCCGGCGAGACGGTAACCTTGACGGGACGGCCGTTGTGCAGGCCAACCCCCTGAAAGGAAACCGGGCGTTTAAGGGTGTGCTGAAATTGTTCCATCTGCATCTATCGTTCTCCGGCCAGCAAGTGTTTTGATGCGACTTGCTGGCTTGTAATCATTAAGAATTATCGTCCGTCGCTGGCTTTTGACTAACGGTGCGCTTTAAGTCGTTTTAATAGGCAAGCAATAGTCGCGCCAGGTAACTGGGGGTAGCGGAATTTCGTCTGACTAGCCGCTTTAAGGGCCGCGATTACGGTTAGATAATTTTCTGCTGCCCGACGGCGGTCGGCGAGGGGCGATGGTGGCCGAAGTTCAATCGCTGTGGCTAAAAGGACACAGCCAGCCGGGTGTCCGCAGGGTACTTCCCTTTAGCCGGGCGAGGACCAGCCGTTCCAGGCCCTCCTCCACCAGCAGCCGGGCGCTTAGCGCCCAGACGGGCATCCCGGCGGGCGGTTTCAAGTCGCGAAGCTTGACGAAGTCCTTTTCGGTGGTGATGATCCCCTGGCAACCCAGGGCCTGGGCTTGGGCCGCCAGGGCGGTGAGGTCCGCCTGGCTGAAGGGGTGATGGTCGGCGAATCGCCGCTCGCCCAGGATGCTGAGGTTGTCGTTAAGCAGCGACCGGAAGGAGTCGGGATTGGCGATGCCGCAGCAGGCGAGAAGCGGGACTCCGGCCAGTTTCGCCACCGGCGCCTGGAGGCCGTCCCGTCCGTAGATTCCCAGGGCCTGGTAGCGGGCCGTGAAGACCGGCGCCGTGGGGTTGAATTCCTGGAGCTTACCTTTGATGCTTGCCGCCAGGGTTCCGGTCGGCTCGCTGGCCCCGGTGATGACCAAGGCGTGGGCGCGGGCGATGGCCGACCAGGGCTCGCGCAGCCTGCCGCCGGGAAAGACCCGTTCGGTAAGCGTCTCGCCTTGGGCGCTGAAAAGCACCAGGTCTAAGTCCCGGGCCAGGGCCAGGTGCTGGAAGCCGTCATCCAAGATGATCGAGCCGGCAAGACCGCGGGCCGTGATGAACCGTCCGCCCGCCGCTCGCCGGCGGGCGGTGACCACCGGCACCCCGGGCAGGGCGCGGGCCAGCATCACCGGCTCGTCTCCGGCCTGGGCGGGCGAGAGGAGGATGTCGGCCCCGTCGGAGACCAGGTTCACCTCCTGCCCGCTTTGGCCGCCATAGCCGCGGCTAAGCACCGCCGGTCTAAGTCCGGCGGCTTGAAGCAGCCGGGCCAGGTGCAGCACCAGGGGCGTTTTGCCGGTGCCGCCCAGGCTAAGGTTGCCGACGCTCACCACCGGCAGGGGCAGTCGGGTCACGGCGAGTATCCCCTGCCGGTACAGGGCGGCCCGCCCACGCATGGCCAGCCCGTAGAGGGGA
This sequence comes from Deltaproteobacteria bacterium, assembly GCA_021782655.1. GTDB lineage: Bacteria > Desulfobacterota > Desulfobulbia > Desulfobulbales > VMSU01 > VMSU01. The sequence continues at coordinate 2,577 of JAJXUT010000038.1, forward strand.
GAGAGGGGTTGTCCCGCCCGGAACAGGATGCGAAGCAGACTATCGTCCATGGCGCAAGACCTCCCGGATCAGGGCCAGATGTCGGGCCGCTGCCCCCTGATGGGACCGCACCAGCCGGCGTCCCCGTTCGCCCATGTCTAGCCGTTGTCCTTCGTTCGCCAGTAGGGAGGCCAGGGATTCGGTCAGGGTCTCGGGGGTTGTCAGGCGGGCGGCGCCGGCGGCGAGCATCTCGTCTGCGATTTCGGCAAAATCGCGCATGTCGGGCCCGAAGAGCACCGGTTTGCCGAAGATGGCAGGTTCCAGGGGGTTGTGGCCGCCCGCTGGCACCAGGCTGCCGCCGACCACCGCCAGGTCGGCCAGGCGATAGAGCGAGGTCAGCTCGCCGATGGTGTCGAGCACCAGCACCTGGCAGTTGGCGCCGCCGCCTTCGGTGCGCCGGGCGGCGTTAAGCCCATGCCCCTGGGCCAGGGTCGCGATCTCCCGGGCCCGGGCCACCTCCCGGGGGGCGAGCACCAGGGCCAGGTGCGGCCAGCGTCGGGTGAGGGCGGCAAAGGCGGCCAACAGATGCGTCTCCTCGCCGGGATGGGTGCTGCCCGCCACCAGCAGAGGCCGGCCCCGAAGCCCTAAGTCTGCGAGATCGATCACGCTGGCGGTCGGCGGGGGCAGGTCGTACTTTAGGTTGCCGCAGACCGCGATTCTCCCCTCGTCCACCCCCAGCTCCACCAGTCGCCGGGCGTCGGCGGCCATCTGCATGGTTATCTTGGCAAAGCCGTTGAACAGGGGGGTGAACAGAAAACGAAACCGTCCGTACCAGGAGAATGATTTCTCGGTGATCCGGCCGTTGATCAAAAGGGCCGGGACGCCGCGCCGAGTCAGGGTGGCCAGGAGGTTGGGCCAGAAATCGGTCTCCACCAGCACGAAGAGGTTGGGCCGCAGCCGGGCCACGAACCGGGCCACTACCCAGTGGATATCCAGGGGAGAGGCGAGCAGGCAGTCGAAATCGTCCGCCAACTCCCGGCGGGCGTACTCCTCGCCGCCCCTGGTGGCGGTGGAGAGGATGATGGTTACCTCCGGCAGCTCGCGGCGCAGGGCCCGCAAGAGGGGCCGGGCCGAGGCCGCCTCGCCCACCGACAGGGCGTGCACCCAAACCCTGGTGCGGCCCCCTGGTAACCCCTGGGTCAGACTGGACAGTCCCCAGCCCAGCCGCCTAAGCACCCGCCCCTGATACTTGGGAACGATCAGGGCCCAAAGCGCCAGAATCGGCCCTAGAATCAACAGCGCCAGGAGTTGAAGTATGTTATAGATGAGGTTCAAGGGACTAAGGTGGAGACAACGGTGTTTAGCTTCAAGGCCAGGCCGCTATTTTTTGATTTTGATTTCGGGATGTTGCGGGCGGGGTTTGGCCTGTGCGGCCTGACGCTTCTGCCCCCTTCGGCAACCGAATCCCTCAACTTTGTGCTTCCGTCCGGTTCTCGCTTGCTTGGTCTGAATCCTACCCCTTGCACCTCATGAACCTCATCCTCCTGCGCCCGGAAGAGACGGGCGAAAGCGATGGCCTGGCCATTGTCCGCCTTGCTGGCCGCCGGCTGGAGCATTTAACCAAGGTGCTCAAGTCGGAAGTTGGCGATTCGGTGCGGGTGGGCGTCCTGGGGGGGCTGATGGGTCGGGGCGAGATCGTGGCCATCTCCCGGCGGGAGGCGGTGCTGGCGGTGCGGCTCGACAGCCCGCCGCCGCCCAGATTGTCGCTCTCTTTGATCCTGGCCCTGCCCCGGCCCATCATGCTCAAGCGGGTGCTGGCCCAGGCCGCGGCCCTGGGCGTCCAGCACCTGTTCCTCATCAACGCCCGCCGGGTGGAGAAGAGCTTCTTCGCCGCCAGCCCGGCGCGGGAGGGAGATTTTAGCCCCTACCTGGAAAACGGCCTGGAACAGGCGATGGACACCGTGGCCCCCACCGTCTCGGTGCACCCGCGCTTTAGGCCCTTTGTCGAGGATGTCCTGCCTGGACTGGCGGGTAGGGCGAGGCTGCTTGCCCATCCAGCGGCCGAGGCGCGGTCCCTGTCCGAGCTCGTGCCTCGGCCGCCGTTGACCGGGCCGATCCTGCTTGCCATCGGCCCGGAGGGTGGCTGGCAAGAGCACGAGGTCGCCGCCCTGGCTCAGGTCGGTTTTGTCGCCTTCAGCCTCGGCCCCCGCATCCTGCGGGTGGACACGGCGGTGCCGGCCCTCATCGCTCAACTCGGTCTGCTCTTGGGTCGAGGGTGACCATTTTGCCCGCCCTAACTCTTCTCCAGCCGCGCCCCTAGCCGTTTCACCAGCAGCGTCAGTTCCTGGAGCCCCAGGCGGTAGAGGATGAGGCCATAGACCATCCCCGCCGCCGGTAGCTCGATGGCCAGGGCCGCCAGGTCGGGCGTCCCCCGGCTGGCGAACCAGGCCCCCAGGGTTTTCAGGCAAATTCCCATCGCCGCGGCGCTGACCCCGATCTTGAGCAGCCCGAGGCCCAGATAGCGCAGGGAATAACCCTCCAGCTTGCGATACAGGGCGTGGCTTAAAAACAAGAAGTTGCCGATCATGGCGCAGGAGGTGCCTAGGGCGATGGCCCGGTGCTGCAAGCGGCCGATGGTCAGGGTGATGATCAGGATGTTGGCCGCCACCGCCAGGAAGCTGCCCACCACTGGGTATCTGGTATTGTTAAGGGAGTAAAATACCGGCACCGTGATCTTGACCGCCGAGTAGGCGAACAGCCCCAGGACGTAGAAGGACAGGGCTTGGGCGGTGCGGACGGTGTCGGCGGGCCCGAAATGGCCGTGCTGGAAGATCACCCGCACCAGGGGGGTGGCCAGGCAGATAAGCCCCACCGTGGAGGGGATCGACAGGCAAAACCCCAGGGTCAGGGCCGAGACGTAGGTTTCCCTGAGCCCCGTCATATCTTTAAGGGCGGCCTGGCGGGCGATCACCGGCATGGTGGCGATGGACACCGCCACCCCGAACATGCCGATGGGAAACTGCACCAGCCGGAAGGCGTAGTTGAGCCAGGAGATGCTACCCTGGGCGCAGGAGGCGGCGAAGTTGGTGTTGACGAAGATGTTGATCTGGGTGGCGCCCAGTCCGATGACGGCGGGCAACATCAGGGCGAACACCCGGCGCAGGCCCGGATCGGACCAGTCGAGCCGGGGCCTGAGCCGGAAGCCGGTGGCCCTTAGCGCCGGCATTTGGCCGGCGAGCTGGAGAATGCCGCCCGCCAGGGTGCCGACGGCCATGCCGACGATGGCCGGCTGTCCCAGCCGGGGCAGGATGAGCGCCAGTCCCACCCCGACGATGATGGACCCCAGGTTGAAGAAGCTGGAAGACAGGGAGGGCAAGAAGAAGCGGCCCTTGCTGTTTAAGATGCCCATCACCACCGCCGACATGGACACCAGAAGCAAAAAGGGAAACATGATCACCGTGAGTTGGCGGGTCAGCTCCACCTTGTCCGGCACCCGGGCGAAATCCGGGGCGATCAGCAGCACTAGGGGCCGGGACATGAACATGCCGGCCAGGGTGATGATCCCCAGGATTACCGCCAAGGCGGCCAGGACGTTGTTGGCCAGCCGCCAGGTGGCCTCTTCGCCCCTGGTGCTGTCGTAATCGGCGAACACCGCCACGAAGGCCGAGGACAGCGCCCCCTCGGCGAATAGGTCGCGCAGCAGGTTGGGGATCCTAAAGGCGACCACGAAGGCGTCGTAGGCCATCCCGGCCCCGAACAGGGCGGCCATCACCTGCTCCCGCACCAGGCCCAGCAGCCGGCTGCACATCACCGCCAGGCTCACCAGCCCGGCTGATCGGGCTATCTTGCCGGTATTTTCGGAAGCGTGGTGCATGTTAGGTGAGCCGATGGATCTGGGAGATTTCGTCCGGGCAGGTGACACAGACGTTAAGGTCTTGCAGGATGCCGTCGTCGATGGCGTAGATCCAGCCGTGCACCGCCAGCTCTTGGCCGGCCTTCCAGGCGTTCTGGACGATGGAGGTGTGGCAGACGTTGGCCACCTGTTCCACCACGTTCAGCTCGCAGAGCCGGTCGAAGCGGGCCTGGGCGCCGGGCAGGGCGTTGATCTGGGCCTCGTGGTAGCGATAGACGTCCTTGATGTTACGCAGCCAGTTGTCGATCAGCCCGTGCTCCCGGTTGTCCATGGCGGCCCGGATGCCGCTGCATCCGTAGTGGCCGCAGACGATGATATGCCTGATCTTCAGCACCTCGACCGCGAACTGGATGACCGCGAGGCAGTTTAGGTCGGTGTGCACCACTAGGTTGGCGATGTTGCGGTGCACGAAGATCTGGCCGGGCAGAAGGCCGAGGATCTGGTTGGCCGGTACCCGGCTGTCGGCGCAGCCGATCCACAGGTACTCCGGGTGCTGCTGCTCGGACAACCGAGCGAAGAACCCCGGATCCTCGGCCTTGATCTTCCCGGCCCAGTCCCGGTTACGGTCGAACAGGTCTTTTAATACGCGCATGGTCGTGTCTTGAAAAGGGGGTTCAAACGCCGCTGGTCAGCCGTTCCCACGGGGCGACCTCGCCAGGGACGATAAAAAACAGGGGGTGGCACTCGGGCGCGGTCACGGCTAGATGGCAAGCGTGCAGCCGGGGGGCGCGTTTTTCGAGCTTACCCATGAGGTGCCGCCACTCGTGGGCCAACTGTCCGGCGGTCACGGGGAGGCTGGCCTCGTCCGGTACCGCCGAGATGATCTTTCCCTGGTCGAAGGTGTAGCCGCGGGCCAGGGCCTCGGCGCTCACCGCGAGCAGATAGGCGCCGAGGGCCGCAAGTGGCTCGGCCTGGGCCCGGAAGCGGTCGAGTTGGGGATGCCGCCGGTAGCCCTGGGTGCGGTCGGCCAGCACCGCCTGGGCCAGGAGCGCCTCCCGCCACAGGGCGACCAGGCCCAGGGGGTCAAGGTATTTGGGGTGCAGCGACCAGAGCCGCATCCGCCCCGGCCCGCCGTGCTTAAAACATCCCCCCCAGCCGGTAAACCAGGGTGGCCAGGGCGAAGGCGAAACCGGTGTTGAAGAGCACCGAAAACAGCCCCCAGCGCCAGGAGCCCGACTCCCGGACGATGCAGGCCACCGTGACCACGCAGGGGGCGTAGAACATGATGAACACCACGAGGGCCAGGGCCAGGCGCGGGGTCCAGTGGGGGTCTTCGGCCAGGGTCTGGGACAGCGACTGGCTAGACGCCGAGTTCACCGCCCCCAGGGAGTAGGCGGTGCCCAGGGTGGAGACGATCACCTCCTTGGCCGCCAGCCCGCCCAGGAGGGCGATGTTTACCCGCCAGTCGAAACCAGGCAGCCAGCTCACCGACTCCAAGGCCTGGCCCGTCCGGCCCGCCAGGGAATGTTCCAGGGCCGTCTGTGACTGGCGCTGGTCGATGTCGTCGAGCTTGGCCCGCAGGTCGGCCACTGCCTGATCCTCGGCCCCGTTGAGGCCCGGATGCTCATCCGGGTCTTCGGTGCCCTCGACCTGGGCCTGATTTTCTTCCTCCTCCGGGGGGGCGGTGGCCGCCTTAACGACCGACGCCGGCACCCCAGCCACGGCGGCCTGGCGCTCGGCCGCAAACTGGGCCTTGGCCCCGGCGGGCAGGCCGGGGTAGGTCATCATCACCCAGAGCAGGATCGACACCCCGAGAATCACGGTGCCCGCCTTCTGGATGTAGCTCCAGGTCTTCTCCCAGGTGTGGATCAACAGGCCCTTGAAGGTGGGGAAGCGGTAGGGCGGCAACTCCATGACGAAGGGGGTGGAGTCGCCCTTCAAGATGGTGAGCCTGAGCAGCTTGGCCACCAACAGGGCCACGGCCCAGGCCAGCAGGGTGGAGAACAGCATGAACTGGGTCTGGTACTCGGAGAAGAAGGCCCCGATCAGCATGGCCAGCACCGGCAGCTTGGCCCCGCAGTTCATGAAGGGGGCGGTGAGCAGGGTGGCCATCCGCTCGCGGTGGGAGCGAAGCGTGCGGGTGGCCATCACCCCCGGCACGGCGCAGCCGCCAGCGATGCCACCGGAGAGGACGTAGGCCAGCACCGAGTTGCCGTGCAGCCCGAAGGTCCTGAACACCCGGTCCAGCATGAAGGCCACCCGGGCCAGGTAACCGGAATCCTCCAGGAAGGCCAGGCCAAAGAACATCAGCATGATTAGCGGCACAAACCCCAGCACCCCGCCCACCCCGTGGATCACCCCCGAGACCAGAAGCGACTTGAGCGGCCCATCGGCCAAAAACCGGTCCACCTGCCCGGCCAGGAAGTCGAAGAAGGCCCCCACCCAAGCGATGGGCGCCTTGCTGTAGGTGAAGGTGAAGTAGTAGAGCCCCAGCAGTACCCCCACCATAATCAGAGGCCCCAGGAATCTGTTGGTCAATACCTTGTCGATCTTGTCCGAGGTGTAGAGTCGATCAAGATCGAATTTCCTGGAGACCACCCCCTGCCGGAGGATGGATTTGATGTAGCCGTAGCGGTGGTCGGCGATCATCGCCTCGGGCGTCGTGGACATGGTGGTATCGAGGTGGCGGGAGACCGTCTCCGCCACCTCGATCAGCCGGGAGGCGGGGTCGGGGGCCGCGGCCTTGACCTGATCGACGATCCGCTGGTCGCCCTCCAGCACCTTCACCCCCAGCCAGCGTCCGGGGTAGAGCCTGGCCAGGGCCGGGGTCTTGGCGATCTCCGCCTCCATGCTCAGGAGGGCGGAGTCCAGGTCCTCGCCGTAGGAGATGGCCGGGTGTTCCGGCCCCGGGCCTTGGCGGGCCATCGCCAGGGCCTCCCGCATCAGGGCCTCGACCCCGGTGCCGGTGCGGGCCACGATCGGCACCACCGGCACCCCGAGCAGGGCAGAGAGCTGTTCGGCGTCGATGGCGATGCCGCGATCCTTGGCCACATCGACCATGTTCAAGGCCACCACCAGGGGCAGGTTCATCTCGCAGAACTGGCAGGTCAGATAGAGGTTGCGCTCCAGGTTGGCGGCATCGACGATGTTGACTACCACCTGGGGCCGGTCTTTGACCAGGAAGTCCCTGGCCACCACCTCCTCCACCGAGTAGGCGGTTAGGGAGTAGGTGCCGGGGAGATCGACGATCTTGAGCCGCTGGCCCTCCAGCTCGTAGAGGCCCTCCTTCTTCTCCACCGTCACCCCCGGATAGTTGCCCACGTGCTGGCGGGCCCCGGTGATGGCGTTGAACAGGGTGGTCTTGCCGGCGTTGGGGTTGCCGGCCAGGGCGATGACGATCTCGGCGCTCATGGCGTTCATCCTTGGGAGGGGGCGTTGCCGCCCTCCTCAATCTCGACCTCGATCAGGTCGGCCTCGTTGTTGCGCAGGGTCAGGGTGCCGCCCATGACCCTGATGGCCACCGGGTCGTAGAGGGGGGCGCGGCCCTGGATCACGATCCGGGTGCCCGGCACCAGGCCCATTTCCCTGATCCGGCGCCCCAGTTCGCCCCCCACCTTGACCGCCGCGATGGTGCCGGCCTGATCCTTTTTCATCTTGCGCATGGCGATCTGCGTCATGTCTTTATAGTCGTTCCGGGGGTGGAGTTAGGGATGGATCCGCTTTGCCTTGGATGGTTGGAAAACCCCTAACATAACCGGGAGGCTGGCGGTTGGGCAATTTATTTTCGGCGATCGGGGCGTTTTGTCCGTGGGGAGCCAGGGAGGCGGACGGCTGGCGAGTGGCGGGGAAGGGGGCCATTTCCCCTTTACAAAGCCTGGCAAATCGAATATGTAATCTCACTTTCAATGGGGGTCTGCCCCGCCATGAATTCGCCTTGCCTCCCCTGCCGGATGACGAGGTAACTTATTGGAATAGTTTTGATATGACCGCCTTACTTACCTTCCCCAAGGGCGGGGTGCACCCTCCCGCCGCCAAGGAACTGACCGCCAGCCTGGCCATTGAGGTCATGCCGGTGCCTGATGAGCTGGAGATTATCCTGGGCCAGCATATCGGCGCCCCCTGCACCCCAACGGTGGCCGCCAAGGACGAGGTAAAGGAGGGGCAGGTCATCGGCGAGGTGGTCAAGGGTCTGGGCGTTCCCCTGCACGCCCCGGTCAGCGGCATCGTCAAGGGCCTGGGCCAGTCGGCCCACCCGATGCGGGTCAGTGTCCCCTCGCTTCTCCTCGCCACCAACCACGAGGCCGCCCCGGCCAGCTACGCCCGTCGCGACTGGCGGCAATTCGGCAAGGACGAGCTGCTCAAGATGGTGCACGGGGCCGGGATCATCGGCATCGGCGGCGCCGGCTTCCCCTCCCACGTCAAGCTCAATCCGCCCCCCGACAACCCGGTTGACACCCTGATCATCAACGGCGCCGAGTGCGAGCCCTACATCACCGCCGATCACCGGCAGATGCTGGAGGCGAGCGCCGAGATCGTCGAGGGCGCCCAGATCATCTTGAAGATCCTGGGGATCGAGAACTGCTGGATCGGCATCGAGAACAACAAGCCGGACGCCATCGCCGCCATGGGCAAGGCGGCCAGGGAATCTTCCGGGCCGGGCCGGATCACGGTGGCGCCGCTGAAGGTCAAGTATCCCCAGGGCTCGGAAAAACAGCTCATTCAGGCGCTCACCGGCCGCAAGGTGCCGGCCTTCGCCCTGCCCTCGGCGGTGGGGGTGGTGGTGCACAACGTCGGCACCACCAAGGCCATCCACGACGCAGTGGCCCTGGGCAAGCCCCTGTACGAAAAGGTGCTGACCGTCTCCGGTCGGGGGATTGCCCGTCCCGCCAACCTGCTGGTCAAGGTCGGCACCAGGGTCAGTGACCTCGTCGCCTACCTGGGCGGGGTCAAGCCGGAACTGGCCAAGGTGGTGATGGGCGGGCCGATGATGGGTTTCGCCGTCTCCACCCTGGAGGTGCCGGTGACCAAGACCACCTCCTCGGTGCTGTTTTTGACCGAGGACGAGATCGACGCCACCCCTCACTCCCCCTGCATCCGCTGCGGCTGGTGCATCGAGGCCTGCCCGATGGGCCTGGAGCCCAAGGAGGTGGCGATCCACGTCGAGGCGGGCCGGGCCCAGGATACCGCCAAGTTCGGGGTTTTCGAATGCTTCGAGTGCGGTTGCTGCGCCTATGTCTGCCCGGCCAAGCGGCCCCTGGTGCAGTTCATCCGCCTGGCCAAGATGAAGGCCAAGAAGTTAGGCTAACAGGTTGATTAGGCTGTGGCGGTTGGGTGATAGCGAACGATAATTGTGGCTGAACAAGGCGCCAGGCCCTAGTATTTTTCGGTTACTAACCGCCTAAACACCTACAGCCTAACCGGCCTATCAATAAAAGGAGAACGGCCATTAACGAGCCCAGCCAGATAGAAACTCCACCGGCCTCCGCCCCCCGGCGGCTGTGGAAGGTGTCGGTTTCGCCTCACGTGCGGAGCCCGGAGTCGGTGGCCAGGATCATGTGGACGGTGGTCGCCTGTCTGCTGCCGCTGCTCTTTGTGTCGGTCTTCATCTTCGGCATCCAGACCCTGATCATCACGGCGGTGAGCGTGGCCAGTTGCCTGCTGGTGGAGGTGGCGAGTCAGAAGGCCCTGGGCCGCAAGGTCACGGTGGCCGACGGCAGCGCGGTGATCACCGGGCTGCTCATCGCCTACGTCATCCCGCCTGGGGTTCCCTACCTGCTGCCGGTCTTGGGGGCGGTGATGGCCATCTATATCGGCAAGCACCTCTTGGGCGGACTGGGCTACAACATCTTCAACCCGGCCCTCTTGGCCCGGGCCTTCTTGCTGGCCACCTTCCCGGTGGCCATGACCTCCTCCTGGCTGCCGCCCCTGCGCGGGATGTCGATCTTCTCCCGCCTGGGCCGGCCCCTCGACGCCATCAGCACCGCCACCCCGCTGGCGGTGCTCAAGACCCAGGGCATGGCGGCGGTGAGCCAGCAGTTCGGGGAGGTGCCCAAGATCTACTCCACCTTCTTCCTGGGCCTGCGGCCAGGGGCCATCGGCGAGACCTCGGGGCTGCTGATCGTCCTGGCCGGGCTCTATCTGATGTGCCGGAAATATATAACCTGGCACATCCCGGTCTCGGTGCTGACCGCTATCGCACTGCTGACCTGGATCTTCGGCGGCCCGGACTACTTCGGCGGTGACCCTCTGTTGGCCATCCTCTCTGGCGGGGCGCTCCTGGGGGCCTTTTTTATGGCCAACGACTACGTCACCTGCCCGACCGGCAAGATCGCCCAACTGATCTACGGAACGGGGATCGGCGCCTTAACTGTGCTCATTCGCCTGAAGGGCGGCTACCCGGAGGGCATCTGCTACGCCATATTGCTGATGAATCCCCTAAGCTCGGTGCTGGATGACTGGTTTAAGCCCCGGCGTTTCGCGCCGCCGTTGGGAGGGGTGAAGTGAAGGACATCCTGACCATCATCTTTCGTCTGACCGTGGCCTGCCTGCTGGCGGGGGCGGTCATGGGCGGCGCCTTCGTGCTCACTAATCAGGCCAAGCGTCACAACGCTGAATTAAACGAGCGGAAGGTGATGCTCTCTCTGCTCGGCTACTCAAGCGTCAAGTCGGCCCCGGCCAGCCTAAAGCTGCATCCAATCTACCGCTATCTCATCACCGCCAAGGGCGGCGAGGAGATCGGCTACCTCTTGCCCGGCGGGGCCGGGGAGGCGGGCATGACCCTGGTCATCATCGATCTGGACGGCAAGTTCGTGGGCCAGCGGCCAGTGGCCCTAAGCCCAGAGGTGGCCAAGGAGGAGACGAAACGCGCTGCCGCCATTCAGACGGCGCTGGGCGGGGACGGCAAGGCGCGCTACGCCGACCAGACCATCGTGGTCACCGAGGGCGGCCAGCGCCTGGCCTATCTGCTGCCAGGCCGATTCCCGGGGTTTAAGACCTTCATCACCGCCATGCTGGCCTTGAACCAGGACTTTTCCATCCGGGGTCTGGAGATCATGGAGAGCGAGGAGGACCCGGGCCTGGGCGGCGAGATCGTCCAGAAATACTTCAAGAACCAGTTCAAGGCCAAGACCCTGGAGACGATGCGGAAGCTTGGCGTGGTCAAGACCCCGCTGCCGGACGAGTACCGCCGGGCGCTGGAGGCGGACGGCGGCGCGGGTTCCGGGGGCCTGTCGGCGGAGCAGGTGGCCAAGATCGAGGCCGAGTATAGCGGCAAGGATATCTACGCCCTGACCGGGGCCACCATCTCCAGTCGCTCGGTGACCGAGGGGGTCAAGGCCATGGTGCAGAAGTTTGTCTATCGTCTGGGGCTCCTGGATCAGGCGCTCAAGGAGCAGAAGATCGCCGTCCCCTTCTGAACCGGAATGGGAGGCGGGGCGGCTAATTTTCGAGGTAATGGGCATGGCAACTGACAAGACCAGCCTGCAACTGGTAACCAACGGCATCCTAAACGAAAACCCCATCTTCAGGCTGGTGCTTTCCATGTGCCCGGCGGTGGGGATCAGCACCACGGTGATGAACGGCTTTATGCTGGGGGTGGCGGTGCTTTTCGTCCAGGTTTTTTCGAGCTGCACCATCTCCCTGTTCAAGAACGTCATCCATCCCCGGATCCGCATCCCCACCTATACCCTGACCATCGCCACCTGGGTGACGGTGATCGACATGGTGCTGGCCGCCTATATGCCCGTGGCCTACGCCAAGATGGGCATCTTCATCAAGCTGATCGTGGCCTTTGCCATCATCACCATGCGACTGGAGATGTTCGCCTGCAAGGAGAGCGTCACCGCCTCCTTCTGGGACGGGGTGGGCATGGGCCTGGGCTTCATGTTCGGGATGATGTCGCTCGGTCTGGTGCGGGAGCTCCTGGGCCAGGGCACCATCCTGGGCCACGACGTGCTGGGCTTCAAGCCGTTGCTGTTCTTCGTCCTGCCCTTTGCCGGTTTCTTCTGCGTGGGATTGATGATGGCCTTCTTCAACTACATCGAGCTTGCCTACCGGCGGGCCAAACGGGCGTGATGCCATGATTGCCCCCAACTACAGACGGATACTGTTGCTTCTCCTGTGCGGCCTGTTTCTGCCGATGGCGGCCCGGGCCGCGGGTCTGGCCGCCAAGGCCAGCTTTAAGGGGACGAACGAGATCGTCCTCAGCCTGGCGAATCCGGCGGACGCCAAGGTGCTGGGCGACCCCGCCCACTACCGGGTGAGCGAGGAGCAGAACCCGGACATCAGTCTGCCCGTGGCCCAGGCCCTGGTCTCGGCGGATCGTTCGACGGTCACCTTGAGCTTCAAGGAGCCGCTCAACACCCGGCTGACCCATCTGGTGACCTTGAATCAGGGGGCCACCAAGAAGGGCCAGGCCCCGGAGACCTTCCGGGTGAGCAAGTCCTATCTGGGCTATCTGCTCTCCATCCTGGTCAGCGCCCTGTTGATCAACAACTTCGTGTTCACCAAGTACCTGGGGCTGTGCGTCTTCTTCGGCACCTCCAAGCGCAAGGACACCGCCAAGGGCATGGGCATCACCTTCACCATCGTCATGGTGGTGAGCGCCATCATGAGCTGGTTTTTCTACCAGTATATCCTCAAGCCTTACCAGTTGGGATTCCTGCAGGTTGTCATCTTCATCGGTCTGGTGTCGCTCACCGTGCAGGCGGTGGACACGGTGCTGCGTAAGGTTAACCCCACCCTGTTTAAGGCCTTTGGGGTTTATCTGGTGCTGGTGATCGCCAACTGCGTGATCATCGCCGTGCCCCTGATGCTGGCCGACAACGAGTATAACTTCCTGGAGTCGCTGATGCTGGCCTTGGGCGCCGGGGGCGGTTTTCTCCTGGCCCTGTACCTGATGAGCTCGGCGCGGGAACGGATGGATCTGGCCAATATCCCGCCCACCTTCAAGGGGGTGCCGATTGCCTTTATCGTCGCCGGTCAGTTTGCCCTGGCCTTCCTGGGCTTCTCGGGGCTCAAACTTTTCTAGGTGTTAGCGATGGACCCATCCTTGGTCAAACTCGCCCTGGGCGGCGTCGCCCTGCTCGGCTGCATCGGCCTGTTCTTCGGTATCGGCTTGGCGCTGGCGGCCCATAAGTTCGCGGTCGAGGTCAACCCCCTGGTGCAGGAGGTGCTGGAATCCCTGGCCGGGGCCCAGTGCGGCGGCTGCGGCTATCCCGGCTGCGAGGGCTACGCCATGGCGGTGGTCAACGACCCCGAGGTGCCGCCCAACCTCTGTTTCCCCGGCAAGGAAAAGGTGGCGGCCCGGGTGGCGGAGCTGACCGGCAAGCGGATGGCGGCGGTGGAGGACGTGATCGCGGTGGCCCGCTGCTCGCGGATTGAGGGCCGGGTGAGCCACAAGCACGAGTATATCGGCTTTGCCTCCTGCACTGCGGCGGGCTTGGCCTTCGGCGGGCCGTCGGCCTGCAACTACGCCTGTATCGGTCTGGGCGAGTGCGCCGAGAGCTGCCCCTTCGACGCCATCACCATGGTCGATAGCTTCCCCCAGGTCAACCCCGACAAGTGCGTGGGTTGTGGCACCTGCGTCAAGGTCTGCCCCAAGCGGGTGCTAGAGCTGATGACCGTCAAGGCCAGGGTGCACGTGCCGTGCAGCACCAAAGACCTGGGCAAGCAGGTGCGGGCGGTGTGCGAGGTGGGCTGCATCTCCTGCCAGATATGCGTGAAGAAATGTCCGGCCCAGGCGGTCTCTTACCCGGACGGCCTGATCCGGGTGGATCATGCAAAGTGCATCGCCTACGGCCCGGAGTGCCAGGAGATCTGCGTCGAGAAGTGCCCGCGCAAGATCATGCGCAGATACCAGGGGCGAGAGGTGATCACCCGCCAGGCCGGTGTGGGACTGAAGATGGCGGCCTAAAGCCAGTATGCAAGCCGCCGAGGATAAAACCATGCGAGATACGACCACCGCCGAACCCTGCGACGCCAAGCGCCGTTCCTTCCTCAAGCTCTGCGGCCTGTTGAGCGCCGGGGCCGTGGCCGGCTCCGCCGCCGGCCTGCTGCCCGCCAACCGGGCCGAGGCCCTGCTCTTTGGCAAGCAGGAGTACAAGGTCTCCGACAACCGGCTGTCGATGGGCTCCTTTCTCTCCATCACTGTCTTTCATCCCTCCCGCGATCAGGCCCAGAACGCCCTGGGCCTGGCCTGGGCCGAGGTCGATCGGTTGTGCAAGATCTTTAGTCGCCACGATAGCGGCACGGCGGTGGCGGAGCTAAACCGCACCGGCGTCCTGCGTCAGGCCCCGCCCGAGCTGCTGGAGGTGGTCAACCGCTCCCTCTTCCACCACCGGCTGACCAACGGCGCCTTCGACATCACGGTGGAGCCGGTGTGCCAGTTGTTCCAAAAGATCCCCGCCGCCGGCCATCCTCCCGCCGAGGCCGAGATCTTGGCCCTGCTGTCCCGGGTGGGCTCCGAGCACCTGCGGGTTAAGGGCAGTGCCATCTCCTTTGCCAAGGAGGGTATGGGCATCACCTTAGACGGCATCGCGCCGGGCTATATCTGCGACCGGGCCTCGGCCCTGCTCACCAAGCTGGGGGTCACCAACCACCTGCTTAACGCCAGTGGCGACATCCGGGTAAGCGGGGCGGCGGACAAGGGCGCCCCCTGGACGGTGGCGATCAAGAATCCGAATCACAGCGACCACTACCCGGACATCGTCTCCCTGCGCAGCGGGGCCATCGGCACCTCCGGCGGCTACGAGATCTTCTACGACAAGGAGATGATCTACCACCACATCATCACCCCCCAGACCGGCCACTCGCCGCTTTTCTCCACCAGCACCACCGCCACCGCCGCCAGGCTGGTCGATGCCGACGCCCTGTCCACCGGGCTGATGGTCATGCGGCCCGAGGACGGCCTGCGCCTGGTGAGCACCCTGCCCGAGAGCCAGTGCCTGTTGATCTCCAGAAACCAGGGCCGGCTCAGCAAATCGGCCGGCTGGTCGGCGCTGTCCAGCTTGGCTTAATAAGCCGGCTCTCTTTCCTGTCCGGGGCGGGACTACCGCGTCGGCGGGGCCTTGCTCATGACGGTATTCGCCTTAGGCGACAGCCTCTATTTTCCGCCCCCCGAACTGGCCAGGGAGGACGGCCTGCTGGCCATCGGCGGTGACCTCTCCCCCGAGCGTCTGCTGCTTGCCTACCAGATGGGGATCTTCCCTTGGTACGCCGAGGGCGACCCCATCCTCTGGTGGGCACCCTCGCCCCGGCTGATCCTAAGGCCGGCGGAGTTCCATCTCTCCCGCCGTCTGGGCCGCGAGCTTAAGTCCGGGGCCTTCAGTTTTTCCGCCGACTGTGCCTTTCGGGAGGTAATCACCGTCTGTGCCACGGTGCGCACCGGTCAGGGCCAAGCCACCTGGCTCAACCCGGAGATGATCGAGGCTTACTGCCAGTTGCACGAGCTGGGATTCGCCCACTCCCTGGAGTGTTGGCGGGACGGCGCCTTGGCCGGCGGCCTGTACGGAATCGCCATCGGCGGGGTATTCTTTGGCGAGTCGATGTTCAGCCGGGTGGCCAACAGCTCCAAGGCCGCCCTGGCCATGCTGGCTCGGCAGCTCTCGGCCTGGGGGTTTGCCCTGATCGACTGCCAGATGCGCACCGAGCACCTGCTCTCCCTGGGCGCTCGGGAGGTGCCGGGGCCGCGCTTTTTCTCCCTGCTGCAGGAGGCGATCTTGCAGCCCGACCGCCGGGGCCGCTGGGAGATAGGGCCGGACTGGCGCGAGTGAACTAGGCCCGGCGTCGCCTTTACCGGCTGACTGCGCTTACCTATACAATCTGCCAGGATCGTCATCATGCCCGCAAGCTACCACTTCCAGGCCGTCCTCTTCGATCTGGACGGCACCCTGCTCGACACCTTGACCGACCTGGCCGACTCGATGAACGCGGCCCTGGCTGGCCTTGGCCTGCCTGGACATCCTCGGGAGGCCTACCGCTATTTCGTGGGCGACGGCATGGCGACCCTGGCCCGCCGCGTCCTGCCCGAGACCCGGCGCGACGAGGAGAACATCGCCCGCTGCGTGGCCGCCATGCGCGAGGAATACGGCCGCCGCTGGGCCGAGCAGACCCGGCCCTATCCCGGCGTCCAGGACTTGCTCGACCGGCTCGCCGGCCTGGGGCTGCGCCTGGCCATCCTCTCCAACAAGCCGGACGAGTTCACCCGGAGGATGGTCGGCCATTTCCTGCCCGGCTTGCCATGGAGCGAGGTGCGCGGCCAGCGGCCCGAAGTGCCCAAGAAGCCCGCCCCCGGCGGGGCCCTGGCCATCGCCCAGGCGCTCTCCCTGCCGTCCGCGCGGTTGCTCTATCTTGGCGACACCAACACCGACATGCAGACCGCCATCGCCAGCGGCATGTACCCCTTGGGTGCCCTGTGGGGCTTCCGCACCGCCTCAGAGCTTCTGGCCGCCGGGGCCAGGGAGCTGTTGCACCACCCCCTGGAGCTGCTACCCCTGCTGCACGCTGACTAACCAGGCAATTTATTCGATAAATTCCCCAATGCCCTCATCCGAAGAAAGATTCGAGGCCTTGCGCCAGATCATCGTCACCCTGCGGCAGCCGGGCGGCTGTCCCTGGGATCGGCGTCAGACCCCCCAGAGCCTCAAGTCCTATCTGCTGGAAGAGGCCCACGAGCTCTTGGAGGCCATCGACCGCGACGACGCCGGACTGGTGCGGGAGGAGCTGGGCGACCTCTTCTTCCAGCTGGTCTTTATCGGCCAGCTCTTCGAGGAGCAGGGCCGCTTCACCATAGCCGAGTCTTTGGCCGGCATCGTGGAGAAGATGATCAAACGCCACCCTCACGTCTTCGGGGACGAGGTGGTCACCTCGGAGGAGGAGCAGCGTCGGCGCTGGAATCAGCTCAAGGCCGCGGAGAAGAAGGAGCCGGGGGCCGTGGTCGATCTTTTAAACAACGTGCCCCGCAGCCTGCCGGCCCTGCGCCGGGCGCAGAGGGTCTGCGAGCGTGCCGCTCACAACGGTTTTGAGTGGCGGGACACCGGCCAGGCCCTGGCCAAGCTGGAGGAGGAGGTCGGCGAGTTGCGCCAGGCGGTGGCGAAAGGCCAGCCTGAAATGATCGACGAGGAGCTGGGCGATGTCCTCTTCATGCTGGTTAACCTAGGCCGGCTGAACAAGCTCAACTGCGAGGACAGTTTGACCTCCGCCACCAACAAGTTCATTCGCCGTTTCACCCGGCTGGAGGCCAAGGCCAAGGCCGGGGGGCGGACGGTGGCGGAGTTGTCCCTGGCCGAGCAGCTTGGCCTTTGGGCCGAGGTTAAGGACGAGCTGGCCAGGGAAGGGGAAGGCGTCTAATCAATCTGGGCCAAGACCGGAGATTACCGGGAGGAAACCGCCAAGCACGCAAGTGGGGGCGGGGATTACAAGATTCGTCCTTCCCGGAGGAAAACCGGTAATTGCCCGCCGCCGGCCTTGATGGCCTTGCCCCGGGAGGGGAGCGGCTGTTGCTGCCCGCCCTTACCCAAATAAGTTGTCGCCGGCTGTCCGCGCCCAAGAGGTTAAACTACTGTTGACACCGGCGGCAATATGGTGAATTGTGGGGATTAACGGCCCTGCCCGCCTCCGGGGCGGGGGTACGTGACAACTGTCACGAAAAATGCAAAGCTGTCACTTATCGCTTTCATCCACCGGATGAGTATTTTTACTTAAGGCAGGAGGACAGGCCGTGGCCCGCATACTGTTAATCGACGATGATCCCTGGGTAATCAAAATCTTCCAGCAGATCCTGGAGGGAGAGAAGCACGAGGTTATCACCGCCAACAACGGCCAGGAGGGCCTGGAGCTGTTCCGGCGTTCGGCGGTTGATCTGATCATCACCGACATGGTTATGCCGGTCAAGGACGGACTGAAGATGATCATGGAGATCGAGAAGGAGTCCCCCAACGTGCCGGTGATCGCTATCTCCGGTGGCGGGGTGATCGCCCCGGAACGCTATCTGGCCTTGGCCGAAAGCATCGGCACTAGAAAGACCTTGGCCAAGCCCGTCTCCCGCCAGGAGCTGGTCGAGGCGGTGAACGCCGTCTTGATGAACTAAATCCACCAGGGCCTTCCCGCCTGTCCCTGTCCCCCCTGCTCGTCTCCGGCGGAGAAGGGGGCTTCCTGATTCCCACCTCCCGCAAGTTTAAGCCAAATCGTTGTCCGCCCTGATGCGGATCAGTCCCCCCGGCCCGCCATGGGTCAGGTGTTTTTGCCCTTGGCCAAGATA
>JAJXUT010000124.1 GCA_021782655.1 Deltaproteobacteria bacterium
TGCGCCGGGCCAAGGGTCAAAGACTCTGTAAAACCTGCCATCCCAAGCTGCCTGGGCAGTAAACCTCCCTCGTCCTTTCCTCCTTGACAAACGCCGGGCAAAGGAATAATACTCCGCCTGCAAGTCGGTGAATAATCATTCATTTTATATTCAGCGCCGGGAGAGAAACGATGCAGATAACCAATCAAAAACGCTATGTTATTCCTGTTCTTATTCTCTTTTTTTCCCTGATGGCCGCCGGGTTGTCGCTGGCGGTAAACAACGGGCCGGAAGAGATCATCCTCCAGACCTCCACCGGCACCAAGCCGGCGAGATTCCCCCACAAAAAGCACCAGGCCATGTTCAAGTGCGAGGAATGCCATCACACCATGACCGCCGACGGCAAGAAGGGCCCCTATGTGCCGGGCCAGGAAAAAAAATGCGAAAGCTGCCACAACAAGGACTTCAAAAACCCCGAGTTGACCTCGCTTAAGGCGGTCGGACATGCCCGCTGCAAGGAGTGCCACAAGAAGATGGAAGCCCAGGGCAAGCCCGCCCCCACCAAGTGCCTCGGCTGTCACATCAAGTAATTTCTCTTGCCCCGCAGGCCGCGCCAAGAAAAGCTGCTCCTCGGGGCGGCTTTTTTATTGGCCCGGCCGCGACCTGACCCCGTCATGCGCAGCCAACCAGGCCTCCTAACCATCACTGGGGAGCGCGAGCTCCCCCAGCCGCCGCCCGAGACGCCCTCCAGCCAGGAGCCGTCGACGCCCAAGGCCTCCCAACCCTGGATCTGGGGCTATCTCCAGCTCAGCCTCTTCCTGCTCTCGATCAGCGGCCTGCTCACCATTGTCATCACCGCCGCCCTCTACCTCCTGGCCGCCCTGAACCTGCCCGACATCAGCTCGATGGCCGATTACCAACCCCACGCCGCCAGCTTCATCCTGGATCAGGACAACGAGACCATCGGCTGGGCCTTTACCGAAAACCGGCAACTTGCCGACATCAAAGATATTCCCAAGATGCTGATCAACGCCTTCCTGGCGGCGGAGGATGCCAGGTTCTATCAGCACCAGGGGGTAGATGCCTGGTCAATCGTTCGGGCCTTTATCCACAACTTAAAAGACGGCGGACGCGGCCAGGGCGCCAGCACCATCACCCAACAGGTCGCCAGGGCCTTGCTGCTCTCCCCGGAGAAGACCTATACCAGAAAGATCAAGGAGGCCATCCTCGCCTACCGGATCGACAAATTCCTCTCCAAGAGCGACATCCTGCACATCTATCTGAATCAGGTTTACCTGGGCGAGGGTGCCTACGGGGTGACCGCCGCCGCCAGCACCTACTTCGGCAAGCCGCTCTCCGAGCTGACCCTGGGGGAGATGGCCATCCTAGCTGGCCTGCCCCAGGCCCCTAGCCGCTACTCGCCCTTCAAACACTTTGAGCGGGCCAAGGCCCGGCAGGCCTACGTCTTAAACCAGATGGCCGCCGACGGCTACATCACCCCTACTGCGGCCCGCAAGGCCTATATCTCCCCCCTGCTCTGGGCCGCGCAGTCTGGGCCCCCGGCGGCGGCGGAGTACTTTGCCCAGCAGGTCAAGAACTACGTCGGCGACACCTATGGCCATGACCTGCTCTACCAAGGCGGGCTCAAGATCCACACCACCCTGGATCTCGAACTGCAAAAAGACGCGGTCAACGCCATCAGCCAAGGGATCAAGCAGTGGCAAGCCCGCCACCCCGACATGGCCGCCGAGCCGCCCCAGGCGGCCCTGGTCTGCATCGAGGCCGGCAGCGGCCGGGTGCTGGCCCTGGTGGGTGGCTCCGGCTTCAAGGCCAGCCAGTTCAACCGGGCGACCCAGGCCCGACGCCAGCCAGGCTCGGCCTTTAAGCCGATCATCTACGCCACCGCCTTCGCCAAGGGCTTCACCCCCAACAGCATCTTCGAGGACGCGCCCGTCGAGTTCAAGAGCGGCAACGGCATCTGGCGGCCCAAGAACTACGAGGGCCGCTTCGGCGGCCCCACCTCCCTCCGCAACGCCCTGATTCACTCCAACAACATCGTGACCATCAAGCTGTTGCAGACCATCGGCCCCCAGGCGGCAATCAAGACGGCCCGCACCCTGGGGATCAACTCGCCGCTCGTTCCCAACCTCTCCCTGGCCCTGGGCTCCTCGGTCGTCTCCCCCTTGGAGCTGACCTCGGCCTACGATGCCTTCGCCAACGGCGGCGATCATTATCATCCGGTAATGATTGAAGAAATAACCGATCGCCAAGGCAAGCTGCTGGAGCGGACGCAAACAACGCCCATCAAGGCGATCGACCCCCGGGTGGCCTACCAGATCACCTATCTCTTAAAGGGGGTTATCGCGGAAGGCACCGGCAAGAACGCCCGCGGCATCCCGTTCTCGGCAGGCAAAACCGGGACCACGGATCAGGACATCGATGCCTGGTTCATTGGCTACACCCCGAAACTGATCGCCGGGGTTTGGGTGGGATACGACAAGTTGCAGACCCTGGGAAGAAGGGAAACCGGCGGCCAGGCGGCGGCGCCGATCTGGCTGGCCTTCATGCAGAACGTCAGCCCCAAGTACCAGGCCGAGGCCGACTTCAAGGTGCCGGAGGGCATCAACTTTCTGCCGGTCGCCAACGGCGATCAGTCTGGGGAGGGGAATCTGCCGGGGGAGGCCTCGCCCGCTTCCGCTTCCGACGAGCAAACCGAGGCGACAGTCCCAGCCGCCGGGGATGACGAGCATCTGTCAGCTCCCGAGCAAAAGGCCACCGGAGACGAAACGCCTTAAGCCGTCGAGAAATAACGGGCACTGCGGATGGATTATGTCGCGGACAAAAAAAAGAAAAAGGCCTGATTCCTCAGGCCTTTCAGGACAGTATCGGACGATACTGGGATGATGCGATGGTGGGCGATACGGGATTCGAACCTGTGACTTCTACCGTGTGAAGGTAGCACTCTTACCGCTGAGTTAATCGCCCTTTGATGGGTGCTATATATAACAACGTGGCGAAAAAAAGACAAGCCGTTTTGGTGGGCCTATGGCCGAACAATCACTGCGCCCTGCCGAGCATCTTGTTTTTTTAGCCATGAACACGCAGAGCAGGCTGGGCGGCAGTTTCAAACCGGCCCGGGAAGTGTCTCCGCGTCTCGCCTCTTTCCTTGCTACCTTCCCGCCCGCAAATCCAACTTGACCGCGACCGGGTCTTGGGGCGCTAAGGCCTGGGCGGGTTGAATGGCCAATCGCTCCTTAGCCACGCCGTCGGCTTGGGTTAACTCAGCGGCCACCGCCTGGGCCCGGGTCTCGGCCAGCTTGGTTAGCTCCTGATCGTCAGGGCTTTCCCCTGCCGCCAGCCGCTCAAACATCAGCCTGGCCAACTGAGCGCCCTCAGTCTCGCCATCCTTCTTCTCCCGCCCTGCCGCGCCACTCGCCTTCGCCTCCCGCCCCAGCCGGCCCAGGGCCTGATCGCCGAACCGCCGGGCAAATAGGCGGCGCAGACCCTTTTCGGTCTCGGGGTTGGCGAAATCGACCGGGCCGGGATCATCGGCGGAAAGCGGCGCCTGGCCCAGCAGGGCGTCCAGATCGCGAGCCACCCGCCAGCGCTGCAACTCCTCCCGGTCGGACTTGGGGTTGTAGCCACCAGTGATAGTCAAGATGAGCTGGGGCCGCTTGCTCAAGGCCTGGGCCAAGCTGGCGAGCTTCTCCCTCTCCGGGGGCGGCACCTCCCGGCTCCCGGCCTCAAACCGCACCGACTTTAAGGCGTTTTCGTCTCCGAAACCGGGCAAAAGGGCGCCCAGCAGCCGGAAAGGGCTGGTGACGATCTTGGTGAACAGGTTGGTTAACGCCTTCCACACCAGGGAGCCGTAACTGAACTCGGGGGAGTTCAAGTCGCCGTGCACCGGCAGCCCCAGGTCGATAACCCCCTGCGAGTCCTTGAGCAGGGCCACGGCCAGATCAAGCGGCAGACTGACCGCCTCGGGACTCTTGACCTTGTCGCCCAGGGCCAGGCGCTCGACCACGAAACGGTTATCGCCCTTCAGTTCGCCGTGATCGATCTGGTACTTCAAGTCCACCGACAGCTTGCCGGAATCTATCCTGCGTCCGGCAAAGGTGCCGGAATAGGGGGTGAGCTTGGCCATCTCCAGGTTGCGGAAATCAAGCGCCAGATCGGTAAACAGCTTGGGATCGGCGGGGACGAGCGACCCCCTCAGCTTGGCCTCGCCGTAGCGGTCAACCAGGCCATCCAGTTGCACCGTGGCCCGCGAGCCGGCTACGGACGACACCCCGACCACCACCCCCTTAAGCCCGTGAATCCGGGTGCCAAAGGGGCTAAACAGGCTCAAGTCGGCG
>JAJXUT010000039.1 GCA_021782655.1 Deltaproteobacteria bacterium
TTGTTCAACACCCGGTTAATGTCCATTTCGATGCCGTAGGCCTCGAAGACCGGGGTCTCCTCCGAGAACAGGTGTACCTTGTGACGGAGGCGGGGGGCGAAGTGCTCGACGAAGTTCACCACCCGGTCGTAGGTGCCCTTTTCGTCCGCCACCACCCGATCCACGGCGGTGGAGAATACGTCCCGCACCACCCGCAGGATGATGTCCAAGTCCTCGTAAACCAGGCTCGGCACCTGGTGGCGGGAGGCCCGAGTCTGGATCTCGCCCCAGAGGTTCAAGAGGAACTCCATGTCGGCCTCCATGTCCTCCAGTGTGGCGTTCTCGGCCACGGTGCGGACGATGAAGCCGGTGTCCGCCGGGCGCATGGACTCGATCATCTCCTTCAACCGCTGGCGCAGTTCCTCGTCCTCGATCTTGCGGGAGACGCCGATGTGGTCGTTCATGGGCATGAAGACCAGGTTGCGGCAGGGCAGGGTGATGTTGCAGGTGAGCCGGGCGCCCTTGCTGCCGATGGGTTCCTTGGTGATCTGCACCAAGAGTTCCTGGCCCTCCACCAGCAGGTCGTCGATGTTGCTGCCCGGCTCGCGCTGCACCAAGAAATCGGTGGCCAGGTGGTCGTCGTCGCCGTTGGTCGGGGAGGGCAGGTTGTCCATCTTCTGGTTGCCGACGTTGACCTCGTCCACGTACAGGAAACCGGTGCGCTCCAGGCCGATATCGACGAAGGCCGCCTGCATCCCCGGCAGCACCCGCACCACCCGGCCATGGTAGATGTTGCCCACCAGCCCCTTCTCCGATGGCCGTTCCAGGTAGAACTCCACCAGTTCGCCGTGCTCCACCAGGGCCACCCGGACCTCGTAGGAGGTGGCGTTGATAATCAGATCGGTTGCCATGTCGTATCCAAAATTTTTTAGTGATGACCACTCCCGTATCCGCTGGGGTGGGTAGCCTTTCTGTTTAACCGGCCCTGGCCGGTCATGTCAAGGCGCAAGAGGGGGGCGGGCGAAAACCGGGCGTTCCCTGGGGGATAAATGACACATTGTAGGATTGTCGCTTGACAGGAAACGGCCTTTTCCCCATAGTGCGCGAAACTAAAAAAATCTTACGCCCTAGGAATACGCCCATGCCCAAGGAGCCCTTCAAGCTAAACTACCTGACCGTCAGCCTGTGGGTCGCCATCGCCGGCTTGCTGGCTTTTAATTTTTTCTACATCTTCCCCCTGTTCGACAGCGTCCTGATCTCCTACGAGGAGAACGACGGGTTGCAGGTGGCGACCCATCTCGAGCGCCTCTGCCCGGACTGTCTGAGCGGCGGTTTGCCTCCGGTCAAGGACTTTGCCGACAGTATAAACGATTTCCATCTGACCCGGATTGTCATCTACTCGGCCACTGGCGTTCCGAGTTACGTGAGCGGCGGAGAGCCCCTGCCCGGTCACGGCCTGCCGGAGCGGCTCCTGGCCACCCTGCGGGCGGGCAAGAAGACGGCCCGGATCTTGGTGGCGCCGGAGGGCGGGGGCGCCCTCTCCCAGGTATTCGTGCCGGTGATGGCGGGTGGCGACCTGCGCGGGGTATTCCGGATCGACCGCGACATCACCCGCCACCGGCGGCTTTTGAACAAAATCAAGACGGTGGCCACCCTGACCCTGACCTGCGCCGCCGCCGGCCTCCTGCTCTTTCTTTGGTTCTTGATCCGCAAGGCCGCGGCGGCCGAGAGGAAGATAGTCAAGGCCCACGGCCAGTTGCTGGCCACCATCGACGCCATCCCGGACAGTTTCCTGGTGATTGATCGCGACTACAAGGTGGTGATGGCCAACCAGGCGGTGCACCGCCTGGCGGACTGCGATCCGGTGGCCAGGGGACTGTCTTGTCACCAGCTATCCCACCACCGGAGCCAGCCCTGCACCGGCGCCGACGATCCCTGCCCCTTGCCCCTGGTCTTGTCCTACCGGCAGCCGGTCAACGTCACCCACGTCCACGTAGCCGCCCTCGGCGAGCCCCGCTGGGTGGAGATCACCGCCTCGCCCATCTTCGACGACCAGGGGGAGGTGATCCAGATGATCGAGGCCTGCAAGGACATCACCCTGCAAAAGGAGGCGGAGAGAGAGCTGCTGGCCTCCCAGGATAAGCTCACGGCCACCAACAACCGGCTGACGGTGGCCGTGGACCTGGCCAATAAGTTGGCCATCGACGCCCTGCGGGCCAACAACGCTAAGAGCGACTTCTTGGCCAACATGAGCCACGAGATCCGCACCCCCATGAACGGGGTGATCGCCATGACCGATCTGTTGCTCACCACCAGCCTGACCGACGAGCAGCGCGAGTATCTGTCGGTGGTGCGGGCCAGCGCCGACGCCCTGCTCACCATCTTGAACGACCTCCTGGACCTCTCCCGGATCGAGGCCGGCAAGGTGACGCTGGAGGCCATCGAGTTCAATCCCCGGACGCTGATCGAGAATTGCTGTCGGCTCTTGGCCGCCGCTACCCAGCGCAAGGGGATCGAGCTGATCTGCCACCTGCACCGGGAGGTGCCGAACTCGGCGGTCGGCGACCCCGGCCGTTTGCGCCAGACGCTTACCAACCTGATTGCCAATGCCATCAAGTTCACCAGCCAGGGTGAGGTGCGGCTGGTGGCCAGTATCGACGAGGCCTCCGAGGAGGGGGTCACCCTGCGTCTGGAGGTCAGCGACACCGGGATCGGCATCGATCCGGACCAGGCCCCGGCCCTGTTTCAACCCTTTGTCCAGGCCGACGCCTCGACCACCCGCGCCTACGGCGGCACCGGCCTGGGACTGGCCATCTGTAAGCAACTGGCGGAGCTGATGGGCGGCGAGATCGGGGCCCGGGGCGAGCCGGGCGTGGGGGCCTGTTTCTGGTTTACGGCCCGGCTGATGCCCGGAAAGGCGGCGGCCGGGCCGGCGGAGACGGTGGGGCCGGGCCGGCGCACCCTGGTGGTGGACGGCAACCGCCACAGTCGGGAGTGGCTGGCCACCCTGCTGGGCGAGGGGGCCTGTGAGGTTAGCGAGGCGGAGTCGGGGGCCGCGGCCCTAGCCTTGCTGCGGGAGGCGGCGGAGGCGGGGCGGGCGTTCGAGCTGGTGGTGCTCGACTGGCGGCTGCCCGACACCACGGGTGAGGCCCTGGCTGGGGACATCATTGCCGATTTCGGTTTGGGCGGGCCTCGGCTGTTGTTGACCGCCCCTCTGGGCGGTTCGCTTGAGATCGACCGTCTGCGCGAGCTGGGGCTGGCGGGCCGGCTGGAGAAGCCGGTGCGGAGGCGGGAATTTATGCTTGCCCTGGCGCGTCTGCGGCAGGGGGAGAGCAGCTTCGAGCCGGAAGGCCCGGACGGCCTTGCCCCGGCCTGGCCGGCCGCCGGGACGCGGCTTGCCGCCTGGCCCCAGGCCAGGGTGCTGCTGGCCGAGGACAACTCCACCAACCGGCAGGTGGCCTGGGGTCTGCTCAAGAAGTTCGGCATCGAGCCGGAGGTGGCGGTAAACGGCGAGGAGGCGGCGCGGGCGGCGCAGGGCCGCCGCTTCGATCTCATCCTCATGGATTGCCAGATGCCGGTTTTGGACGGTTTTGCCGCTACCGCCGAGATCAGGCGGCATGAGGAGGGGGGCCGCCAGACGCCCATCGTTGCCCTGACCGCCCACGCCCTTACCGGAGACCGGGAACGCTGTCTGGCCGCGGGCATGGACGATTACCTAAGTAAGCCGCTCTCCATCCACGAGATGTCGCGGGTGCTGTATAAATGGCTGGGTGACGGTGAGGTTGATGGCCAGGCAAAGGCCAGCGGGACGGCTGCCGAAGAGTCGGGGGGGGCTGGGGATCAGGGAACGGCGGGCGGGGGGGTGATCATCGACACCGACGATCTCTCGGCCAGGCTGCAAGACGACGCGGAATTGGTGCGGGAGGTGCTGGCGGTGTTTGTGGCCGAAATGCCGGAGCGGCTTGAAGAGATGCGGCGGGCGCTGGCGGCGGGCGATTCGGGACGGATCAGGGATCAGGGGCACGGGGTCAAGGGCGCGGCCAGGAATGTCAGTGCCTTGGCCATGCAGGAGACTGCCTGGCGGATCGAGCTGGCCGGCCGGACTGGCGAGGTTGAGGAGGCCGGTCGGCTCCTGCCCGTCCTTGAGGCCCAGTATCGGGAGCTGGCGGAGGCCATTGGCGCCATAGTCGGGCCGTCGCCAGACGGTTTAGCCCCCGGTCAGGGGGGTAAGTAACGGGGGAGGGCTGGCCCTTGGCCGCCT
This sequence comes from Deltaproteobacteria bacterium, assembly GCA_021782655.1. Classification (GTDB taxonomy): domain Bacteria; phylum Desulfobacterota; class Desulfobulbia; order Desulfobulbales; family VMSU01; genus VMSU01. The sequence continues at coordinate 4,241 of JAJXUT010000039.1, forward strand.
CTACCCTTACTCCTCCGTTTGCTCGTAGGACGAGGAGTCCCGGCGGTGCGGGCCGCTACGAAGTTTCTGGAAGCTTTCCTCCAGCCACTCCACCCCCAGCAGGACGGCCAGGGTGGCCAGGGTGACGGCAAAGGCCATGCCGAAGTGACCCATGCCCGCTGCCGCCCCGATGGTGGCCAAGACCCAGATCACCGCCGCCGAGGTCACCCCGGTGACCGAGCGTTCCTTGGACATGATTACCCCGGCGCCCAAAAAGCCGATGCCGGTGACTACCTGGCTCAGCACCCGGAGCTGGTCGGCCTGGCCAGGGGCGCAGATGGCGCTTAGGGTCACGAAGATGGTGGTGCCTAGGGTGATCAGGCTGCTGGTGCGGATGCCTGCCGGCTTGCCCCGCAACTGTCGATCCAGGCCGATCATCGCCCCGCAGAGCACCGAGACAATGATCCGCAGCCACAGGCCGGGGGTGAGGAAGGTGACGTTATCCATGCTGGCGCGTCGTTAGGTTCGGGCTGCCCCTGCCGGGCAGATTTTTTAAGTAGAGCAGTTTGTCCACCCCCTCCCGGAAGTAGTGGGGCAGACGGGCCGCGAGGATGAAGCCCGTCGCCTGGTAGAGGCCACGGGCCGGGGCCAGGGCCGGGGAGGAGGCGGTCTCGATGTGGATCTGGCGGCCGCCCTGATCCCGGATCATCCCCTCCATCGCCTTAAGGAGCCGCCGGCCAAGGCCCTGCCGGGCATAGCCGCGCTCCACCCCCAGCCAGTACAGGTCCCAGCCCCGGTCGGCCAGGGGGATCTCGCCAAAGACGACGAACCCGTAAAGCCGCGACCCCTCTTTGATCCCGTAGCCGTGAAATTCCTGAAGGGGGTGGGCCGCCGCCTCGTTGCAGACCTCCAGCGCCAGGGCGATCTCTTGGGGTGAGAACGCCTTCCAGCCATCCAGGATCAGTTCCACCTGGCCGAGGTCGTCGGGGAACAGCACCCGGAGGCCTGGGCCGGGGTCAGAACGGGCCGGCATCCGATTTCCGGTCCAGGCGGCGGTACTGGATGGCCTCGGCGATATGGGCGGTCTGGATGTGGGGGGCTCCCGCCAGGTCGGCGATGGTGCGGGCAATCTTCTGGATCCGGCGGAAGGCCCGGGCCGAGAGCCCCAGTCGGGTGACCGCCCTCTCCAGCAGCCGTTCCGAGTCTTGATCCAGGGCGCAGAAGCGCTTGACCATCCGGGGTGGCATTTGGCTGTTGGCGTGGACTTGCGGCAGTTCGGCAAACCGCCGCCGCTGGATCTCCCTGGCCTTGACCACCCGCGCCTTGACCGTGGCCGAGGTCTCGCCGTCGTCGTCGGTGGCGGCCAGGTCGGCGAAGGGCACCGCCGCCACCTCTACGTACATGTCGATGCGGTCGAGCAGGGGCCCTGAGATTCGGCCCCGGTAACGTTGAATTTGGGTTGGGGAACACTGGCAGTCGTGGCGGCTGTCGCCCAGAAAACCGCAGGGGCAAGGGTTGGAGGCCGCTACCAGGATAAAGCGGGCGGGGAAGCTTAGGGAGCTGGCGGCCCGGGAGATGGTCACCACCCCGTCTTCGAGCGGCTGGCGCAGGCCCTCCAGGATATTTTTCTTGAATTCGGCCAGCTCATCTAGGAACAAAATTCCATTGTGCGCCAGGGAAACCTCGCCCGGCCTGGGGATCTGGCCGCCGCCGATCAACCCGGCGTCGGAGATGGTGTGATGCGGGGCGCGGAAGGGCCGCTGGATGACGATGGCCTCGTCCTTGCCCATCAGCCCGGCCACGCTGTAGACGCCGGTGGTCTCCAGGGCCTCGTTCAGGGTCAGGTCGGGCAGAATGGAGGGCAAGCGGCGGGCCATCATGGTCTTGCCGCTGCCCGGCGGGCCCTCGAAGAGCAGGTTGTGGCCGCCCGCCGCCGCGATCTCCAAGGCCCGTTTGGCGTGAGCCTGACCCTTGACCTCGGCGAGGTCGGCCTCGTGGCGGACGGTGGTTTGAAAAAAGTTTTCGAGATCGACCTGGGCCGGGGTGATGTCGGTGATGCCGGCTAGGAACTCCACCGCCTGGTGCAGGGTGGAGACCGGAATCACCTCGATACCCTGCACTACCGCCGCCTCGCGGGCGTTTTCGGCCGGCACCAGCGCCCCGCGCAGACCCTGACGGCGGGCGGCCATGACAATGGGCAGCACCCCCGGCACCGGCCGGATCCGGCCATCCAGGGACAGTTCGCCCAGGGCCAGGTGGCTGGTCAACCTAAGCTCCGGCACCAGACCCGCCGCCGCCACGATGCCGAGGGCGATGGGCAGGTCGTAGCCGGTGCCGGCCTTGCGCAGGTCCGCCGGGGCCAGGTTGACCGTGATCCGGTGGGCCGGGAACTCGTAGCCGCTGTTCTTGATCGCCGCCTTGACCCGGTCCTTGCTTTCCCGCACCGCCGCCTCCGGCAGGCCGACGGTGGCGAAGGTGGGTAAGCCGAAGGCGATATCGACCTCCACCTCCACCAGGATGCCGTTGACCCCTTCTACCGTGGCGCTGTGGATCTTGGCCAGCATTACGGCTTCAGGTAGCCGGAGTCGCGGACGAAGACCGCCGTCTTCTCAATGGCGGCCAGCAGCCGCAGCCGCAAGGGTTCCGTTCCGGTAAAGCCGTGTTCGGCGATCTGTCGTCCCAGCGCGGTGGCGGTGGCGATGATCCGTTCGGCGTGGATGGTGCCCGCCCCGCCCTTGATTTTGTGGCATATTTGCCGCACCCGGTTCGGCTCCCCGCTGGCGAAGGCCTCATCGATCTCGCGCTTCCAGAGTGGGGCCTGTTCCAGAAACAGGGCGAGCAGCCGGAGCAGTAGATTTTCGTACTGGCCCATGCTGCCACGCAGGCTGTCGAAGTCGATGAGGGCGGGGAGGCCGTCGTCCGGCTGCATCAGTAGTCACCGTCCTGGTAGGAGCACATCTCGCCCCGGTAGTTGACGAAGCGCACTGTCTGGCCGCGCTCGATCAGGTAATCGGGAGTCAGGGGGATCTTGCCACCCCCGCCGGGGGCGTCCACGGCGTAGGTGGGTACCGCCAGGCCGGAGTGGTGGCCGATTAAGGAGCGCATGATGTTCAAGCCGGTGGCGATGGAGGTGCGGAAGTGGTTGGTGCCCCGGGTCATGTCCGTCTGAAATATATAATATGGTTTGACGCGAAAACGCAAGAGCCCGCGCATCAGGCGGCTCATGACCTCCGGGTCGTCGTTGACCCCGTGCAGGAGCACGGTCTGGCAGCCCAGGGGAATGCCGGCGTCGGCCAGCCGTCCGCAGGCCAGGGCCGCCTCCGGGGTCAGTTCCGCCGGGTGATTGAAGTGGGTGTTGAGGTAGAGGGGATGGTGGCGTTTTAAGACCGCGGCCAGGGCTGGGGTCACCCGCATGGGCAGGACGCAGGGCACCCGGGTGCCGATGCGGATGATCTCCACTGTGGGGATGGCCCGCAGGGCGGCGAGCAGTTGGTCGAGGCGTTCGTCGGAGAGGAGCAGGGGGTCGCCGCCCGAGACCAACACGTCCCGCACCGCCGGGGTCTGGCGGATATAGTCCAGTCCGGCTCGGATCGATTCCTCGCCGATCTGCATCCGGGTCGTACCCACCTTGCGCTTCCGGGTGCAGAACCGGCAGTACATGGCACACTGATTGTGCACTAAAAACAGCACCCGGTCTGGATACTTGTGGATCAGGTTGGGCACCGGGCTTAAGTCCTCCTCGGCCAGGGGATCCTCTAGGCAGACTTGGTCGTCTAGCTCCCTTAGATCCGGCACCGCCTGTAGCCATAGGGGATCGCCCACCTCCCGGATCAGGCTCAGGTAGTAGGGGTTGATCCGCATCGGGTACCGTTTGCAGACCGCCTCTAGCTCCGCCCTCTGGCCGGGGAAACGAGCCGCGAGCTGGCCGGGATGGCCGAGGCTTTGCATAAGTATTTTCTGCCAGCCGATCACGAGACCGTCCTGCCTTGGTTGTTGCCGGCCCATAAAATTAGGGAAGCTGGCAATGTAAGAATTATTATCATTAAAATAAAAGCATTAAGTTAATTGCTCCCCCTTGGCTGATAAAAAGGGCTTGAGGGAGGGACGGCAACTTGTTTAACTGGGCCTAAAACTGACCCTCCCGCCCACCGCCGCCGCCCTGGCTGAGGCTTGGAGCCAGCAGATCGAAACCTTATTAAATAAATTAGTTCCGCAGCCTTAGCCGTCATCACGGCAAACTGAGATTGGCGGACGACCCAGAGAGAGTGATGACCAACCTTAAATTTCAACCGTCCGCGCCGGTCACCAGGGGCCAAAGACCGCCTATCCTGGTGGTTGACGAGGACGAGGCCACCCTCGACCAGCTTGCCGATTGGCTGCGGCAGGCGGGTTTCGCCCCCACCTGCGCCCGTCATGGCCAGGAGGGGGTGGCCCTATTTAGGCGCCGGCATTTCGATCTGGTGCTGGCCGACCTGATAAGCCCGGAGAGCGACGGCTTCCACGTCTTGTTGGCGGTGACCATCGAGGCCCCGAGGCTGCCGGTGCTGGTTGTCGGGCCCGGTGAGGACGATAACAAGGCCCAGGTCGCCTTGCGGGCTGGGGCCTGGTACATCTGCCAGCCGCTGGAGCGGGCCGACTTTCTGGAGCGGATCCACGCTGCCCTGCTGCGGGCGGAGCGGTTGAAGAAGGTCGCCCCCCAGCGGCAACCGGCCCCTGTAAACGACGATGAGCGGCAGAAGGCGCTAAACCTTGAGGCCTTAGGCGCCCTGTGCGGCGGCCTGGCCCACGATTTCAACAACCTGCTTACCGCCCTAGGCGGCTATCTTGACCTGTCCTTGCGGGAGCCCGACCCCGAGGCCCAACGGCAGTGGCTCAAGCAGGCCAAGATGGTCAACAACCTGGCGGTGGAATTGACCCGGCAACTCTTGGCCTTCTCCAAGGGCGGCGAGCCGATGCTGGCCAGTGTTTCGGTGCGGGCGCTGGTGGGCGAGAGCCTGGGCCATTTGGGCAAGGCCATGCCCCTACTCAAGGCCGAGGAACGGATTGCCCCCGACATCTGGCCGGTGCGGGGCGATTACGGCCAACTGCGCACCGTGATCCGCAACATCTACTACAACGCCGCCGAGGCCATGCCCGAGGGGGGAACCCTGGTGATCGAGGCGGAAAACCTTCCCGCCGGGCCGGGAGGGGGGCAGGCTGCCAACCCCCTGGGCCGGGACGCGGTGCGAATCTCCCTGACCGATCACGGGGTGGGGATCCCGCCCGAGATCATCACCCGCATCTTTGACCCTTACTTCACCACCAGCCCCAAGGGCGCCGCCAAGGGCAAGGGCCTGGGGCTCGCCCTCTGTCACACCATCATCAGCCGACATCAAGGCCAGATCGACATCAAATCCCAGCTCGGCCAGGGCACGACCGTCTCCCTCATCCTGCCCGCCGCCACCGCCCCCTAAGGGAGAGGTCGCGCCACGGTCAGGGGGCGGTGGCGGGCGGCGTCCACAGCCGCTCCCGATTGAGCAGCCGGCCATCCGCAAAAAGCACCCCCTCGCCAGTGAGCAGCTCGATCTTGCGGGCCACCGCCGGGCCCTGGCTCTGGCCCGTGAAGCCGCCCACCGTCAGGTCACTCCTGATCACCCGGTGGCAGGGCACCGCTGGGGCGAAGGGGTTACGCCGCAAGGCCTGACCCACCGCCCGCGGGCTGATGCCACCCAGGGCCCAGGCCAGGGCGCCGTAGGTAGTCACCCGCCCGGGCGGGATCAGGGCGGTCAGCCGATAGACCGCCCGCTGGAAGGGGCTGACCTGACGCCAGTCAGGCTTCAACCGGCTCCTTTTGGTCCTCGCCGTTGTCGTCGGACCGGATCGTCTCCATGATTTCGATGCCCATCCGCAGGTGATGGTCGGTAAACTTGCGGAAGATCTCGGTGGCGCTGTCCTTGCTCTTGATCCCGCCCTTGCGCAGGGGTTGGTCCGAGACCAGCATGATGGCGCCCACCGGCACGTTTAGGGCGTAGCCCACCGAGAACAGGGTGGCGATCTCCATGTCGATAGCCAGGATCCGGTGCTTGAGGATGTAGTCGATGAACTCCTGGTCGAACTCCCACATCCGGTAGTCGGTGGTCAGCATGATGCCGTTTCTTGGCTTTTTGCCGGTGCGGGCGGTGATCACCTCCTCGCAGATCCGGTTGATCCAGAAGCCGGGCTGGGCTGGCACGTCCTTGGGCAGGTAGTGCTGGCTGGTGCCTTCGTCTCGGATGCTGGCGGTGGGGATGATGAGGTCGCCCACCTCCAGGTCGTCGGCGATGCCACCGCACATCCCCAGCATGATCACGCATTTCAGCTTATCGAGAAAAGACAGGCAGTGCATGATGATCCCCGAAGAGGGGGAGCCGACCCCGTAGTTGATGATCGAAATTCCCGACGCCTGGTCGTGGGCCGCGTCCCAGTATCCAGACTTGATCTGTAGATTATTTTTAGCCGCGAAATCCTGAACATATCGGGGAAAGTTGCAGAGGATTATATGCGAGCCAAACTCCTCGACCGAGGAGCCGGTATAGCGTTCCAGGGTGTTTCTGGCGTAGCTGTCGGGACGAAGCGATGAGGTCATGGGTTCCCTTGGATTTAATTCTAACTGGGGCAGGTGGCGCCGGGGCGCGATTTTCCCTGGTCAGTATAGCCGATTCTGGCCAGGGATGTCACAGGGAAAACGGCCTTGCCGTTAAAGCGCATTGACCGGTTGGCGATTATGCATTATCTATTTGCAGGCAGTCGAGAAACCGTCCTTAAGTAAACCTCCTTCCCTCGCCACCATGAACGCCTCCCTCAAAAAAACCCTTTGGATCCTGATCGCGCTGGCGGTGGGAATCGCCGTCTCGCAGTTTTTCGGCGCCGGCTCCTCCAGCACCTGACGCCTGCCGTCCGCCCCTCCCCAGGCTGGGGAGCACGCGCCGGCACCGGCCACCTCTAAACCCTAGGGCCATTGGCCCGTTTAAGCGAGGAATCTTCATGTCAGACGCCTGCTCCAAGTACGCCCTCGAGGAACATTTCTGTCCTCACTGCCAGACCCGGCTCACCTGTTGCTCCACCCCGCCCTTCCACGTCGGCGACGGTCTGGGCTGGGGCACCGACGTCTTTTTTGTCTGCTTAAACAACGACTGCCCCCTGTACGTCAACGGCTGGCGGCTGGTTGAGGAGCAGTACGGTCAGACCGCCTCCTTCCGTTATATGATCCTGCCCGGCGAGGCGAAGGGCGGCCCGATGATGGTCGGCAGCCAGGACGCATTCACCGGCTGCGCTGTCGATCAGGAGGCGATGCTGGCCAAGGACTCGCGTTACCAGAGGGAAAAGGAGGCCTTGGCCGGGCTTGCCACCTGCGTGGGGGAGGCGAACCTCGAGCCGGTGCTCTATCTGATCACCGACGAGGATGCGGGGCTGGAGGGCCGACGCCGGGCCTGCGAGCTGTTAACCGAGCTGGGCGATATCCGCTGCATCGATCCCATCCGCAACCACAGTTTCCGGCACACCGAGATTGGCCAACTGGCCGAGATGGCCATCGCCGCGCTCCTGAAAAAGACCTTTCAGCGCGAGTGCCCCTACTGCGCGGAGATCATCAAGGCCCAGGCCAAGGCCTGCAAGCACTGCGGTAAATGAATCCCGCCTGATCTTTTCTCGTTAGCCGACAAAAAAGGCCAGGTTTTGCCTGGCCTTTTTTGTCGGTGACTGAGGTGACGCCAGTCGCTCAGTCGTCAAAGTTCCCGCCCGAGCCCTTGTCGGTATTCAGACTGGCGCCCCGCTCGCGGATCCTGGCCTCGCTCCACTGGGCCGGGTCTTCAATGCGGCTGGCCTTGGGTTTTAAGTCGTATGAGCCGGCCTTTAAGATTGCCTCAATGGCCAGGGGGGCGGTGTCCTGGGCGTTGAACACCTGGGTCAGCAGGGTATGGACGAACTCCTCCACCCGCCGCACCATCCGCTCCCTAATCTCCCTGGGCTGGCCCAGCAGCCGGGGCTCGAAGGGCAGGTTGAGACTCTTGTAGCCGCCGCCTTTTAGTCCCTTGTCGGTGGCGTAGGCCACCATCTCCCGCCACATGTCCTCGCTCACCCCCTCGCCCTTGACCTTGATGAAGTTGCCGCCCTCGTCGAGGATGGCGTTGCCGTAGTCGTTTACCTCCAGGCCCCAGGATACCATCTGCAGGGCGGTAGCCACGTTGGCCTTGGTGGTGCGGGTGTTAGCGGCGATGGCCCGCAGCCGCTCCGAGGAGTTGCCGGAGGTGCCGTGCTGAGCCCCGGAGACCTTGTAGGGTTCAAGGTGGCGGTGGATGTCGGCGGTAAGCTCCACCTGAATGCCCTGGCCGCTCGCCTCCAGGCCGTGGGTGGTGCCGTTGTTCAAGGCGATCCAGTCCGGGAAGATGCCGTGGGCGTTTAGACCCTGGATCAGGAACATGGCATCCGCCACCGTGGACAGGCCCTGGGCGCCCTTGATCTCGCCCACCTCGGTCTCCAGCCCGGCCCAGGTGGGAATCATGGGGTTCAAGGCCAGGTTGGCGAGCAGGTTCTGGTCGTCGGGCAGGTGGGAGGCGTCAATGGCGATGGAGGTGATTCCGGCCTCGAACAGGGTGGGGATCTCGGTCTGGGCAAAGGCCAGGTCCGATTCCTTCTTGATCCCGTAATGATCGGCGTGAATCGCCACCGGCACCGTGATCCCCAGCTCATTGCAGGCGGCGTCCACCTGCAGGGCCATGTTCCAGTAAGTGGTGGGGCAGTAGGCCTTGGCCCCGCCCTCGGAGCGGGCGATTTCGATGATCAGGCAGGCGTTGGCCCGCTGCGCGGCCCTTAAGGCCCCGCGGATGACGAAGTTGTTCCGACCGTTGGCGGCCATGGTCATGGCCCGGCCCTTGGCAGTCAGTGCCCGGTCGATCACCTTGCCGCTGACCAGCAGGGCCTGGGAGTTGGGGAACAGTTTGACGATATTCGGCGGCCTGCCCACCTTGAGCGCCCTTGCAAAATCAGCCATTGGTTTTCTCCTTGGTTTTTAGGTTGTCGTTAACGGTAACCCCTGGCCGTCCGGTGGCACGGGGGGTGTTGTCTTGAAAATGCCGGGCGCGAGCCTGGATGGCCCGGGTCACCGAGGCTGGGCGTCCCGAGGCTAAGCGGCCTGGATGGTTACACAATATCAAAAAAACGGCCCTTGTCAAAAGATTACCGTCCCGGCCTGAAGAATCCATGGGGCGAAGGGCCGCCGTCCTTAGTCTAAGCTGTAGAACGGCCCTTAAAAATCCATCTCAAAGCGATAAACGTCGTCTTCCAGGAAGCTTTTGACCGTGAGGCCTGAGTGATTGAACACCGCCTGCATCTTGCGGTTGTCGCGCAGCACCAGGGCGGTGAAGCCCCGGAGGCCGCTACGCTTGGAGATCACCACCAGGGCCTCGAGCAGGAGCTTGCCGATCCCCCGCCCCTGCCAGTCGTCGCGCACCAGGAAGGCGACTTCGGCCCGGTTGCTAGCTTCATCCAGGAAATAACGGGCCACGGCGATGATCTCCTCACCGCGCGCCTCGGGGATGGTCAGCACCAGGGCCACGTTCTGGCGGTGATCGACGTAGATGAAATCGAGTAGTTGCTTGGCGCCGAATTGCTGGTAGCGGTTCATGAACCGCTGGTAGAGGGTATCCTGGGACAGGGAGTACATCAGCTCCTTGATCCCCTGCTCGTCGGTGGGCAGGATCGGGCGCAGTCCCGCCTCGGTGCCGTCGGCCAGCACCACCACCCGCCGTCGGTCGCCGGTGTTGACCACGAAGCCCGCCTGCATCTGGGCGTGTTCCGCCCGGATCAGTTTCTGCTCGATGGCCTCCTTAAACAGCCGTTCCCTAAAGTCGGGGTGGGCGATGGAGATCAGGGCCAGGGCCCGTTCCTGCACCGACTTGCCGTGCAGGTAGGCCACCCCGTACTCGCTGACCACGTAGCGCACCTCGCCCCTGGTGATGCTGACCCCGGAGCCGGGGCTGAGCCGGGCGACGATGCGCGAGTCGCGGCTGTGCTCGTCCAAGGCGGAGAGGACGATGATCGCCTTGCCGCCCGGCGAGCGGGCCGCGCCCCAGTGGAAGTCGATCTGGCCGCCGATGCCGGAGTAGAACTTGTCGCCCGCCGAGTCGGAGCACACCTGGCCGGTGAGATCGATCTGCATGGCCATGTTGATGGCCACCATCCGTTCCTGGCGGCTGATGATCAGGGGGTCGTTGACGTACTCGGAGGGCTTGAAGGCGAAGAGGGGGTTGCGGTCCACCAGCTCGTACAGCCGCCGGGTGCCCATGCAGAAGGAGGCCACGATCCGGCCCCGGTCGAGGGTCTTCTTGCGCCCGGTCACCACCCCCGCCTCCACCAGCCGGATGATGCTGTCGGTGATCATCTCGGTGTGGACACCTAAGTCCTTTTTATCCAGGAGGTGGCTCATCACCGCCGGCGGGATGCGGCCGATACCGGGGATGCGGCCCAGGCCGAATTGCAGGGTGTCGCCGTCCTGGATCAGGGCCGCGATGTGGCGGGCGATGCGGTCGGTGGCCGGATGGGCGGGCTTGGTGGGCCGCTCAAGAATAGGCAGGTCGGCGGCCACCAGGGTGTCTAAGTCGTCGATGTCGAGTAGGCTGTCGCCTAAGGTGTAGGGCATCTGGGCGTTGATTAAGGCGATGACCCTTGAGGCGTTCTCGGCGGCGCTTTTCACGATGTCCACCGAGATCCCCAGGCTCACCCGGCCCCTATGGTCGGGGGGGGAGACTTGAATTAAGGCCACGTCGATGGGGATCTGGCCGGAGTCGAAGAGCCGGGGGATGTCGGAGAGCAAGACCGGGGTGTAGTCGCCCAGGCCGGCCTGGATCTGGTCGCGGACGTTCTGGCCGATGAAGAAGCTGTTGACCCGGAAGCGGTCGGCGTGCTCGGGGGCGGCGTAGGGTGCGTCGCCCTTGGTTAGCAGGTGGAGGATTTCCAGGTCTTGCAGCTCGTGGGCCCGTTCCATAAGGGCCTGCACCAGGGGCTGGGGTTCGGCGCAGCCGGTGCCGATGAACACTCGCTGGCCGGACCTTATCTCCCGCACCGCCTCCCTGGCGCTGCGCAGCCTGGCCTGATAGCGCGTCCGCCAGTCGGGGTCGAGTAGGGGTTCTTTTTCGCCTTGCTGATGGTCGCTCATTGGCCGATGATCTCGCCGCCTAAGGTGATCTTGGCGTCCGCCACCACTGGCTCGCCGCCCAACTCGCCGATGATTAAGGGGTTGATCTCCACCTCGGCGATCTGGGGAAAGTCGGTGGCCAGTTGACTGATCCTTTGCAGACAGCCGGCCAGGGCCGCCACGTCCACCCCCGCCTCGCCGCGTCGTTCCAGCAGGAACTGGTAGGAGCGGGTGCTGGCCAGCATGGTCATCGCCTCGTCGAAGGTGATGGGCGCCAGGTTGAAGGCCACGTCCTTCATCACCTCGATGTTGATGCCGCCCAGGCCGAACATCAACAGCGGCCCGAACTGGGGGTCGCGGTGCAGCCCTAAAATCACCTCCAGGCCCCGGTCCAGCATCTTTTCGACGTAGATGCCGTCGATGGCGGCCTTGGGGGCCTGTCGCGCCATCCGGAGCATCATCAGGTCGAAGCCGTCCCGCACCCCCTGGCGGTTGGGGATGTTGAGCCGCACCCCGTCCAGCTCGCCCTTGCGGACGAGATCCGGGGAGATCAGCTTGAGGGCCACCGGATAGCCGATGCGGTCGGCGATCTCCACCGCCTCCTCCGCCGAGGCGGCCAGACGTCCCGCCGGGACGAGGAAGGAGTAAGCCCGCAGGATGTCCTTGGCCTTGGCCTCGTTGATGCGGAGGCGCTGGCCGCGCTGGTGGTGGGAGATGATCCGTTCCACCCGCCGGCGGTTAACCTTGAACCGGGTCACCACCCTGGGAGGGCGGTTGCGCCAGGAGACATACTCCCACATGGCCTTGAGCGCCGCCACCGCCTCCTCGGGCGAGCCGCAGGCCGGCACCCCGCCGGTGAGCAGACAGTCGCTGGCCGCGCGGGCCTCGTGGCCCAGAAAACAGGCCAGGATGGGCTTGTTACCCACCTGGCCCGCCACCAGGGCCTGGGCGTTGGCGAGAGCCTGACTTTCCGGCCCCTGACCGACGCAGATCACCACCAGGGCGTCGATGTTGTGGTCTGTAAGGGCGATGCCCAGGGCCGCCCGGTAATCCTCGGGCCCGGCCCCGGCCAGCAGGTCGATGGGGTTGTAGATGGTGGCCGCCCCGGGGAGTTTTTGTCTGAGCCGGGTGGCGGACTGGGGATCGAGGTAGGCGGCGGTAAGCCCGGCCCGTTCCACTGCGTCCACCGCTATGATCCCCGGCCCCCCGGCGTTGGTCAGGATCAAGACCCGGCCGCCCCTGGGCAGGGGTTGCAGGGAGAAGGCGGCGGCCAGGTTGAACAGGCCGCGGATATCCTCGGCCCGGATGATCCCGGCCCGGCGGAAGGCGGCGCCGTAGGCCGAATCCTGGCCGATCACCTCGCCCGAGTGGGCCGCCACCGCCTTGCGGCCCGCCAGGGTGGTGGCGGCGCGTAGGATGATGACCGGCTTGCGGGCGGTGGCGCGCTCCGCGGCCCGTACAAAACCGGGGCCCGCGCCGATGCTCTCGAGATAGGCGACGATCACCTTGGTCTCGTGGTCTTCGGCCAGGGCCCGGAGCAGGTCGCTTTCCGAGAGGTCGGCCTTGTTGCCGATGCTGACCATCTTGGCGAGCCCCAGGTGATCTGCGGTCAGGCGCTCGAGCAACAGGGCGCAGATGGCGCTGGACTGGGAGAAGACCGAGATGCCGCCGGGTTTGGGCCGCAGGGGGCTCGCGAAGGCGAACAGCCGGCGACTGGTGTTGATCAACCCCAGGCAGTTGGGACCCAGCAGCCGTACGTCCCGCTGGCGGCAAAGCTCGGCGATTTCCCGCTCCCGTTCCGCCCCCGCCTCGCCCGCCTCCCTAAATCCCACCGACAGCACCACCACCGCCCGGGCCCCGGCGTCTAAGGCCTCCCGCACCGCCTCCTTGCAGACCGCCGCCGGTACCGCCACCAGGGCCAGATCGACCGGCCCCGGAAAGGCGGCGAGTCTTGGCTGGCAGGGCAGGCCGCAAACCTCGCTCGCCGCTGGGTTGACCGGCACCAGCGTGCCCGGGAATCCGGCCTCGATCAGGCCCGCTAGCAGCCGGTGCCCAAAGGCGTCGGGTCGGCGGGAGGCACCGATCACCGCCACGGTCTGAGGGTTGAAGAGCGGTTCAAGCATGATGATCAGAGTTTTTCAGGCCGCATGGGGTCGATGACGAAGCCCACCTCTTCCAGGGCCTGGTGCACCGCCCGCAGGTTCATGGTGTTGACCCGGATGCTGATGGCGGGCGCCCCGCCGCCTGACAGCCCGCTCTTGTTGCGCACCAGGCGGCTGAAGTGGATGTCGTGCTCCTCGAGGGCCTGGACGATGCGGGTTAAGGGACGGGGCCGGCCATCGTCCTTGACCCCCACCAGGGCCGAGCCGCGTTCTCCCAGGCCGAAGAGGATGGTGTAGGCCCGGATCAGGTCGCGGATGGAGAAGATGCCGATCACCTGATGGCGGCCATCCACCACCGGCAGGGCCCCGATCTTGTGGCGGTCGAGGAGGACCAAGGCGTCGTCCAAGGTGGCGAAGGCGGGCAGGAACACCACCTCGTAGCTCATGATCTCGCAGATCGCGGTCTGGCCCACCTTGAGCAGCTCGTCCTTGCCGTGCCGCTCGTCGAGCACCGACGAGGGATAGGCCGAGCGCACGTCGCGGTCGGTGACCATGCCCAGGAGCCGTCCGTTTTCGCCCACCACCGGCAGGTGCCGGAAGTGGTGGTTGGCCATGAGCGTCTTGACCTCGGCGATGGTGTCGTCTGGCCGTGCCGTAACCGGGGAGCGTTTCATATAGTTGGTGACATACATGGCTGCCTCCTTGGTCTTAAATGACCGGTGAAATACTAGTCGTCAGAGAGCCCGAGCAGATAGGCCTCAACGCTGGCCGCGAGTGACTCCAGGTGGTAGCCGCCCTCGAGGATCGACACCACCCGGCCCTCGCAGGCCTGGCCCCAGCGTTTGGTCATTATTCCCAGCCGGCCGTATAACCCGGTGGAGTAGAGCAGGCCGGACATGTCGTCGTCGGCGTGGCCGTCGAAACCCGCTGCCACCAACAGGGCCTGGGGCTTAAAGGCGGCCAGGGCCGGGGCCACCAGGCACTCCAGGGCCTCCAGGGCCTCCCGGTCGCCCGCCCCCGGTGGCAGGGGGATGTTGAGTGTTAAACCTTGGCCGGCTTTGGCGCCGTTCTCCTCGGCGAAGCCGGTGCCGGGGAAGCTGAAGGTCGGGTGTTCGTGGATACTGATGTAGAACACCTCGGGGTCATTTAGAAAGATGTTCTGGATGCCGTTGCCGTGGTGGGCGTCCCAGTCGAGGATCAGGATCCGCCGCCGGCCGTGGGCCGACTGCCAGTGGCGGGCGGCAATGGCCACGTTGTTTAGCAGGCAGAAGCCCAAGGCCCGGTCCGATTCCGCGTGGTGTCCAGGGGGTCGGTTCAGGCTGAAGGCCGCCCCTGGCTCGCCTCTCTCCAGGAGGTCGATGGCGGCGATCCCACCCCCGGCGGCGAGCAGGGCTACCTCGAAGGAGTCGTAGCCGATCTGGTTGTCGGGGTGGTCGATGGCGGTAAGCCCCATCAGGCAACTCTCCTCCAGCCGGAAGAGGTAGGACTCGTCGTGCACCGCCAGGCACTGGGCCCGGCTGGCGGGCGCGGACTCGCGCACCAGGAGCCGGTCCTTGAGCGGCCCGCTTCTAAGGCGTTGACGGATGGCCTCGACCCGGCTGGGGTTTTCGGGGTGCTGGCTGCCGGTATCGTGCTCCTGGTAGCGGGGATGATCCACGAGCAGACAGGGAAGGGGCATGGATTCGCTTGGGGGTTGAGACACGGTAGTCAGGATGACATCTCTAATCTACGGGAGCCGCGCCTCGGTTGTCAAGCCAGGAAAAGCTCCCCGCCCGGCCCCTTTCCCCTTGGACTTAGCTCTTCCCTCTCGCCTGGCGATAACCTGTAACCGGCGGCTCGGAGGTGAAAAATCGCCGGCATTTTATTGATTGACAATACCAGGAAGGTGTGTGAATAGATAAGCGTTTACCTTAGGAAAAGGGGCGCCTAAAATGGGTACCGATCAGAGCCGATCCGAAACCTTCCTGCTGGGCCAGGCCGAGGACTGGAGCCGCACCTTCGACGCCATCACCGACTTCGTGGCGGTGATTGACGCCCAATTTTACATCCGCCGGGTCAACCGCAGCATGGCCGCTTTCCTGGGGATGAGCCCCGAGGAGCTGGTCGGCAGGCGCTGCTTCGAGGTCATGCACCAGCGGGATTGCCCCTGGCCGTCCTGCCCCCACTTCGAGATGCTGAACCGGGGCGAGGCGGTCACCCTTGAGGTGATGGACCCCCATATCGGGATGCCGCTCCTGGTCACCGCCTCCCCGATCTTAGGCGACGACGGCGAACTCCTGGGCTCGATCCACGTGGCCCGGGATATTTCGCTCGCCAAGCAGGCCGAGCGGGACATCCAGCAGATCAACCAGGAACTAAACGCCCTGCACCACTTAAGCCGCCGGGCCTTGGAGAGCCTGACCATCGCCGAGGTGAGCGACCTGGTGCTGGAGACGATCATGACCGTGCTCGCCCCGGATCAGGTCTTTATCTACCTGGCCGAGGGTGGGGAGCTGGTTTGCCGGGGGGTGCGGCCGGCCGAACATTTTGCCCTGCCGGAGCGTAAGAAAATCGGGGTCTGCCTCTGCGGTCTGGCGGCGAGCGAGCGGCGGCCCCTTTACTCGCCCGACATCTTCTCTGATGCCCGCTGCACCCTGACCGAGTGCAAGCAGGCCGGGGTGCGCGCCTTCGCCGCCCTGCCGCTGGCGGCGGGCGAGGAGCTGATCGGCGTCCTGGGCCTGGCCTCCAGGCACGAGCGGAATTTTGCGGAGCAGGGCCGCTTTCTGGAGACCTTGGCGGCCACCGTGGCCCTGGCGATCAAGAAGGCCCTGGTGTTCGTGGACCTGGAGCGGAAGGCCAGCGAGCAGGAGGCCCTGGCCAACGCCCGCACCCAGGAGCTCATGATCCGCAACCGGGAGCTGGAGCGGATGAACGACATCTTCATCGACCGGGAGTTCAGGATCAAGGTCCTG
>JAJXUT010000040.1 GCA_021782655.1 Deltaproteobacteria bacterium
CGCAGCAGGGGCTTAACGTCCCACACCTTTCTTTTGAACAGACTTCGCCTGTAAGGTGTGGATGATCTGCTTGCTCCAGCGACTGTCCTTGTGCTGCCAGCGTAATAGCGGAGAGATAAAGGTCTGGGCGCAAAAGCGATTGCCTTGCCGATCCCGAGCAAAGCGGAGAAGATGATCGCTGCGTAGCCACCCATAGAGTTGTCGACAAAGAAAACCTGCTTGGGTGCTATGATCTTTATCTTTTCAGCAATGAATGAAGCTGTGGCATAAAGATCGTTGCTGATTCCAGGCAGACCATTTTTATACCAGCATTGGTGGTAGTCTTTGATGAACATCTTATGCTAGTTGATGATTTTAGACGAATGGTAGAATTAAAATTTAGGCATGGAAATTCCTGCCGATATCCCTCCGAAGAATATATAAATATTTGACGAATCGGTTGCCAAATCTATCTCCAACGGATTGTCAATCCTCTGCGGTCGTTATCCTAATAGTGACTGTCTAACAAAATAAAGTAGAAGATATGCCCCAGCCACGCCTGTTAATCCCAGGCCCATCGGTCTGGCCGTCGCAATCAAGTTTGGCGGTTTCACCTCCTCGTCCAAAAGGATAACTCGCCGTGCATGGGCAACCAATAATCTCCGCAGGGGATTTTCAACTCCATACCAGAATGCGTAAGCCATTGTCAGAGAAATAATCCAGTATGCGCAAAACCAGGCCGACTGGTGTGGTTTGATTGCGGAGGCCAGCGCTTCAAAATGCTTAACGACCAGGGCATGGACAAGGTACAGACTGAAACTTATCTCACCTAGACGTACCGCTACTGGATGCGCCAAGAGCCTTGATAGCCAACCCCTGCCCAAGGCGAAAATAACTATTAGGCCAGCCCACCAAAGGCCCCCACCTTGACGAAGAAGGTAATACTGGCCCGCATCCCCAAGCCAGGAGCGTTGTACGTTAAGTAGGCAAAGGCGCATGACGACTATTCCCAGCAGCACGATCCCCACCTCTACTACCGTGGCTTGATTGCGTGTCCAGCCGACAATGGCCTCGGTGCCCCTAAACACCGAAGCCGCCGCCATGCCGAGGATAAATTCAAACAATCTGGTCAGTGGATTCATATAGATGGTTCCTAAAACGCTAACTACAGGATCAAGCTCAACCCTGGTTACCTTAAAGTGGTTGCTTAAGGCCACCATCGAAACGGTGAGGAGGAATCCTCCGGTCAGAAGCCAATGCCAACGACGCGGCCATTGCGTGGTCAGCAACGGGAAACAGGCGTAAAAAAATACCTCTACTGACAGCGCCCAGGAAACGACATTCAACGACAGCAGGATGCTAAGCACGGGCACCCAGGCGTGGAGCATAAAGAGATTCAGCAGGATAACCCACCAGTTAGCCACTGACGGCCAAGGGGTACTGGGGGTCAAGAACATGGCTAGCATGGCGGTTATGATGTGGGCTGGCCAGATGCGAGCCAAGCGGTTAGCGTAGAAGAAGTATATTTCCCGGCGGGAGGCAAAGCCTGGGTGGTTGTAAAACAGCACAAATCCAGACAAGACAAAGAAGAAGGAAACCGCCTGATGCAGTGGCAGCTCGTAGGCTATTGGTTGATAGCCAAAGGTAGTGCCACTATGAATTAAGACAATGGCAATGGCGGCTATAAATCTTAATGAGGTTAGGGCGGGCAGTGTTTTTGTCTGCCTACTGCTAACCGTGGAATACGCTGCTTTCAAGAACTGCCCATGCTCCTTCGCGGTTGGCATCATCTTGAGGGTTTGAATGTACGGTGTCACCTATGGTTCTAAAAGATAATATCTTCCAGCCGGTACGACAAAATATTCTTTTCAGGCCCGATTCGGTAAAAATCCAATAATTGGTGGCATCATTGTTACACTCGTTGGGAGAGAGAAGGTATGCCACGGGTGTGGATGACATGTCTGGACCACCAGCATATGGATGTCTGGCAATCCTGGTGCTAAAACAGAGATATCGCGTTTTGATTGCCAACTGTTCTAAAATATAATATGGATTTTTTAAGTGATAGAATATGCCGAGTAAAAATACCAGATCATATTTTTTAGTTATACTAAACTGTGAGTCTAAATCTACGTTGTAGATATTCACCTTGCTGTTGCTATGCTCTTTTATATAGCTAGCACCTTTTAGTTTATTATAGTTGGTGCTTTTAAAGTCGTATATGTCGCATCTATTGCCAAGAGATTCTAGAAAGAATGACACCGAGCCGTCTGCCGCGCCAATATCAGCAATATCTCTATTGCCATCGAATACGTAGTCAATGCTTGCAGGAATTATTGGTGCCAGATGCCTAAATCCTCCGACAGTTTCGTATGGATACCATGCAAAGTCGATGATGGCTCGCGCTTTAATGCCTTTAAGCCAGTTGTCAAACTCCTCCAGCCGTCCTAACAGATTATCATAGTTGCTCATTAACTCTCACCCGTTAAGAATAAAAAAGGGGCTACCTCCTCAGGTAGCCCCTTTTGTTGCTTAAGTTAGATTGTTTGTGCTTGGCTGTTTATGGAAGGGTGAACGGTTTCCATCCGCCATAGACTTGATATGTCGGCGAGGCAGCCTGGGCGGTAGCATTAGTGTAATGATTATCTCCGATTAGATACAAGTACCAAATCACGGTGCCAGGCGTGCCAGTCACGGTAGTGGAGAGTTTAGTGTTGGTTGGCACATTCGTGAATGTAACCGGTACTGCGCCGGTACCACCACCTGTGTTCAACAGTATTCTCGCCATACCAGCCGAACCATCATGGCCACCGCCAAACAGGGTGTGCTTGGTGGCGTCGTTCCAGTCAGGATCAACCGAGGTGTCGGTAATGGTGAAGGTGTAGGTGCCGTTGCCGTTATTGACCGCGCTCGGGGTGAAGCCGATAATCGGCAGGATGTTGGTAGTGGCGGTGTTCGGCGTGCCGGTAAGGGTCGCAAACCAGCCGGAATCTGTCCAGCCGCCGTTGGTCGGGTTGACGTTGGTATCCTGATTAGCCCAAGCCCCAGGCGAGTTGTCAACCACCCGGTAGGTCAACCACAAACGTGGAGCAGTCGGGGCGGTAGTTATATCAACATAGGCGGCAGGATAGGAACGGATAATCGGGGCCGCTGGGGTGGCGGCGCCTTTCAACGGTGCGGTCGTCACTATGTTGCCCTGGTTCGGGTCAGGCGAGGTCACCTTCAGGTAGCCAACCGAACCGTCAAAGCCGCTACCCAGGCAATAATGCTTGACCTGATCGGTGAGGTCTGGATCAGTCGAGGTGTCAACGAATTTTAAGGTATTATTGTCAAGTACCGTAATAGTATTGGAAATTACCGGATTCACATTGGTGATCGCATCGCCCACGCACAGAGTAGCCTTCGGCACACAGGTCTCGGTGTCGGTCGGCGTCCAGGTGCGGGTGTACGGATGGCAGACGTTGGTGGCACCGCAGGTCTGGGTGGTCGGATTCCAGGAGAGGTTGATTGCCGTGCCCTGGTAATCGCCGCCCTGCACATCGTAAACACCGTTGACGTGTTTGGTGTAGTCGATGATCTTGGCGTCGTGGAGGGTGGTGCCGTCATCGCCCACCGTGGCCGAGTGGCAGGTCCAGCAGGGGATGCCCAGGGTCGCGACGTGAGTGGTGTGCCGTCCGGAGGTCATGGGATTGGCATAGGTCTTCTCGTAGCCGTGGCAGTTATTGCAGGTCACGGTGTCAGCCTGCGGGTCGGGAGTGCTGCCGTCCCAGGCCGGGGAGGTATTGGCAATCGGGGTCACGCAGCCCAGACGGCCAGACTTGCCGTTGCTGTGGCAGTAGGTGTTGCTGCACACCATGCTGCCGTTGCCCAGGGCGCCGGTGTTGGTGACCGTCATGTGGTTGTTGGCCACGTAGGTCACGCCGGTCTGGCCGTTGTAGCTGGCAGTGTAGCCCAGGTAGCCAGCCCAGCTGAAGCCCATCTGAATGCCGTTGCCATAGACGATGGTGTTCGGGTTGGCGGGATCCATGCCGGTGCCGGTGTGGCAGGTGACGCAGGGGAAGTTATAGCCAGCGGTGGTGGCGTGGATGCTGTGCATGCCAGCAGTCTGCGAGCCGGTGGCCGGGGTGGCCAACTGGGCGGTGGTGGTCGGGGCGCCGTAAGGGGCCACGCCGGGGTGACAAGCGGTGCAGCCGGTGACCAGGAAGCCCGAGGAGTGCTGATGGCACTTGGTGCACACCTGGCCGACGTTGTGGGTCTCCAGGGTGCCGTCGCTCCGCCAGTACTTGGTGGTGGTGTGGCAGACCTGGCAGATACCGGTGGGCTTGGCGCCGCTTAAGGTATCGACGAAGATGGAGGCGTTGCCGGCCGGGGAGGGGAAGTTCACCGCCAGGGTGCCGTTACGGTAGCTGGTGTTGAGGGTGGCGGTGACCGTATTGGCGATCAACTGGCCGCGCCGCAGGTCGAAGGAGCCGGAGGTAGTGGCGGCGGGCAGGAGGCCCTTGACGGTGACGGTGCCGGCGGTGGCACCAACGGCCTTGACCTCGTAGGAGGCCTGTTGGGTGCCGTCGGCCACCCACAGGATCATGCCGCGGTCGGCGCTGGTCTTGGCGGCCCAGGTGGGATCGGGGGTGGGGGTGACGCCGGTCAGGGTGGTCATGCCGACGCTGGGGCTGTTTAAGGTCACGCCGGTGAAGGCGCCGGTGATCCCGGTGGGCTGCTTGGAGACATGCGGGTTGTGACAGGCCTGGCACTCCAGGGCCTTATGGGTTACGACCTGAGGAGCGGTGCTGTCGCCGTAAGGAGCGGTGGGGTTGTTGTGGCAGCGGAGGCAATCGCTGGGTTGATAGTTGGCGAAGTGGCAATAGGTGCAGTCCTCCGTCGCCTCGTTGCTGTCCAGATTCCGGTGTGGCGCGTCGATGGTTTGAGCTGCGTAACCGCTCCACGGCGCCCAGGCCATGAACACGGAAAACAGGCCCACAAGCAGTTTTTTGTTCATTTTTTCCTCCCTAGAGTTTTGAGTTATGTAAAAAAGACAAACCTTATTTTTTAGCCAAGCAACCTTATTTCTATCATGTCCAGGCGATACTTTCAACATCTTCCAGGCCCGGAGTATCATTTTTTACTGATATTCAGTCCTGGCTGGACGGCTGGTTATACTGCAAGTATCACGCCAGGCCGGATCCGCTGGCCCTGGTCAGGGCGGGAGAGGCATTAGCAGGCCTGGGCCGGCCACCCTTTTCGTCCTCTCCGGGGCGGGCAAGGAGGGCGTGGGCATTGGCCGGCCCGGGTCTGGCAGTAATTATAGTTGCAAATAGGAAATAGCCCGGTAGTGCCTGAAGGGCAAGGCGTTATCGCCAGGGCCGGAGTTATTACTCTCCGCCGGGCGGCGAGTTTTCACCCCGGAGGACGGGATTGGGTATCCATCATACAAGAAGCACTCCGCCGGAGCGCGGGGGCTTTTGGCGGTCAACCGGGCGGGCAGGACGATGGGGCAGGGCGCGGCGTTAACCGCCGGACGATTCCGGCGGCTTGATTTCCGGGGTCATGCCGGGCAGGGGCAGGGGCGCCACGCCCGTCTCTTCCTCCCTATCCACCAGGGGCACGATGCGGCGCAGCACCCGGCCGCCCAGCCGCCTGCCCTTGGCGGTCACCCCCTTGACCAGGTAATCCTTGAAGGGCACCTCGCAGGAGTTGACCTTGGAGCGGGCCGAGGGCGCGAAATAGACCCGCACCCGGCAGCCCTCGCCGACGGCCAGGTGCTGGATGCGGGACTTGGGGTGCTCCGGGAACAGGCGGTACTCCTTGTCCAGGATGAACTTGGGCATGGGGAAGCGCTTGACGTAGGAGAGGTTGTCGGTGCCGTCCCGGTAGATGATGTTGAATACCAGCTTGGGGTCGTCCTTGCCGGCATGGATCAGGTCTGGCCCCACGAAGAGCTTGTCCGCGCCGTTTATGACCTTGTAGGCGCCGTCCCGGAAGATGAGCAGGAACTTGTCGTACTCGGAGCAGGCGAAGGAGCGTTCCGGCTCCGCCTTGACCTGGTAGCCCAGGAAGCCGGTCTGGGGGTCGTAGCCGCAGGTGAGGTTGGAGAGGGCCACCGCCTTGGCCTCCACCTCGCTGAAGGTGGCGATCTCGGTGCGGCGCGGGTATAACCCCCCGTATTTCTTGAGCAGCCCGTCCAGGTAGGCGATGGCGTACTTGACCACGTCTTGCAGGTGGTGCTCCACCTGGGCGGTCTCCTTCTTGATCCCCTCGATTTCCTGGAGTTTCTTGTTAAGGTCGTAGCGGGAGATGCGCCGGATGCGGATCTCGAGCAGCCGTTCGATATCCTCCTTGGACACCGGGCGCAGCAGCCGGTCGGCGAAGGGTTGCAGGGCGGCGTCGATGGCGGCCAGCACCAGCTCGGGGGACGGGCATTCCTCGATCTGTTTGTAAAGCCGCTCCTCGATGAAGATCTGTTCCAGCAGGGCGGCGTGGAGGCCTTCCCTTAGCCGGTCGCGCTCGATGACCAGTTCCCGCCCGAGGAGATCGACCAGGCGCTCGGTGTTGGCGCGCAGCACCTCGTCCACATCTATCACCACCGGCTGTTGGTCGCGGATGACGGTCAGGTTGGGGCTGATCGACACCTCGCAGTCGGTGAAGGCGTAGAGGGCGCTGATGGTGTCCCGGGCGTACATGCCGCGGGCCAGCTTGATCTCGATCTCCACCGTTTCGGCGGTGTAGTCGTTGATGGAGACGATCTTGAGCTTGCCGGCCCGCACCGCCTTCTCGATGCTCTCCACCAGGGAGGCGGTGGTGGTGCCATAGGGCAGCTCGCGGATGGTGATGGTCTTGTCGTTGGTCTCCTCGATCCGGGCCCGGCACTTCAGACGGCCGTTGCCGCGTTCGTAGTGGCTGACATCCACCAGGCCAGCCTGGTAGAAATCTGGGTATATCTCGAAGGCTTCACCTTTGAGGATGGCCTTTTGGGCGGCGAGTAGCTCCCCGAAGTTGTGGGGCATGATCTTGGTGGCCATGCCCACCGCGATGCCCTCCGCCCCTTGCAGGAGCAAGAGGGGGATCTTGGCCGGCAGGGTCACCGGCTCCCGCATCCGGCCGTCGTAGGAATCGACGTATTCGGTGAGGTCCGGGTTGAACATCACCTCAAGGGCCAGGGGCGAGAGCCGGCATTCGATGTAACGGGCCGCCGAGGCGCTGTCTCCGGTCAGGAGGTTGCCGAAATTTCCTTGCTGATCGATGAGATAGCCTTTGTTGGCCAGATTGACCAGGGCCGCGAAGATGGAGGCGTCGCCGTGGGGGTGGAGCTTCATCGACTCGCCCACCACGTTGGCCACCTTGTGGAAGCGGCCGTCGTCCATGTTCCGCAGGGTCTGCATGATCCGGCGCTGCACCGGTTTCAAGCCGTCCTCCAACTGGGGGATGGCCCGCTCCTTGACCACGTAGGCGGTGTACTCCAGGAAGTTGGTGTCGAAGAGTTGGTGCAGGAGGCCGTAGTCGGAGTCTAGCATGGGGCTTCTTCCTTGCGGTAAAGCGCCTGCCCCACCCGGTTGAGGTGGGCGAGCAGGCCGGGATGGTCTAGCTGTCGGCACAGCGACAGTTCGAAGGCGTAAGGCAGCCGCCGCGTTATCGCCTTATTGTTTTATAATGCCGGGTAGTGCTGTCACCCCGACGGGTGGCATTGACAATATGTAGCCGATTGGCTACCATGTTTTCATGGAGATTCGCAAAACAGACATTTTGTGCAATGGCTCGACGGGTTACACGATATCCGGGCAAGAGCGTGTGTCCTAGCCAGAATCGAGCGACTCGCCGCAGGCAACCCCGTTGACGTTGAAGCGGTTGGCGAGGGCGTGTCGGAGTTGCGAATCAACTATGGGCCTGGCTACCGGGTGTATTTCAAAAAAAGAGGGCGAGAAGTAGTAATCCTCTTGGCCGGTGGAGATAAGAGTTCCCAGAGCAAGGATATCAAGGTAGCCTTCCGCCTCGCACGTAACCTTTCGGAGTAACCACAATGGGCAAAATCACCACCACTCGCTATGACGTTGCCGAACATCTTAGAACCCCAGAGGAAATGGCCGCCTATCTCGAGGCTTGCATGGAAGAGGCAAACGGGGATGCCTCATTTATTGCCAAGGCCCTTGGCGACATTGCTCGCGCCAAGGGCATGGCTCAGGTTGCTCAAGCTGCGGGGCTATCGCGTGAAAGTCTTTACAAGGCGCTTTCTGGAGAACGCAATCCAGGCTTTGATACCATCCTTAAGGTCATTGGAGCGTTGGGACTAAAATTACACGCCGAAGCCATTTCTAGCTGACCGCCCGTAGTTTCTTGGCCGTTGTCCATCAACCCACCTCCTGGCAGGCGGCGGCGAACTTGCCCATGATGTAATCTTTGCGCTCCGGGGTGTTCTTGCCCATGTAAAAGTCGAGGATGCGCGGCACCTCGCTTAGGGTGTCGATCCGCACCTGTTCGAGGCGCATGTCGGCGGCGATGAACTGCTTGAATTCCCGGGGCGAGATCTCGCCCAAGCCCTTGAAGCGGGTGATCTCGACCCGCCGCTTGACCTTGCCCCGCCCCGCCAGGCGCCTCTCCGCCGCCTGTTTCTCGGTTTCGGAGTAGCAGTATATCGTCTCCGCCTTGTCGCGCACCCGAAAGATCGGGGTCTCGAGGATGTAGATGTGGCCGCGCTTGACGATGCTCTCGAAGTAGTGGAGGAAGAAGGTCAGGATCAGGTTGCGGATGTGGAGGCCATCGACATCGGCGTCGGTGGCCAGGATCACCCGGTCGAAGCGCAGGCCGCCCGCCGAATCCTCGATGTTTAAGGCCCGCATCAGGTTGTACATCTCCTCGTTCTTGTAGAGCAGGGTCAGGTTCTGGCCGTAAACGTTCATCGGCTTGCCCTTGAGCGAGAACACCGCCTGGGTCATGGGGTCGCGGGCGGTGACGATGGAGCCGGAGGCCGACTGGCCCTCGGTGATGAAGACCATGTTCTCGCGGCCCGGCTGCGAGGGTTGCTCGCGGATGGGGTGGTACTTGCAGTCCTTGAGCTGGGGCACCTTGAGGGCCGCCTTCTTGGCCTTGGCCTTGGCCTCCTTGCGCACCTCCTGCAAGTCCTTCCTGATTTTGGCGTTCTGCTGCACCTTTTCCAGGATCAGCTCGGCGAGATCGGTGTGCTTGTAGAGGTGCTCGCAGACCACGTCCCGCACCTGGTTGACGATGGCGGCCCGGATCTCGGTGTTGCCCAGCTTGTTCTTGGTCTGGGACTCGAAGATCGGATCTTTGACCTTGATCGCGATGGCGCCCACGATGCCGTCCCGCACGTCCTCGCCCATGAACTTTTTGCCCGAGAACTCGTTCACCCCCTTCAAGATCCCCTCCCGGAAGGCGGAGAGATGGGTGCCGCCCTCGTTGGTGAAGGTGCCGTTGACAAAGGAGAAGTAGTTCTCCCCATAGCCGTCGGTGTGGGAGAAGGTGAACTCCAGGGTTTCGCCCTGGTGGTGGATGAAGTCGTAGAGCTGGGCGCCGTTGATCTCGTTTGCTATCAGGTCGAGCAGGCCGTTGGCCGAGAAGAAGCACTCGTCTTGGAAGTGGAGCTTGAGCCCCGCGTTCAGGTAGGCGTAGCGCCACAGGCGCTTGCGGACGAACTCCAGGTTGAAGGCGAAATCCTCGAAGATCTCGGGGTCGGGGAGGAATTCGATCAAGGTGCCGTCCTTGCCCTCCGCCTCCCCGCTCTCCTGACGGACGAGCCGGCCTTGCGCGAACTCGGCCCGGGCGCAGCGACCCTCACGGAAGGAGGTGACCGCAAACTCGCTCGACAAGGCGTTGACCGCCTTGGTGCCCACCCCGTTTAAGCCCACCGAGAACTGGAAGACCTCGGTGTTGTATTTGGCGCCGGTGTTGATCACCGACACGCACTCCACCAACTTGCCCAGGGGGATGCCGCGGCCATAGTCCCGCACCCGCACCCGCCGGTCGTCGCCGATCTCGATCTCTACCCGTTTGCCCGCCCCCATGATGAACTCGTCCACCGCGTTGTCGATGATCTCCTTGAGCAGGATATAGACGCCGTCGTCCGGGTGCGAGCCGTTGCCCAGCCGGCCAATATACATGCCAGGCCTAAGCCGGATGTGTTCCAGCGAGCTTAGGGTCTTGATCTTGGACTCGTCGTAGGTGGCGGTCATGGGGCCGTGAGAGGGGGTGAGATGGTAGTGTTTCTGATCTGGGCCGGGGCTGTCGGCGTCGGCAGGAGCCGAGGGTTTTATATCGTTCTTTGCCGGGCGGCGCAAGATTTTCCTTTTTGTCTCGTGTGGCCATGAGCCGTAGAGGCTGTGGCATAAGGAGCCGCAAGGGTCGTGGGGAATGGCCCAGGTTGTGGCTGTCCGGCGCCTTATGCCGGCTCTTTTTAGTTTTTTGTTGCCAGACCGGAAACCCGCTTGCTAGGATAACCGCAGGCCTTGCGGGCGGTGTTAGTCGGCCGGTCAACCAGGAGGGGGGGCGACCATGATCTTTAAGGTGATCGACAGGGAGGAACTGGGGCGGCTTTTCGCCTTGCTGGCCCCCTTGGGCAGGGTGATCGGGCCGGTCGAGATCGCCCGAGACCGGCGGGGTGAGCACCGGCACGGTTTCGCTGAGGTGGCGGATTTCGAGGCGCTGTGCCTCGATTACGGCACCACCGCCCTGCCGGCCAAGGCCTATGTCCTGCCCTACCGGGAGCGGCTGGCCGCCTTTAGGCTCGGGGGCCAGGACTGGGAGAAGGTGCCGGGGCCCGACCAGGAACGGCCCCTGATTTTTTTCGGGCTGCACGCCTGCGACATCAACGCCTTCAACAAACTCGACAAGGTGCTGCTGGGCGGCGCCTACCCAGTGCCGGGCTACGCCGCCCGGCGCCGGGAGATGTTCGTCGTCGGCAGCGACTGCCAGCCGCGGCCCGCCTGCTTCTGCCGTTCGATGGGGGCCGACACCGCCCGGCACGGCTTCGATCTGTTCCTCACCGACCTGGGCGGGAGCTACTTTGTCGAGATCCTCTCCAGCGCCGCCTTCAACCTGGTGCGGAAGATAGCGGCCCGTGACCCGGAGGAGGACGACCATCGCCGTTACCGGCGGCGGGTGGCTGAAAAAAACACCCGTTTCACCACCCAGGTGGACACCACCGACCTGACCAAGATCCTCGACCTGGAGTTTCAGTCCGAGGTTTGGCAGCAGTGGGGGGCGCGCTGTCTGTCCTGCGGCACCTGCGCCAACGTCTGCCCTACCTGCTACTGCTACACGGTCAGCGAGCAGGCGGGGCTCGACCTGCAATCCGCCCGCAAGATCAAGACGCTCTACTCCTGTAACCTAGTCGATTTCGCGGCGGTGGCCGGCGGCCACAACTTCCGTCCCACCAGCCACGCCCGTCTTAAATACCGCTACTACCACAAGCACCGGGGCTTCGTGGAGGCCTACGAGGAGCCGCTGTGCGTGGGCTGCGGACGCTGCGGCGAGTCGTGCCTGGCCGGGATCACCGTGCCCGAGGTGATCGCCAGCGTCCGGGGAGGGGAGAGCTGATGGAAGGTCGTCTAGTCCTGTCTCCGTCCGAGGCGGGTGGACACCGCCGCCGCACCGATTTGGCCGCCTTCGAGCATACCTGCCAGGCCGAGATCACCAGCATCCATCGCCTGACCGAACAGGAGAACCTCTACCGCCTCCAGGTGGTCGATCCTGGGGAGCGCGAGCGCTTCACCTTCGAACCCGGCCAGTTCTTGATGCTTGAGCTGCCCGGCATCGGCGAGGCGCCGTTTTCCATCTCCTCCTCGCCCTCCCGCAAGGGAGACGTGGAGCTGTGCATTCGCCGGGCGGGCAGCCTGACCAACTTCCTCTCCAAGGTCAGGCGCGGACTGCATGTCGGCCTGCGCGGCCCCTTTGGCACCAGTTTCCCGATGGCGAGCATGGCCGGTCAAAATCTGCTGTTGATCGCCGGCGGCCTGGGGCTCGCCCCCCTGCGGTCGGTGATCACCTATGTGCAGGAGAACCGCAGTCATTTCGAGGAGGTCGATATCCTCTACGGCGCCAAGGACCCCTCCCAGCTCCTCTTCACCTACCAGTACGAGATGTGGCAGGCTGACGACATCCGCCTCCACCTCACCGTCGATAGCGCCGCCGGCGACCCCTCCTGGGATGGCCGGGTGGGGCTGGTGACGGGCATCCTGGCTGAGCTTTTCGCCGCCCGGCGGGGCGGTGATTTTGCCTCCCGCACCCACGCCGTGGTCTGCGGCCCGCCGGTGATGTTCAAGTCGGTCTGCGCCCTCCTGACCCAGGAAGAGGTGCCCATGCAGAAGATGTTCGTCTCCCTTGAACGGCGGATGCACTGCGGGATGGGCAAGTGCTGCCGCTGCAACGTCGGCTCGACCTACACCTGCCTTTCCGGACCGGTCTTCGACTACTGGACGGTGATGAATCTGAAGGAGGCCATCTGATGCCAGACTCGTCTTCAACTCCTAAAAATTATCTGGGAGTGCCGGTTAAGCGGCCCAAGGTCGCCTTTTTCGAACTGTCCTCCTGCGAGGGCTGCCAGTTGCAGATGCTAAACAACGAGTCGAGCCTGCTCGCCTTTTTGGATTTGGTCGAGATCGTGCGTTTCCGGGAGGCGATGAGCGGCGGTGGCGACGACTACGAGATCGCCCTGGTCGAGGGCAGTGTCACCCGGTCCGATGAGGTGGAGCGGCTTAAGATCATCCGCGCTCAGGCGAGGTTGCTGGTGGCCCTGGGCTCCTGCGCCTGCTTCGGGGGGGTGAATCAGTTGAAGAACCGCTTTCCCCTGGATTGGGTCAAGCGGGAGGTTTACGGCGAGCACCCCATCGATACCGCCCCGGCCCGGCCCCTTTCGGATTTCGTGGCCGTGGATCTTAAGATCTACGGCTGCCCGGTCAAGAAGGAGGAGGTGGAGCGGATCGTCACCGACCTGGTGATCGGCAAGGACATCGCCTATCCCGATTACCCGGTGTGCATGGAGTGCAAGGCCAACGGCAACCTCTGCCTGTTCGAGCTGGGCGAGCCTTGCCTGGGGCCGGTGACCAGGGCCGGCTGCGACGCCTGGTGCCCGAACAGCCGGGCTGGCTGCTGGGGCTGCCGGGGGCCGGCGACCGATGCCAACCTGGCCCAGATGCTCGCCATCATGGACGAGCGCGGGTTTTCGAGAGAGACGGTCATCGACCGGCTGGAGTGCTTTGGCGGCTTCGCCAGTCAGGTGGCGGCGCTTAGGGCGGCGGGAGGGCATCGATGAAGGTCGATTGCGACATCTCGGTGCGGCACCTCACCCGGGTCGAGGGCCACGGCAATATCCGTATCCGGATCGAGGACGGCGAACTGCGGGAGGCGCTCTGGGAGGTGGTGGAGACGCCGCGTTTCTTCGAGGCCATGCTGGTGGGTAAGCGCTGGGACAACGCCCCCTGGATCTGCGGCCGGATCTGCGGTATCTGCTCCATCGGCCACACCCTGGCCAGCATCCGGGGGGTGGAGAACGCCTTCGGCATCATCCCCAGCCTCCAGACCGCCCGGCTCAGGCTGCTCCTCAAACACATGGAGACCCTGCAAAGCCACGTCCTGCATCTCTTCTTTCTCGTCGCCCCCGATTTTCTGGGGGAGGCGAGCGTCCTGCCGCTTATCCGCTCCCGGCCCGAGGTGGTGGCCTTGGCCGCCGGGCTCAAGGGCCTGGCCAACGACCTGTGCGACGAGGTGGGCGGACGGCGGCTGCACCCCACCCGGACGGTGGTGGGCGGCTTCACCATGCTCCCGGATCGCCGGCGGCTATCTGGTTTTCGCGCCCGGCTGCTGGAGGCGGCGGAGGGGCTCAAGCAGGCGGCGGCGATCTTTAAGGGGTTTCGCCTGCCGGACTTCGTTCGGGAGACCGAGTTCGTCTCCCTCAAGGGCGAGGGCGAGTACCCCTTCATCGGCGGGTCGCTTATCTCCAGCGACGGGGTGACCCGGCCCGAGCCGGACTACCGGCTGATGACCAACGAGTACCTGGTATTGCAGTCCACCTCCAAGTGGAGTAAGTTGTCCCGCGATTCCTTCGCGGTCGGGGCCCTGGCCAGGGTCAACAACAACTTCCGCCTCCTGCGTCCCGAGGCCCGGGAGCTGGCGCGGGAGTTCGGGCTCGTCCCGGTGTGCCATAACCCCTACCTGAACAACATCGCCCAGCTCGTCGAATGCCTGCACGTCACTGGTGACGCCATCCGGCTGCTCGACGAGCTCTTGGGTTCGGCCTGGGAGCAGCCCCGGCTTGAGGTGACGCCCCAGGCCGGGCGTGGGGTGGGAGCGGTGGAGGTGCCGCGGGGCATCCTCTATCATGCCTATGAGTTCGATGAGGTCGGACGGATCGTTAGCTGCGACTGCGTCATCCCCACCAGCCAGAATCACGCCAACATCCAGCACGACCTGACGGCCCTGGCCCGGCAGTCCGCCCGCCAGGGCCTGGGCGACCGGGAGATCGAGCGGCTGGCCGAGATGCTGGTGCGGGCCTACGACCCCTGCATCTCCTGTTCGGTGCACTGAGGCGGGGGGCGGAATCCTGGCCTGGCGGGACTTTTTTTAGGAGAATGAATGCCGATGGCCCACGTGAAGAAGGGAAGCAAGGTCAAGGTCTATTACACCTGCAAGCTCAAGGACGGCACGGTGGTGGAGTCGAACATCGGCAAGACGCCGCTGGAGTTCGTGGTCGGCAAGGGCAAGGCGATCAAGGGCTTCGACAACGCCCTGGTGGGCATGGACCTGGGTCAGACCAAGACCGTGGTCTTCAAACCCGCCGAGGCTTACGGCCCTAAAGATCCCAGCCTTATCTGGATGGTGGGGGCCGGGGAGCTACCGGCGGGGATCGAGGTCAAGCTGGGGGCGGAGGTAGATTTTGTCCGGCCCGGCGGGGGCAGCATCGCGGGCCGGATCGAGAAGATCGAGGGAGAGATGGTCATCATCGACGGCAACCATCCGCTCGCGGGCCGCAACCTTACCTTTGAGATCAAACTTGCCGCCGTTGCCTAGGGGGCGGAAAGGAGGAACAACGCATCATGCCAAGGGAAAAATCCTTCGAGGAGCACTACCAGGATAACGATACCCCCTGGGAGATCAACCGGCCCGACCATAACCTGGTCGATTTCGTAACCAGGACGGGGCTGCCGCCGGGGCCGACCATCGACCTGGGCTGTGGCACCGGCAACAACAGCATCTGGCTGGCCGCCCAGGGCTTTACGGTCACTGGCTGCGACCTCTCGGAGTTGGCGATCACCAGGGCGCGGGAGAAGGCCCGTCTGACGGGGGAGGGCTGCGTCTTCCTCCCGGTGGATTTCCTGCAATCCCTGCCAACGGGGGCGCCCTTTGCCCTGGCCTTTGACCGGGGTTGCTTCCACACCATCGAGGCCGAGGCCGACCGCCGTCGCTTCGCGGCCCGGGTGGCGGAGATCCTGGCCCCCGGCGGGCAGTGGCTGTCCTTGGTGGGCAACCTCGACCAGAAACGGGAGGAGGGCGGCAAGGGCCCGCCCCAACTCTCCGCGAGCCAGGTGCTGACGGCGGTGGAGCCGAGTTTCGAGTTGATTTCTTTAAGGCGCGGCTATCTGGACTCGAATCTGGCCGCCCCGCACCTGTGCTGGGTCTGCCAGTGGCGCCGGCGTTAATCGATAACTAACTGTAATTGGAGGATGAAAATTGGATAAATACGAGTGCCCCTGTGGCTACATCTACGACCCGGCGGAAGGGGACTTGGAGCACGGGGTCGAGCCCGGCACCGCCTTTGCAGACCTGCCCGACGGCTGGGTGTGCCCCAAGTGCGGGGCGGAGAGGGAGTATTTCTACAAGGCCTGAGGTGATCCGTCAGCGTCGTCGTTAGAACGGCCCGTCCCGGGAGCAATCGGGGCGGGCCGTTTGCGTCTTTCGGCGTCGGTCTCGTTTACCAGGAGATGAGGTCGAAATCCAGAATCTTGATCCCGGAGG
Source organism: Deltaproteobacteria bacterium (assembly GCA_021782655.1). GTDB lineage: Bacteria > Desulfobacterota > Desulfobulbia > Desulfobulbales > VMSU01 > VMSU01. The sequence goes on from JAJXUT010000040.1 coordinate 15,934, forward strand.
GTTCGAGCGCCAGCCTCAGGGCCTCGTGCACGCTGCCCACCAGGATAATTCTGGTCTGGGTGTCGTCCAGGGAGACGCTGCCCCGTTGCAGGGTGTTGTTTAAGGCCCCGACCACCTGATTTTTGATGAGCGCCTCGATGGCGGCCTGGGGGGCCTTGAAGCCCTGGCGGGCCACCAGCTTGGCCGGGTCTTCCACCTGGTAGCGCACCAGGCAGCCCACGGTGACCGGCTTTTTGTCCACGCTGCTCACCACCACGCTGTTGGCGTCGGTCAGGAGGTAGCGGAGGGGTTTGGCGCTCAAGAGCAGGAAGTGTTGCAGGCCGGGGATCACCAGCGGCCGGTCGCCGGGGTGATAGACCGCGATCCGGCCCCCAGGCGAGACCACCACCCCTAGTTGCTCCACCCCTACTGCCTGGCGGTGCCGGTTCAAGAAGATCGCCGCCGCCGTCGCCAGGGCCAGGATAATAATGATTGTCATCGCCATTTTTTTCATCTTCGTGCCACCCCTTTCAGTTGAGAGCCTCTTCGATAATCTTCCGTAATTCCCGTCCGTCCCAGTCCTGGGCCCCGATCCAGTAGCGCCGGATCTTGCCCTGGCGATCCACCAGGAAGGTGGTGGGGTAGGCGAAGACCTTGAAGGCGTTGTTCATCTTAAGCTCGGGGTCGTGGAGGATCAAGAACTGGGGGCTGGTCTTGGCCACGAAGCGTTTAGAGAGCTCGCTCTGGCCGTTGTCCACCGCCACCCCGATCACCGTAAGGCCCCGACCCTGGAAGCGCCGGGCCACGGCGTTTAGGGCCGGCATCTCCTCCCGGCAGGGCTCGCACCAGGGCGCCCAGAAGTTGATGAGCAGCGTCCGTCCGGAAAAGGCGGAGGAGGAGAACACCTGGCCGCCAAGATCGGCGAGTTTGAAGGCCGGGGCCGGGGTGGAGGGCAGCTTCTCGATGTCCCAGGGCGCGACCCGGGCCAGGGCCTGAGCAGGCAGCAGCAGACCCAGGGCCAGGAGGATTAGTGTCCACCCCGCGGGCCGTCGGGTTTTTTCGCAAGTGGGTGTTTTCATCGTTGGGAGCGTGGACAGCTAGCCCTGTTTGGAAGGCCGGGCGCGGTTAGGAGCCATAAATAACTTGGACAATTTTTCCACGACTCTTATGCCGTTTTTGTTGTGAAAAATTAAAAAGTTATTTTGTAATAACGGCGTGTTGTCCAGGTTGTTTCCACTCGACGGCTTCGTTTCGCTGGTGTCGGTTAAATTATCTCCAGCCGTCCGGCGGTCATCCTGAACCGGCGGTCGGTCTTGGCGGCCAGCTCTGAGCTGTGGGTGACGATCAGGAAGGTGGTTCGCCGCTTTTCGTTCACCTGCCGGAAGAGGGCCAGCACCTCCCGTTCGGTATCCTCGTCTAGGTCGCCGGTGGGCTCGTCGGCCAGGACGATGGCCGGTTCGTTGATGAAGGCCCGGGAGATGGCCACCCGCCGCTGTTGGCCGCCGGAGAGCTGGGCGGGGTAGGCGGTAAGCTTGCCGGAGAGCCCCATCAGCTCAAGCAGTTCCATCGCCCGGCTGCGGAGTCCGACCGGTTTCGCCTTGCCGAAGGTGGCGGGCAGGAGGACGTTGTCCACCACGTTTAGGGTGGGGATCAGGCTCGCGAACTGGAAGATGAAGTTCATCTTCTCGTTCCTGAGCCGGGAGAGCTCGGCGTCGTTAAGGCTCCAGATGTCCTGGCCATCGATGCGCACCCTGCCGGCCTCGGGCCTAGTCAGGCCGCCGATCAGGTTGAGCAGGGTGGTCTTGCCGCTCCCCGAGTGGCCGAGGATGGAGACGAACTCGCCCTGGGCTATGGAGAGGGAGACATCGTCCACCGCCTTGACTGGGTGGCCGTCCAGGGGATAGGCCTTGCTAAGATGTTCGACTTCAATCACGGAAAGGCTCCTTCGGGTTGGAGGCGAAAGGCGGGCTCACTCCCCGCCCCGAATGGCCTCGTAAGGCTCCAAGGTGGCGGCGCGGATAGCCGGGCCCAGGGCGGCGAAGACCCCGGTCAAGAGCGACATCAGCAGGCAGATGCTGCTAAGACCCAGGAAACGCATGGCGCTGGGCCAGAGGTGGGGGATGTTTAGGCTGGCGTAAATCGCGTCCTTGAACAGGTACAGAACCCCGCCGCCCACCGCCACCCCCACCAGGCCGCCGGCTAAGGAGAGGATGGTCGCCTCCAGGATGATCAGACGGAAGATGTGGCCCTTCCGCGCCCCCATGGCCCGGAAGATCCCCAGCTCCCGCCGCCGTTCGTTGACGATCATTGAGAAGACCACCCCCACCAGCACCACCGCCATGATCCAGAGAATCAGGCTCACCGAGAGCACGCTGCGCATCAGGATGAAGAGCTGCTGGCGCACTGAGGCGATGATATGGTTGGTGACGATGGCCTTGACCCCGTCCACCTGGGACTGGATGAAGATCGCCACCCGGTCCGGGCTGATATCGGGCTCCACCTGCACCAGCACCGTGGATACCTTGTCCTTGGGGATGGAGGCGGCGATGACGCTGTTTTGGCTGGAGTGGGGCAGGATGCGGTCGATGCCGGCGTAGGAGAGGAAGACCGAGTTGTCGATGAAGTCGATGCCGGTCTCCTCCAGCATGCCCACGATCTTGAAGGGCTGGTCGAAGAAGTTGACCGTAAATCCGACCGCGTAGGCGGTGATCCCCCGGCCCATGATCACCTCGTCCGCCTTCAGGGGCCGGCCCAGGTTGTTGGTCAGCCAAGGCTTGATGGTGAAGTCGTGCTCCGGGTCGAAGCCGATCAGGAACAGGTCGCTGATGTCGCAGCACTGGTAGGGGGCGGATTTCAAGAAGAGCTGGCTGGTCACCTCGCGCACCCCGCGCACCTGACGGACCTTGTCCACCACGGATTTGTCCATGTAGAACTTGGAGGGCTTGCCGGAGAGCAGGGCGGAACGGGCCGCAGCCTCCGCCTTCTCTGGCACCACCATGATGTCGGCCCCCAGGCGGGCGGTGCCCCGCGATAGGCTCTGCTCCACCGAGTCCATGATGGTGGTGACGCTGAACAGGGTGGCCGCCACCACCATTACCGCGGCGATGATGGCCAGGCTGCGGAACAGCTTGCGGCGTAGATTTTTCCGGGCCAGGGCGGTGATATTCCAGGCCATAGGCTTCCTCCCATAAAAAAAGGGGGGAGAGAACGACTCCCCCCCCTTCTATATAGCCAGTGCGAGACTGGCTGACAAGCTTATTTCAGCTCCGCGCAGGCCGGAGTTTCCTTGCCAATGGCCTGGGCCTGGGTCTCCATCTCCACGCCCTTGGGCATGGTGGTGCGGTCCCAGTCCACCACTACCCCGCACAGGAAGGGCTTGCTGTTGTCGCTTTCCTCCGGGATCTCCACCTTGTTCACCCCGTGACAGGACTTGCAGGCCGAATAGACCTTGACCACCCGCTTGGTCTTGGTGTTGATGACCATCAGGGCCGAGTCGTCCTGTTCCGGCATCTGGCGCACTGCGGCGATGGCGTATGCGCCGTCCGGGGTGAAGGTGACGTCGTGGGGGTTGCCGCCGGTGATGATGAAGTCAACCACCTTGTTGGTCTTCAGATCGACGATGGAGATGCCGCCAGGGCTGGCGCCCGCTCCCGCATAGCCGACCCCGATGGCCTTGCCGCCGGCCAGCTCGTTGCCTTCCGACTGCCAGATTTGGGTGCCGTCGGGGGTGATGTTGGCGCGGTGGATGAAGTTGCCCACCTTGTCGATCTTGCCAACCACCTTCTTGGTGGCCACGTCAACGATGGAAATGAAGCCGCCCGGCATGTCGGAGATGTAGCACAGCTTGCCGTCTTTGGAGAAGTTGATGCCGCAGGTGGACTTGGAGACCGGGAAGCTGTCCACCAGCTTGTGGGTCTTGGGGTCGTAGATGTAGGTCTTGCCGTCCTTCATGTCCGAGACCCAGATGGTGCCGTCCGGGGCGTAGTGCGAGCCGCAGTGCTTCTGGCCCAGCTTTACCCACTCGCTCTGCTTGCCGGTGTCGATGTTGATTTCCTTGGCGTAGCCGTCCAGTGAGAAGTTGTACAGGGTCTTGCCGTCCTTGCCTAGGGTGATGGCGTCCGACGGCTTGCCGTGCTGGTATCTGCCCACCGCGCCGGTGGCTAGGTCAACCACCGCCACGTGTCCGCCATGTCCCTGCACGAAGGCGATGCCTTTGAGTTCCAGTGCGCTTGCGGCCCGGACGCCGGTAAAGGCCAGAGCCATTGTCGCGAACGCAGCCAAAATCTTCTTCTTCATGTGTTCCCTCCCTTCGGTGTTGGATAGATAGACAAAAGGCCTCTCGCCCCTTCTCGCCATGAGATCCGGCAACCAGCCCGCCCTCTTGTTTGCCCCTCACGGCCCCGTGCCGGGCAACCCTGCA
>JAJXUT010000125.1 GCA_021782655.1 Deltaproteobacteria bacterium
GTAGGGAATAATGGGGGAGCCCAGCCGGTCTAGGCTGTGGAAGTGCTTCAGGCAGGCGAGTAGCCGATCCTTTAGCGGCCGGGAAAAAGGCCCGTGCAGGATCTGGCCATGATAATCTTCCCGGGATAAAAAATCGTCGAACTGATTGAACCTGATCATGGCCTTCCTGGCAAGGGTTGACAGGGGAGGAAACGGAGGCCGTCCGGGCCTGACTCATCTTCTTCCTTACCATGATCCGCCAAGAGCGCAACAGAAAAAAACAAATAGATATTAAGCTGTTAAAGGCGACGGAGAGGCGGCTGCATCAGTAGCTGTTATTTGAATATGATAAAACTGGCAGTTATAAGATCGATGCCCCATATTTTATGTATCGCACGAGATTAGGGGGGCGGAGAGCGAAGCAGAGGCGGGCGCCGGTCAGTGGCGCAGCCGTTCCTCGCAGGAGAGCAGCGACTGGCGCTGGGTCTGGCGTAGGACTTCTTGGGCGTTTTCGATGTCGCGGGTGATCTGGAGGATCAGCTCCTCGGGGCCGGAGAATTTCTTTTCGTCCCGCAGGTGTTGCAGTAGGTTGATCTTGATCGGCTTGCCGTAGATGTCCTGGTTGAAGTCGAAGATATGGGTCTCCGCCGACACCCGCGAGCCGTCGAAGGTGGGGTTGCAGCCGATGTTCAGCACCCCGCCGTAGCACTTGCCGTCGTAGATCACCTGCACCACGTAAACCCCGTGCCGGGGGCAGAGATCGTCTTCGGCAAGGTGCAGGTTGGCGGTGGGGAAACCAAGCAGCTTGCCGCCCCGTTGCTGGCCGACCTGCACCTCGCCCCGGAGCTGGTAGGGCCGGCCCATGAGCTTGCGGACGTCTTCCATGCGGCCCTCGCCGATCAGCTTGCGGATCATGGAGCTGCTGACCAGCATCCCGTCCACGGAAAAGGCCTCCACCACCGAGACCTTAAAGCCTTTCTCCTCCCCCTGTCGGCGCAGGAACGGGATGTCTCCCTGCCTGCCCTTGCCGAAGGCGTAGTCGTAACCCACCACCAACTCCCGCACCCCGATGGTGCCAAGCAGCACTTGATCGACGAAATTCACCGCCGGCATCCTGGCGAACTCCTTGGTGAAGGGGATGATGATCAGGACATCGAGGCTGGCCAAGGCGATCAGCTCGCGTTTCTGTTCGCAGGTTGAGATCAGCTTGATGCCCGCCTCGGGACGGACCACCTTGAGCGGATGCGGGGCGAAGGTGATGGCGACGCTGGTGCCCTGGGCGGCGTAGGCCTTGTTGACCACCTCGGCGAACAGGAGTTGATGGCCGAGATGCACCCCGTCGAAGTTGCCGATGGTGATGAAGGGACGGGTAAAGGGGCGGCGGATGTCGCTGAGATCGGTGTATATCTTCATGGGGGAAGTAGGCCTCGGCGGGCGAGGATAGGGGGCGGCGTCTGGCGGCAACATAGCAAGGCCAGGGGCCGGGGTCAACGGAATATCTCCCGGCCCGCGTTTTCCCCCAAGCCATCGAGGAGAACTAACCTTCTTAAGGCAATAAGCCTCACGGCGACGGCGGAAGGAGTCGTAATAGTCGGGGGGAATTGTCCAGATTCTTTCTGCGCGGCGCTTAAAGACAAATGGTCTCCCTCGCGGCCTTGTGCTATGCTGTTTTAGGTGGCGCGACTTCGGTCCGCGTCCGCAGGTGGATAAGTTGAAACGGTTGTCTCTTCTTGCCTCGAGGTGACCATTATGAGCCGTTGGCGTCGCATCTTCCTCTCTCCGCCCCTTATCGTCCTCGTCTTGGTCTTGGTGTTTTACTCCGGGGCGGGGTTCTTCCTCTTTCCCTACCTGGCGCGTCACTACGGCCCCAAGATCGTCCACGAACGGACCGGGCTTCGGGCCGTGGTTGGCCAGCTGCGTTTTAATCCCTATACCCTGGATCTAGAGGTCAAGGGGGTGGGTGTCGATGGCCCGGACGGCTCGCCGATGCTGAATTGTGATCGGCTTAAGGTTAAACTCGCCTGGCGAAGTCTGGTTCGACGGGTTTGGACGTTTGAGCGGGTCGGTCTAAGCGGCTTAACGGTCAGACTGGTGGTGGGTCGGGACGGCGGCTTGAACCTGGCCCGGCTGGTTCCGCCCGGGCGCAAGCCGGACAAACTGCCCCCGCCGCCTAGTCAACAAGGCCCGTCGCTGATGGTGCGCGAGTTTGCCCTCGATCAGGCCCGGATCGAGGTGCTTGACCAGCGGCCCGTCCGCCCCGCCGCCCTAGGCTTGGAGGGGCTGCGCATCGTGGCCAGCTCCCTTACCACCCTGCCCGGGCGGGAGGGGGAATTTTCTATGGAAGCCAAGGTGCGGGAGGGGGGCACGGTGCGGCTTAATGGCCAGCTCGGCCTGCGCCCCCTGGCCGTCACCGGCGATCTGGCCCTTGACGGCCTTGAGGCCGATGCCCTGTTCGCCTTCGCCGACGGGGCCATTAACCTCGCCCCCCCCGCAGGCCGCATCTCCTTGTCCACCGTTTACCGCTTAGCCAGTGGGGACAAGGGCTGGCAGGCGGCGCTTACCGGCCTCAAGTTTGAGCTGCAAGGCGCAAGTCTGCGGCTTAAGGAGGACAAGGCCCCCCTGCTGACCTTGCCCCGCCTGTCGCTGGTCGGCGGGATGGATCTCGCCGCCCGGCGGGTGGATATCGACCAGCTCGACTTGGAAGGCGGGGAGGCGCGGGTGGCGTTTAATCGGGTGGGCGAACTCAACTGGGCCCGGATAATCCCACCACCCGCGCCGGGGGTGGCGGCGGGAGGAAATCAGGGCCCGGTTCCGCCCGCCGCTCGTCGGCTCTGGACGGTGGGGATGCGGGAACTGGCCTTAAAGGGCCTGGCGGTTGACTATCAAGACCTGCGCCGTTCTCCGGGGGTCAAGGCGACCATCGCCCGGCTGGGGCTCACCCTGGCCGTCAAGGCCGAGCTGGGCGGTGAGTCGCCCCAGATCGAAATCAGCCAGGCCGAGCTGGAGGCCGTTGGTCTGGGGGCCGGGCGGGCCGGGGCCCCGGCGCCCATGTTAGCCCTCGACCGTTTCAAGGCGGCAGGCGGTGAGTTCGACCTCGCGGCCAAGAGGTGCGCCTGGGATTTAATCTCCCTGGCGGGGGGGCGGATCGAGGTCCGACGGGACGCCAAGGGGGCCTTGAATTTGGCCCAACTCCTGCCCTCGCCCGGCAAGGTGGAGCAGAAGGGCAGGGGCAAGAAGACCTCCGGCCCGTCCCCGCCTGGCCGGGCGGCGCGATTCCTGGTCAAGGAGGTTTCCGTCTCCGGAATCAAGACCGACCTTTTCGATGAGCTTGCGGTCAAAAGGAAGGCCCCCCTCCTGGCCGTAAAGGCGGCGTTTACCCTCAAGGATGTCGATGGCCAGTCGCCGATGCCCTGCACCGCAAGCCTTGCGATGGCGGACGGCGGTGTCTTGCGCGCCTCGGGTGTCATCCATCCGGCGGGCCCGGCGGTGGAGGGGGAGATCAAGGCCAGCCGGATAAATCTTGCGCCCCTCCAGCCCTACCTGGCCAAGGTGTCGCAGGCCGCGCTCGTCTCCGGGTTTCTGAGCGCCCAGGGTCGCTTGCGGTACGGGCTCTCCCGGCCCAAGGCGGAGAATGGCTACACGGGTGATCTTGCCATAGACAACCTGCGGCTGACCAAGAAGGGTGAAAAGGAGACGCTGATCAGCTGGAAAGCGCTCGCCACCAAGCAGATGCGGCTTAAGTTCGCGCCCGGCGTCCTGGAAATTGGGGATCTTAGGCTGCACGGCCCGGAGGGCAAATTTGTTATTGGCAAGGACCACCGGCTGAATCTGGCCTCGGTGTTTGCCAGCTCAACAGGCGAGGTCAAGGCCAAGTCGGTCAGGGCGGCCCCGGTCTCCAAGGGCGAGAGCGAAGCCTTCCGCTACCGGGTGCGCCGGTTGTTGATTGACGACGGCCAGGTGGATTTCGCCGACTTGAGCCTGTTTACCCCCTTTGGCGCCCGGATTCACGGGCTTAAGGGGGTGGTGGTTGGGGTGTCGTCCGTAGCCGGCTCGCGGGCCACGGTGCAACTGGACGGCCTGGTTGACCGCTACGGCGAGGCCAAGCTGAGGGGGGCGCTCGTCCCCGCCGATCCCAAGCTGTTTACCGATCTGGCGCTTGATTTCCGCAACTTGGAGATGGCCAAGCTCACCCCCTATTCCGGCACCTTTGCCGGACGTAGGATAGATTCCGGCAAGCTGTCGGTGGACTTGAAGTACCAGATCGATCAC
>JAJXUT010000041.1 GCA_021782655.1 Deltaproteobacteria bacterium
AGCCGGGTCTGCGTCTTCTGTCATACCCCCCACAACGCCACCCCCCAGACCCCGTTGTGGAACCGCAACATCCTGACCGGCACCACCTACACCCTCTACACCAGCTCCACCCTGACCGTCAAACTCTCCCAGCCCACCGGCCCCTCTAGGCTCTGCTTAAGCTGCCACGACGGCACCATCGGCTTAGGCGACGTGCTCAGCGTCCCCGGCGGCATCACCATGACCAAGGAGCTTACCGGCCGCTCCACCCTGCTCGGCACCGACCTGCGCAGCGACCACCCCTTCTCCTTCTCCTACAACGACGCCCTGATTTCCGATACCCAGATCAACCCCACCCCGCCCAGCAACCTGCTGCTGGTCGAGCCGGGGAACATGGTGCACTGCACCACCTGTCACGACCCGCACGACAACTCCAACGGCCAGTTCCTGGCCATCAGCAACCGCAACTCCAAGCTCTGCACCAGCTGCCACAACATCACCGGCTGGGCCCTGTCCACCCATGCCACCTCCAGCGCCACCTGGAACGGGGCCAACCCCGCCTTAAACCCCTGGCCGTGGAACACCAAGGTCGATGTCACCAACCAGCAGAACACCGTGGCCGAAAACGGCTGCAACAACTGCCACGTCGATCATAACGCCGGCGGCCCCCAGCGGCTGATGCGCTACTTGAAGGAGGAGGACAACTGCCTCCTAAACTGCCATAACGGCCAGGTCGGCACCACCAACATCGCCGCCGACTTCCAAAAGACCTCGCACCACAAGGTGGAGATGGCCACCATCGGCGACGCCTCCGGCCACGCCCACGACCCCAAGGAGGACCCCACCAAGATAGTCGGACACGTGGAGTGCCAGGACTGCCACAACCCCCACAGCGTCAACAACAGCATCACCGCCCAGGCGCCCTTCGTCCAGAGCCGGGAGATGAACGTCTCGGGGGTTGACCCCACCGGGGCGGGGGTGACCTCGGTGCAGTTCGAGTACGAGATCTGCTTCAAGTGCCACGGCGACAACGATGTCGGCACCACCACCATCAAACGGGTGATCAACAACATCAACAAACGCCTGGCCTTCGACCCCAGCAATCCGCTCCTCACCCCCTCCTTCCACCCCATCGAGGCGGCGGGCAGGAACAGCAACGTGCCCAGCATCCCCAGCCGCTTCATCACCACCTTGAGCGTCACCAGCATCATCTACTGCACTGACTGCCACGACAGCGACCAGAGCACCAAGATCGGCGGCCCCGGCCCCAACGGCCCCCACGGCTCGCTGTATCCGCCCATCCTCAGACAGCAATACTCACTCACCGGCGGGGTGCCGGAGAGCTTGACCACCTACGCCCTATGCTACCAGTGCCACGACCGCGACAACCTCCTCACCGACGCCTCGTTTAAGAAGCGGACCGCCAGCGGCCTGGGCGGCCACAGCCACCACCTGGCGGACGGCGGCGGCACCTCCTGCACCGCCTGCCACGACCCGCACGGCATCTACGACAACCAGCACGTCACCGGCGACCACACCCACCTGATCAACTTCGACACCTCAGTGGTCACCCCGGCGCCCGGCCAGACCTACCCCTTCTTCACCGACAAGGGCACCTTCTCCGGCTCCTGCACCCTGGTCTGCCACGGCGTGACCCATGACGGCAGCGCCCAATACACCTACCCCTAATCCAGGACGGCAATGGACCTGCGAGAGGGACACCCGTCCGCCGTTGACCGCCATCCCTGGGAATTGGCCAGGGTGGCGGCCTTGCGGCGGATCGCGGCCCGCTACCGGCTGCTCAACGGACCCGGCCCGAGGGTGCTGGACATCGGCTGCGGAGACGGTTTCCTGATCGACGCCCTGACCGCAGACGCCGGGGCAACGGTGGACGCCATCGATTCCAATCTGACCCCGGCGCGACGGGCGGAGCTCACCGCCCTGCATCCCCGCCTCTCCTTCCACGCCGGCTACGAGGAGGTGGCCGGGCGCCGGTATCGCCTGCTCACCATGTTCGATGTCCTGGAACACCTAGCCGACGACCAGGCCTTTCTCAAGGAGACCATGGCCCGTTTCGCCAGCCCCGGTGGGCTCTTGTTCTGCACCGTGCCCGCCTTCCAGTCGCTCTTCTGTGGCCACGACGCCTTCCTCCGACATCACCGGCGCTACCACCGGCCCGGACTGCGCCGGCTGCTGGCCCAAGCCGGACTAAAGGAACTGGGCTCCGGCTACCTGTTCGGCTCGCTGCTGCCCTGCCGGGCCCTGGAAACCCTGCGGGAGAAGCTCTTGGGTGCCAGCGGCGTTCAGACCGGCCTGGCCGCCTGGCGGCATGGCCCCCATCTTTCCCAAGTGATTAAACGGCTCTTGGACTACGATAATCGCCTCCTCCTGGGCCTAAACAGCCTGGGGATCAACCTCCCCGGACTGACGGTGTGGGCCGTATGCCAGATACCCTGATCGTCATCCCCTGCTTCAACGAGGCGGCCCGACTGCCCAGTGACGAGCTGCTGCGGTTCGCCCGGCAGCATCGGGGGCTAGGCTTCATCCTGGTCAACGACGGCAGCACCGACGCCACCCGCGAGCAACTCGACGCCCTGCACGACCAGCTCCCCCAGCGGTTCACGGCCCTGCACCTGCCCGAAAACCTAGGCAAGGCCGGGGCGGTGCGGGCCGGCTTCCTGGCCGCCTTCTCCCAGGGCTGCCAGGCGGTCGGCTTCTGGGACGCCGACCTGGCCACCCCGCTCGCCGAAATCAACCACTTCCTGACGATGCTCGATCAATCGCGCTGTCAGATGGTGCTGGGCGCCAGGGTCAGGCTGCTGGGCCGCCGGATAGAACGGCTGGCGGCCCGCCACTACCTGGGCCGCATCTTCGCCACCCTGGCCAGCTTCGTCCTGGGCCTGACCATCTACGACACCCAGTGCGGGGCCAAGCTCTTCGCCAACACCCCGGCCCTACGGCGGGTCTTCGCCCGACCTTTCACGGTCAACTGGATCTTCGACGTGGAGCTCATGGCCCGCTTCATCCTGATCGCCAGACACGAGACCGGCGGACGCCTGGAGGAAATCGCCTGCGAACGGCCCCTGGAACAATGGCTGGACGTGCCGGGATCAAAGCTCAAGGCGGCGGACTTCCTCCGGGCGATCTACGAACTGGCCAAGGTCTGGGCCTTGCTGCACGGCCCCGGCCGCCAGCGGCACTACGAGCAGTTGACCGAGAAAACGGAGTAAACCTCCCCGTCCACCTCCCACCCCGCCGACAGCGTACTTCTACCTATTTTTCCCTTGACCTGCCTAAGCGGCGTTGTTAAGAAGAAAAAATCCTGGGGCCTGGCCTCCAAGATTTCCGTCCCGCAACGTGACCATATCCGGCCCCGCAAGCCGGTCAATTCACCGAAATGAGAATCCAGGAGGGTCTATGAGCGAAGAAAAAAAGATCGAGAGTCTGTCAACCGAAAAGCGGGTATTTAATCCGCCGGAGGAGGGCCGCGCCAATGCCTGCGTCAAGAGCATGGCAGAGTACGAGGCCCACTACCGGCGCTCCATGGACGACCCGGAGGGCTACTGGGGCGACCGGGCCCGCGAACTGATCACCTGGGACGCGCCCTTCGGCAAGGTGCTGGACGCCGACATGCTCAAGCCGGAGATCAAGTGGTTCGTGGACGGCCGGCTGAACGTCTCCGCCAACTGCCTGGATCGCCACCTGACCAACGGTCGCCGCAACAAGGCCGCTATCATCTGGCAGGGCGAGCCGGAGGAGGACGTCAAGGTCTATACCTACCAAATGCTGCACACCGCCGTCTGCCGCTGCGCCAACGTGCTGAAAAAGCTGGGCGTAACGAAAGGCGACCGGGTGGCGGTCTATCTGCCCATGATCCCCGAGCTGGCCATCACCCTGCTCGCCTGCACCCGGATCGGCGCCATCCACTCGGTGGTCTTCGCCGGCTTCTCCGCCCCCAGCCTGAAGAGCCGCATCCAGGACTGCGAGGCCAAGGTGCTGATCACCGCCGACGCGGTGCTCAGGGCCGGCAAGACCATCTCGCTCAAGGCCAACGTGGACGAGGCCATCGCCGAATGCCCCTCAGTCACCAAGACCCTGGTGGTGAAGCGGGGCGGCAACAGCATCAACTGGAAGGAGGGCCACGACCTCTGGTGGCACGAGGAGATGGCCGCCCCCGACATCAGCGACCGTTGCCCGCCGGTGAGCATGGACGCCGAAGACCCGCTGTTCATCCTCTACACCAGCGGCAGCACCGGCAAGCCCAAGGGGGTGGTGCATACCACCGGCGGCTACCTGACCTACGTGGCCCACACCTGCCAGTGGGTCTTCGACATGAAGGACGACGACGTTTACTGGTGCACCGCCGACATCGGCTGGGTCACCGGCCACTCCTACATCCTATACGGGCCCCTGGCGCTAGGCGCCACCTCGCTGATGTTCGAGGGCGTACCCACCTACCCGGCCCCCAACCGCTTCTGGCAGATCGTCGAGAAGTTCAAGGTCAACATCTTCTACACCGCCCCCACCGCCATCCGGGCCCTGATGCGCTTCGGGGTGGAGATGACCAAGAAGAATGACCTCTCCTCCCTGCGCCTGTTGGGCTCGGTGGGCGAGCCGATCAACCCCGAGGCCTGGATGTGGTATCACGAACATATCGGGGCCAACAAGCTGCCCATCGTCGATACCTGGTGGCAGACCGAAACCGGCGGCATCCTGATCTCCGCCCTGCCCTACGCCACCCCGCTCAAGCCCGGCTCCGCCACCCGGCCCCTGCCCGGCATCGACGCCGCGATCTATAACGAGGACGGCAAGGAGGCCGGGGTCAACGAGGGTGGCCGCCTGGTGATCCGTAGGCCTTGGCCCGCCATGCTGCGGGGGGTGTTCGGCGACCCGGCCCGCTACAAGAAGACCTACTTCGAGCGCTTCCCGGGCATCTACGACCCGGAAGACGGGGCCAGGAAGGACGAGGACGGCTATTTTTGGATCATGGGCCGCTTGGACGACGTGATCAACGTCTCCGGCCACCGCCTGGGCACCGCCGAGATCGAGTCCGCCCTGGTGGCCCACCATGATGTGGCCGAGGCGGCGGTGGTGGGCGCCCCCCACGAAATCAAGGGCCAGACCATCTACGCCTACGTCAGCCTGAAGGCCGGGGTGGAGCCCAGCCCCGAGCTGCGCAAGACGCTCGCCAACTGGGTGCGGGCCGAGATCGGGCCCATCGCCACCCCGGAGTTCATCCAGTTCGCCGAGGGCCTGCCCAAGACCCGCTCCGGCAAGATCATGCGCCGCATCTTAAGGAAAATCGCCGCCGGCCATCACGAGGCCCACGACTTCGGCGACACCTCGACGCTGGCCGAGCCGGGGGTGGTGGATGTCCTAGTCAAGGGCAACCTGGAGCTGACCCAAAGGAACTGATTCCCCCTATCCGCCAGACAAAAAAAGGGTGAGACCGATTAAACGGTCTCACCCTTTTTTTGTCGTCCGTCCGGCTGCCTTATAACCTTAACCCCGACAACCGGCCAGAAAAGGCCCCCACGGCGCTCGGGCCCCGTCCTTAGCCGGGGTGGTGACAACTCAAAACCAAGGCGTCCAGACTCAATCCTCTTCGTCGCCGACGTTGATCTGCATCTTTTTTAAGCGGTAGCGCAGGGCGTCGCGGGAGATATTTAGCAGATTCGCGGCCTTACGCTGGTTGCCGTTGGTCTTCTCCAAGGCCCGGCGGATGAAGCGCTCCTCCATCGCCTCCAGGGACAGGTCGTCGGGCAGGGACGCCTTGAGCTCCGTCAGGACGGCCTGGGGGGCTGACGTCGGGGTTAAGGACACCGCCAAAGTCGAAGGAGGAGGCGGCGGCTGGCCAAGCGAGGCAAGCGGCGGGTCGAGGTTTTCGTTGATCTCCGCAGCGGTGATCTCGTCCCCGTCAGAGAGCACCACCAGCTTCTCCACCAGGTTCTTGAGCTGCCGGACGTTACCCGGCCAGGGGTAGGTCATGAGCACCGCCATCCCGTCCGGGCTCACGGTCTTGGCCTCGACGCCGTACTTCTTGCAGAAAACTCCCAACAGGCTGTTGGTCAGCACCGGGATGTCCTCGGACCGCTCGCGCAGGGCCGGGACCTCGATGGTGGCGATGTTTAGGCGGTAGAAGAGATCGAGGCGGAATTTTTTCTCCTGCACCTCGTGCTTTAAGTCCCGGTTGGTGGCGGCCAGGATGCGGATGTCCACCGGGGTGTCCTCCAGGGCGCCGATGCGCCGGAAGCAGCGCTCCTCCAAGAGCTTCAGCACCTTGGTCTGGAACTGGTAGGGCATGTCGCCCAACTCGTCGAGCAGCACCGTGCCCCCCGCCGCCACCTCGATCAAACCCTTCTTGGCGGCCTTGGCGTCGGTGAAGGCCCCCTTCTCGTAACCAAACAGCTCGCTCTCGATCAGGTGGTCGGGGATGTTCGAGCAACCGATTTGGACGTAGGGGGCGTCGCGGCGGGCGCTCATCTCGTGGATCTTCTGGCAGAGGAAGTTCTTGCCAGTGCCCGATTCGCCCAGAATGAGGATGGTGAGGTCGGACTTCAAGGCCAGCCGCCTCATGATCGCCACCACCTTCCTCATCTTTTCACTGGCAAAGACGAGGTCGATGTCGTCCGTCTCCGGCTCCGGCTCGCTGCTGTTGTCCAGTTCCTCGGAGATAGCCTCGAGCACCGATTTCAACTTGTCGAAATCGATCGGCTTTTCCAGGTAATCCCTGGCCCCCAGCTTCATAGCCTCCACCGCGGCGTGGATCTCGGTCTGGCCGCTGATCATGATCGAGACCATCTTGGGCCGGGTCTTGCGGATGATGCCAAGCAGCTCCAGCCCATCGATCGAGTCTTGCAGCTTGAGGTCCAGGAGGGCGATGTCCGGGTCGTGATCCTCGATCAGCTCCAGGGCCTTCTTGCCGGAACCAGCCGAGATGACTCCGTAGCCCTCCTGCTTGACGAACTTCTCCAGCCCAAAGCGAATCAAGGCCTCGTCGTCAACGATCAAGACCTTTTTTTCGCGGGGCGCGCTGGCTTCTTTCGTGGTGGCCATGGAACGACTTGCATTGCCTTTAATCAGGGCCGCCCTTTAAGGCGGCTTGTTTAGTAAGGACGAATAATTTTTTCAGACTAATCCAACGGCGGCGTTTAATCAACCGCCAAGCCGGGGACGGACGAGAAAATCACGCGCCTGTTTGGCCCACGGGCCGTTGGGCGCCAATTCAAGATAACGCTTAAAGGCCTGATTCGCCTCCTCACGTCGGCCCAGCTTGTCCAAGGCCAGCCCCAAACCGTAGGCGATGTCCGGGTGCTGAGCGGCGTCGGCGCCCAGCTGGTTGAAGTCGTCCACCGCCTCCGGGAAGCGGCCCTGGTCGTAATGCAGAAAGGCCAGGCTGAAGCGCGCCGCCACCAGGTGGGGATCAATCCGCAGGGCCGCCCGCAGGTAATGCCCGGCCCGGTCCGGCGCCCCCTGCCGGTAGTAAAGCTCGCCCAGGGCGGCCATCAGCTCGGGAGTTTGGGAGTTGTAGGCCTCGGCCGGGGTTAGGAGCCGGATGCACTCCTGGGGGCTGACTAAGGCCTGACCGCCCAGCATCTTGACCAGGAGCCTCGTCTTGTCCGGGTCGCGGCGCCAGGCTAGATAATCGCTGGTCTCCTGGGCCAGCCGGGGCAGCACCGCCGGGTCCTTGGCCAAACGCATAAACTCCTTGTCCGGCATCACCGGCGAAAAGTATTGGATGGCGTAACGACGGATAAGCGGTTGATTGGCCGGGGTGTTCTTCACCATCACCGCCGCCGTCGGCTCCCAATAAACCGGCACGAAACCGTCGTCGGTAAACATGCTCCACTCGTCCGAGCGGCCGATGATGGCGTAGTTGATCTGCCACTGGGCGCGGCTCTCCGGGTCGTGGACGTAACGCTCCAGGGCGGTGAACAGCAGGTGATGGTTGTAGTGGAAGATCTTGCGCTCGGGATACAGGTAGTAGGCCAGATAGCCACCGTAGCGGTCGGTGTTGTACATGTGGCCCTTGAGATTGACCGCCTTGACGAAACGCGCCGAGCCCACCGGGAAGCCGTCGTCGCTGATCCCCAGGCCCCAGGAGTCGTAGCGGGGCGGGGATGAAAACTTGTAGCAGACCGCGAGCCCCAGTCCCAGGGCCAGAAGCAGGTGCAGCAGGCCGTTCATCCGGGCTCCTGCCGCCTCCCGGCCCTGGGCCAGCCGGGCGAGCAGGGCGGGAAGATGCTCGCCCATCACCAGCACCGCCACGATGGCAAAGGGCCCAATCCCCCGGACGTAACGAAGCGCCAGTCCGGCAAAGGGCAGATAGACGAACAGCGCCGCCCAATCCCCCCGCCGGCCGGCCCCAAGCGCCGTGAGCCCCGAGGCCAGGAGCAACAGCCAAAAGAGCGGCATCTCGTTTAGCTTGGGAGGCTGGAACTCGGCGGTCATCGAGGTCATCAGGTTATGGTGCATGAACTCGAAGAAGATGCCGTAGGTGCGCAGGCCGTAGGGGC
Organism: Deltaproteobacteria bacterium; assembly: GCA_021782655.1. Taxonomy (GTDB): domain Bacteria; phylum Desulfobacterota; class Desulfobulbia; order Desulfobulbales; family VMSU01; genus VMSU01. The sequence continues at coordinate 8,496 of JAJXUT010000041.1, forward strand.
TGATCAGCATCACCGCCAGGGTCGCCAAAAGCCAGAGCCCAAGCCTTCTCCAGGCCGGGCGCGCCAGGGTCGGGATCGACCCGCCACCCAGGGCCGGAAAGCGGAGCCGGATCATCTCCCCCGCCAGAAAGGCGCCGAGGACTATCACCCCAAACAGCGCCCCGTGCAGGCAATCCCAGAGCCCAATCGCCAGGGGCAATAGGGCCAGGGCCCAGGCCGGGGCCTTCTTGGCGCGATAGGAGAACAGCATCGCCCCCAGCCAGGCCAGGAGCAGGGAGGAGAAAAGCTCGGGCCGCTCCACGTAGCGGAAGGAGGAGGCCCCGTAGGCCCAGAGCCAGAGCAGGGCGGCGGGAAGCGGCGCCATCCCCCGCCGGCGGCAAAACCGGTACAGCGTCAGGCCCACGGCGGTGACCATCAGCACCTTGAAGGCGATCAGGCCGTTGGCCCCCAGGTGATGGAAGATCTCGTAGAGAATGATCTGGGCCAACCATTCGTGGTTACTGAAGTGCTTGCCCTGGGCGGTGAAGGAAAAGATCTCCTGGTTGATGATGGTGTGGCCTTCGACCATCGCCCGCCCGTTGGCCATATGCCAGAAGAGATCGAAATCCTGCACCGGAAAGACGGCGAGCAGCGCCACCACCAGGGTGACCATGGTGATCGGCAGCCAGGAAAAACAGTAAGGACGGCGGGTGGCGGTGGTCATCGGGCGGATGGCTTGGGGTTCTTGAACAGTTGCCACTCCCCGGACTTCCCGACCGGGACGGCGTAGCGACTGACAAAGGGCGCGAAGGCCGGGGGCGCCCCGCGGGTCAGGATGTAGTCGTAGTGTGAGCCCTGCTCGAGCCAGGAAAACTCGTGAGTGGCCAGGGGCAGATCGACGCCAGGCTTAAAGGATACCGGCAGCATGGGGCTGGGAAACAGGCTGGGGCTGGCGCCGCCGCCCACCAGCAGATGGTAGTAGAAGTAATCGTGACTGTGGGTCTCGGGGAAGAAATGGGGGTCGAGAATCGCGGAGGCGGTGCGGAAGGTCATGGGCAAGAGCTTGGCGTTGGGGGCCATCTCGGCCAGCAAAGGCACGATTTGGGCGGTCTCCCGCGAGACCCCGGCCTGCATGACCGACGACAGCCCGATCAGCAGGCCGCAGAGCAGGGCCAGCCCGACCCCGGCTAGCGGCGGCAGGAGTCCGAAGCCGGCCAAGAGCGCCGCCAGCAGGTAGGAGACCGGGGCCATTCGCAGGTTGAAGTAGGAGTACTGTCCGGCCCAGAAGGGCAGGATAAAGAACCCCGCCGTGGCCAGGATCAGGGCCAGGATCAGCCGCCGGGGCAGCTTGCGCCCGGCCCTAGCCCGCCGGATCAGCCCCCAGCCGGCCAGGGCCAGCGCGGCGGCCCAGGCCAGGAGTGACGGCCAGCCGAGGCCGTTGTTCCAGCGCATGGCGGTGAACATCAGCAGGTAGTAGCGCAGGTTCTCCGCCAACGGCCACCAGACCAGGGGCATCCGTCCGTGATTGCCGGGCAGTTTCCCCACGTACCAGATCACGAAGAGGAGCAGGGTGGCGCCAGGCGGAACCATGGCCGCCAACCTTCGGCCGCCGTCGGAAGGGGACGGCAGGAGGTTACCCGCCGCCAGACCGAGATAGACCAGCACCGTGTACGGGTGACAGAGGAAGAGGATCGGCAGCACCACGGCCTGCCTGATCCAAAGGCCGGACGCGGCTTGGCCCTGGCAGAGCCGCCGGTGATCGAGCCAGGCAACCAGCAAGAGCGGCAGGGAGAGCAGGTAGTTGGTGAAGCCCAGGAAGTACATCTGGCTGAAGGACAGGGGGAAGAGGAGCAGACAGCCCCAGGGCGGAGCCCCCTGGTCGTCCACCTCCCTGGCCATCCGCACCGCCACCCAGGCCAGGCAGGCGATATAGGCGGAGAGAAAAACCCGTCCGGCCACGGTGACCGGCATGAAGCGCTCAAGCCCGGCCACCACGGCGTAGAACACCACGTAAGGCCCCAGCCGCAGGTCGGCCTGGTAGAAGTGACGCCAGTTGTAGCGAGGGTCGTTAAAGGTGGCGTTGACGTGGGCCAGAAACAGGTGCTGGGGGTAGTCCTGCAAGGCCGGAAAGCGAATCAGCCAGATCGGCCCCAGGCAGCCCAGGGCCAGGAGCAGTACCGCGACCAGGTAGTTCCGGGCGGGGGAGGAGGGCATGGCGGTTGGCAGTCGGCGGTCGGAGTTCAGAAGACGGAAGACAAAAAAGGCAAGCAGGGTGAAAGTTACGCAATAGCCGGCTTGGTGTCAACGTTTTTGAAGGCGGCGGGGAGAGCGGCGGCAAAACTTCCGCCCGCCGGGCAAAGGGCGTGCAAAACCGCCAGGGGTTTATTATAGTGCGGCCCCATGATTACGCGAAGAATCACCCGGCAGATCAAGGTGGGCGAGACGGCCATCGGCGGCGGGGCACCCATCTCCGTCCAGTCGATGACCAACACCGACACCCGCGACGTGGAGGCGACGGTAGCCCAAATCCACCGCCTGGAGCAGGCGGGCTGCGAGCTCATCCGGGTAGCGGTGCCGGATCAGGCGGCGGCGTCGGCTTTGCGCTCCATCCGCGACCAGATCTCCATCCCCCTAATCGCCGACATCCACTTCGATCACCGCCTGGCCATCGCCAGCATGGAGCACGGGGCCCAGGCCATCCGCGTCAACCCCGGCAACCTGGGGGGGAAAGACAAGCTCGCCCGGGTTGTGGACGCCGCCAAGCTGAACCAGGTGGCCATCCGGGTGGGAGTCAACTCCGGCTCGCTGGAGAAGGACATCCTGGCCCGGCACGGCCATCCCACCCCCGAGGCCCTGGTGGAGAGCGCCCTGCGCCAGGTGGCCCTGATCGAGGGCCTGGGCTTCGAGCAGATGAAGATCTCGCTCAAGTCCTCCGACGCCCTGGCCACGGTGGAGGCCTACCGTAAGTTTTCGGCCCGCTGCGACTATCCCCTGCACCTGGGGGTGACCGAGGCCGGGGGGCTGATCGCCGGCACCGTCAAGTCCAGCGTCGCCCTGGGGCTCCTGCTTCACGAGGGCATCGGCGACACCTTCCGCATCTCCCTGACCCGCGACCCGGTGGAGGAGGTGCGGGTGGGCTTCGAGCTTCTGCGGGCCCTGCATATCCGCGAGCGCGGCCCGGAACTGATCTCCTGCCCCACCTGCGGCCGCTGCCAGATCGACCTCTTCTCCCTGGCCGAGCGGGTGGAGCGGCACATCCAGCCCTTGCAGACCAAGCTCAAGATCGCGGTCATGGGCTGCGTGGTCAACGGCCCCGGCGAGGCCCGGGAGGCCGACCTGGGGCTGGCCGGCGGCCACGGGGTGGGCATCCTGTTCAAAAAGGGCGAGATGTACCGAAAGGTGCCGGAAGACCAACTGTTTGCGGTCTTTGTCGAGGAACTAGACAAGATGTGCCGCGAATAACATAAAAATCATCCCATACCGCCATGCTCTTCTCCCAACTCCTGATCCCCACCTTAAAGGAAAGTCCGTCCGAGGCCGAGGTCATCAGCCACAAGCTCTTGATGCGGGCCGGATTCATCCGCAAGCTGACCAGCGGCGTTTACTCCTACCTGCCGCTGGGGCTGATGGCCCTGCGCAAGATCGAGCGCATCGTCCGCGAGGAGATGAACGCCGCCGGGGCCCAGGAGGTGCTCTTGCCCATGGTGCAGCCCGCCGACCTGTGGGCCGAGTCCGGGCGGCTCAAGAAGTACGGCCCCGAGCTCTTGCGCTTTAGAGACCGCCACGACCGGGAGTCCTGCCTGGGGCCCACCCACGAGGAGGTAATCACCGATCTGGTGCGCAACAACATCCACTCCTACCGGGGGCTGCCGGTCAACCTCTACCAGATTCAGACCAAGTTCCGGGACGAGATCAGGCCCCGCTTCGGCCTGATGCGGGGCCGGGAGTTCATCATGAAGGACGCCTACAGCTTCGACGCCAACGACGAGGCCGCCGACCGCTCCTACGAGGCGATGAAGTACGCCTATCACCGCATCTTCACCCGCTGCGGCCTGCGCTTCCGGGCGGTGGAGGCGGACACCGGCACCATCGGCGGCAATTTCTCCCACGAGTTCATGGTCTTGGCCGAGACCGGCGAGGACACCATCGTCATCTGCCCGACCTGCTCCTACGCCGCCAACCTGGAGAAGGCGGCCTGCGCCGCCCCGGCCCCGGCCAGCGGCGAGATGCAACCCGCAGTCAAGGTCGAGACCCCTGGCAAACGCAAGGTGGAGGCGGTGTGCGAGTTTCTGGGCATCGAACCCTCGCGGTTGCTAAAGACCCTGATCTACCGGGCCGACGGCCAGCCGGTGGCGGTGCTCGTGCGCGGCGACCACGAGGTGCAGCCGGTGAAGCTCAAAAACGCCCTTAAGGCGAGCGAGGTGGAGCTGGCCACGGACGAGGAGTGCTTTGCGGCCACCGGCACGCCTACCGGCTATCTCGGCCCCCTGGGGCTCAAGATTCCGGTGATCGCCGACCAGGCGGTGCTCGGGATGAAGAACTTCGTCACCGGCGGGGGCGAAAAAAACTTTCACCTCACCAACGTCAACCTGGGCCGGGACTTCACCCCCGGCCAGGTGGCCGACCTCCGGATGGTGGCGCCCGGCGACCGTTGCCCGCTCTGCGGCGGTGAGCTGGAGCTTACCCGCGGCATCGAGGTGGGCCACATCTTTAAGCTGGGCACCGCCTACAGCGAGGCCCTAAACGCCCGTTTCCTGGACGCGGACGGCCAGGAGCGGCCCTTCATCATGGGTTGCTACGGGATCGGGGTCAGCCGGGTGCTGGCGGCGGCCATCGAGCAGAACCACGACCAGGACGGCATCGTCTTTCCCCTGCCCATCGCCCCCTTTAAGGTGATTGTGGTCAACCTGGGTTTCACGGACGAGTCCATCAGCCAGGCCGCCCACGGTCTGTACCAGGAGTTGCGGGTGAAGGGAATCGAGACGCTGCTCGACGACCGGGACGAGCGGCCCGGCAGCAAGTTCAAGGACGCCGACCTCCTGGGCATCCCCTTCCGGGTCACGGTGGGCAAGCGTTTTGTCGCTGATGGCCTGGTGGAGATCCGGGAGCGGGCCAGCGGCAAGGTCACCGAACTCGCCCTGGCCGAGGCGGTGGAACGGCTGGCAAGCCTCACGGCCACGGACTAAGATGGGCCGCCATGCTCTCTGCGGAGCTTAAGGGGCAACTGCTCCGCCGGCTGCCGCTTTGAAAGGCAATACCCCATAGATCAATCGTGCACAGCAAATCCATGCCCGAAAAATTTATCAACTTAGACAGGATGTTCGCCAGAAGAATAACCGCAACTGGCGAGGTGTTGCATGAGGCCCCTGACCCCGCCCCCCGTCCCCTCGTCCATTGACGAGATCATCGCCTTAACCAGCAAGTATCTACCTGAAAAATCAGGGGATATGCTGCGCCGGGCCTTTGACCTGGCCAGCCAGGTCTATGCCGCCCATCCCCAGCGACTGTCGGGCGATCCCTACATTTCCCACCCGCTGGCGGTGACCAAGATCCTGGCCACCATGCGGCTCGACCTGCCCACGGTGATCGCCGGGCTCCTCCACAAGACCCTGCGCGGCAAGAACCCGACCAGCGTCTCCGAGCTGACCGAGCTGTTCGGCCCCGAGGTCGCCCAGATCGTCAGCGGCGCCACCAAGATCGGCGATATTCAGTTCCAGAGCCAGTTGGACTACAAGGCCGAGAACGTCAAGAAGATGCTGCTCGCCATGTCCGCCGACATCCGGGTGCTTCTGGTCAAGCTGGCCGATCACCTGCACGACATGCAGACCGCCGCCTTTGTGGAGCCGGCCCGGCAGCGCGAGCTGGCCCAGGACACCCGCGACCTCTACGCCCCCCTGGCCAGCCGCCTGGGCATCGACTGGATCAAGCGCGAGCTGGAGGACCTGTCGTTTCAGTACCTAAACCCCGAGGAGTACGCCGCCCTTTCCTCCCAAATCGAGATGTCGCTTGCCGAGCGCCAGGCCTTTGTCGATCAGATCAAGCGCATCCTGCACGAAAAGTTGCACGAGCACGGCATCCACGACTTCGTGGTCCTGGGCCGGCCCAAGCACCTCTACAGCATCTACCGCAAACTGGTCGCCCAGAATATCTCCATCGACAAGGTGTACGACAAGGTGGCGTTTCGGATCATCGTCCAGACGGTGGGCGAATGCTACGAGGTCATGGGCATCGTCCACACCCTGTGGAAGTCGATCCCCAGCCGATTCAAGGACTTCATCAGCAGCCCCAAGGCCAACCTCTACCAGTCGCTGCACACCTCGGTGATTGGGCCGCACGGCGACTTTATGGAGATCCAGATCCGCACCCGGGAGATGGACGAGCTGGCCAACGACGGCATCGCCGCCCACTGGGCCTACAAGGAGGGCTCCTCCATTTCCCCGAAGGACGCCCGGCTGTTCCACTGGCTCAAGCAATTGGTGCAGAACCTTCAGGAGGTGGACGACTCTAAGGAGTTCCTGGAGGCGGTGAAGGTGGAGCTGGATCATGCCGAGGTTTATGTCCTGACCCCCAACGGCGACGTGAAGGAGCTGCCGCCTGGCAGCACCCCGCTCGATTTTGCCTACAGCATCCACACCCAGATCGGCCACCGCTGCACCGGGGCCAAGATCAACGGCCGCCTGGTGCCCCTGCGGCATGAGCTGCAACACGGCGACGTGGTGGAGGTCATCACCTCCCCCAGTCAGCATCCCAATCAGGGCTGGCTGGCCCTGGTTAAGACCAGCCGGGCTAGAAACCGTATCCGGCACTGGCTGAACCAGGAGGAGCAGGAGCGGTTTCTGGAGTCGGGCCGGGAGATCTGGGAGCGGGAGCTGAAACGACGCAACCTGAGCTTGAAGCGACTAATCAAGACCGACGCCGTCAAGGAGTTGATCAGAAAGCTGGGCTGCAACGCCCTGGAAGACCTGCTGCGTAAGACCGGCAGCGGCAAGATCACCCATCAGGCGATTGACGAGGCGTTGAAGCCCTTGGCGCTGGCGGAGGAGAAGGCCCGGGAGCCGGAAGAGGTGGGAGAGGCCGGCCCGCCGCCGGGTCTGCCGATCAAACTCAAGCCGAGCCGGCCACGCAAGGCGGGCCATAGCCCGGTGGTGATCGACGGGGTGGACAACGTGCTGGTCAAGATCAGCAACTGCTGCCTGCCCATGCCCGGCGACGCCATCGGCGGCTTCATCACCGCCGGGCGGGGGGTGTCGGTGCACAAGGCGGATTGCCGCAACCTGGTTAATTCCGACCCCAACCGGCGGGTGCCGGTGCACTGGAACAGCGCCGAGGGCGACGGCCACAAGGCCAAGGTCAGGGTGCTGGCCCGGGACGGCAAGGGGCTCCTGGCCGCGGTCTGCAACCAGATCGTGGCCGCGGACGCCTATATCCTGGACGCGGAGGCGCACTCGTCCCCGGAGGTCATTGGGGCGACAATCAATCTAGTGCTGGAGGTGACCGACCGGGAACACCTGGCGGTCATCATCCAGCGGCTGATGGGCGTGCGAGGGGTGCTGGAGGCGAGACGGGTATGACGGCTAGCGCTTGACCAGGGGCTTGACCACCGCCCCGGAGCGGATACAGCGGGTGCAGACCCGAACGTGCCGGGCATTGCCGCCCTCGGTGGCCACGCGCACGGTTTGCAGGTTGGGCAGCCAGCGGCGGCGGGTCTTGTTGTTGGCGTGGCTGACGTTGTTGCCGGTGGACGGCTTCTTGCCGCACAGTTCACACATCCTGGACATGACTAGCTCCTCGTGAATTTATTTCCCTTAAAGAAAATTAGACTATATACCCGCTCCGAGAGGGCTTGGCAAGGACTTTCTGGAACGGCGTCCAGCTTCCCCCCGCCGCAGTCCTCTGGCTACCTGGCCTGCCGAGCGGACGCCTGCCGCCACAAAGTAACTATTGTCATCTAGCCCAAAATAACAAAAAAAATACATTGTTACCGGATGTTAGCTAAGGAAAGATTTTTCCAGGCACCGGCATTTTGCCGGTTGACAGCACCTGGCTTTTTAGCCCATGATAGATTGATACGCGGTTGAAATGGCCTGTCTTTCCATCCTGGGCCGGGCGACGGACGCCTATCATCCGCCCCGTCATGGAGGATACGGCCAGATGTCCCCTTCCCGAATCAGCGCCAAGATCGCCTGCGTCTTCATCCCCCTGCTGGTCTTTTGTTTTTCCCTCGTGCTGGTGCGTTATCACCAGAACGCCACTGACTTCATCTACGAACGGAACATCGACACCCTCCGGCTGGCCTTGAGTTTCGATCTCGCCATCCGTGACTACATCGGCACCCAGGTCAGGCCGCAGATCGAGGCCCAGTTGGGGCCGAACCGTTTTCTGCCGGAAACCATGTCGAGTTCGTTTGCGGCCCGGGCCATCTTTGACGAGGTGACGAGCACCTTTCCCAAGATGATGCTCAAATTCTCCTCCCGGCGGCCCCGCAATCCCAAAAATCTAGCCACCCCCGCCGAGGAGAGGGCCCTGGCCTTTTTCGAGGCCAACCCCCATGCCTCCTCCTGGCAGGGAGAGATCCAGGTGCAGGGCAAGCCCTACTTCGCCCTGTTTTCCCCCCGCCGGATGACCGCCGCCTGCGTGCAATGCCACACCGACCCCGCCCTGGCCCCCGCCGAACTCCTGGCCCGTTACGGAAGGAAGGCGGGATTCTTCTATCACCAGGGCCAGCTCATGGCCACCGACACGGTGGCCATCTCTCAGGAGGAGATCGACCGGCAGCTTCACCACCAGGCGGTGGAGGGCGTAGTCATGATGGCCATAGCCACCCTGGGCATCCTGGTCGGGATCTTCTGGGGGCTCGACTGGCTGGTGTTAAGCCGGATCGCCCGCATGAGCAGACACTTCAGCACCATCTCCGCACAGGGCGACGGGGCGGAGATCAAGCCCCTGAAGGTGGCGGGCCATGACGAGATCGACGCCATGGCCCGCAGCTTCAACCGCCTGGCCGAACGCCTGGCCGCCGCCTCCCGGGCCAAGGAGGAAGAGGCCCAGGCGCGGCTCAAGGCAAACGAGCTGCTGCGGGCCGAGGTGGAGGAACGGCGCCGGGCCGAGGACAACCTGCACGAGCTATCCGTCCGCCAGGAGGAGATCATTCACCAGCGGACCCAGGAGCTGGAGGCCCAGCACGCCAGTCTGCAAGCGGCCCATGACAACTTAAAGAGCGCCCAGTCGCAGTTGCTCCAGCGCGAGAAGATGGCCTCGATCGGCCAGTTGGCGGCGGGCGTTGCCCACGAGATCAACAACCCGGTGGGCTTCATCCACAGCAATCTCTCCACCTTGAGCAAATATGTGGCCCGCTTCGAGGAGTACATCGCCGCCCAGGAGGCCGTAAGCCTTAAACTGCCCGAGCCCGACCGGCGGGAACTGGCTGATCTAGCCAAACGGCTCAAGCTCGACTACGTTACCGAGGACGCCCGGCAACTGGTGCGCGAGTGCCAGGAGGGCACGGAGCGGGTCAAGGAGATCGTCACCAACCTCAAGAACTTCTCCCGGGTGGATCACCAGGAGTTGCAGGCCGCCAACTTAAACAACTGCCTGGAGGAGACCCTGCGGATCGTCTGGAACGAGCTGAAGTACAAGGCCACGTTGGTCAAGGACTACGGCGAGCTGCCGGAGACCTTGTGCTACCCCCAGCAGTTGAACCAGGTCTTTGTCAATATCCTGGTGAACGCGGCCCAGGCCATCGTGGAGAAGGGGGAGATCCGAATCGCGACCAGGGCGGAGGCGGGGACGATCACCGTGGCGATCAGCGACAACGGCCCCGGCATCCCGGAAGAAATCAGGAAGCGCCTCTTCGAGCCCTTCTTCACCACCAAGGAGGTGGGCAAGGGCACCGGCCTGGGGCTGTCCATCTCCTACGACATCGTCAAGAAACACGGGGGCGAGATCGAGGTCGAAAGCGAGCTGGGCCGGGGCACGACCTTCCTCGTCCGCCTGCCGGTGCGCGAGCGGGGGGCGGCATGATCGGACTGCGGGACCGGGGGCTAAAACAGCTCTTCTGGGGGGCGTCTCTCCTCGCCCTGCTCTTCCCCGCCCTGAGCCTGCTGCTGGTCTATCCTCAGTACCAGGCCCACATGCTGGAGACGGTGGAGGACGACGCCCGAGCGGTGTCCCGGCACCTCTCCCATGCGGTGAGCGGCGAGGCGGGCCAGCTCAAGATCGACTTCAAACGGGAGAGCGAGCCCTTCCTCCTTAATGACTTCGGGATCCTCCGGCTGCGGGTGCTGGACGCCCAGGGCCGGATCTCCTATTCCACCGAGCCGGGGGAGGTGGGAAACCTCAACCGGCGACCCTATTTCCGGCAAGTGTTAACCAGCGGCCGTGAGCTGACCCGCATCGTGCCCAAAGGGGATAAGGCCCTGGGGAGCGAGGTGATGGCCCAGGACGTGGTCGAGACCTACCTGCCCCTCCTGAAGCAGGGGAAATGCCTGGGGGTCTTCGAGCTGGACTACGACATCAGCGACACCAAGCGGGAGCTAAACCGCATCTACCTCTTCTCCCTGCTCTTTCCGCTGCCGGTGATGGCGATCTTCCTGGCCCTGGTCTATCGGATACTAAGACGCATGGACGGCAAGATCCGCCAGCGCCAGCGGGATCAGGAGGAACTGGAGGCCCAGCGCAACGCCCTGCTGGTAGAACAGGAGCGGGAGCTGGATCTCCTGCGGCACGTTGAGTTTGCCAAGAAGCAGTGGGAGAACACCATGGACCGGGTGGACGACATGGTGATCGTGGCAGACGAGACGGGCCGCATCCTGCGTTGCAACAAGGCGCTCTGCCGGTTTGTCGGCCAGGATTTCGGCCCTCTGCTGCGTCGGCGGCTTACGGAGTTCTTCCCCGGGCTCAGTCTGGAGCCGGGCAAGACCGACGACCTTCGCCTTGAGTATCGCCATGACCAGAGCCAACGCTGGTTTGCCGTGGCCCTGCATCGGGCGGGAGTTGATGAAAACACGGAGCGCGGCCTGATCGTCACCCTGCACGATCAGACAGAATCCAAGCGTCTAACCGAGGAACTGGAGGGCAAAAACCGGGCGATTCTGCTCTCCCGCCAGGAGTTGCAAGGGGCCATCGACGAGATCTCGGCCCTGATCCAGCGGGTGGTGAAGGAGGAGGATTTCGGCACCTTCTTCGCCAACGACCTGCCCACGAGCTGTTACCAGATTACCAAGTGCGGCCGGGAGGACTGTGTCTGCTACGGCAAGCCGCCCATGCGCTGCTGGAACGAGACCGGCTCGGCCTGCGGGATCTGCGCTGGAGGCAACAAGGGGGAGAACTACGCCCAAAAGCTCAAGTTGTGCGCTAACTGTAGCTACTTCAAAACCATGACCGCCAAGCCGATCTCCATGATCGGCGAGCAGTTCAACAGCATGATGCACATCCTGGAGAGCAAGAACACCGAGCTGAAACAGGCCTATGCCGAGTTAAAGCAAACCCAGAGCCATCTCGTGCAGCACGAGAAGATGGCCTCCATCGGCCAGTTGGCGGCGGGAGTGGCCCACGAGATC
>JAJXUT010000126.1 GCA_021782655.1 Deltaproteobacteria bacterium
GAGGTGGGCGAGTTTCTTGACCTCGGCGCTCTTGAAGTCGTCCCGTTCGAGGGCGGCCACGGTCTTTTGATACTGGGGCCGGCAGCGGGAGGGGTCAAGTCCGATATATTCCAGGGTCTTCACGAGTTGCTTCTTAGGCGCAGATGATCGGGGGGAGGATGAGGAAACTGGCGCAACTGGGCTTGCGCGGCGGTATGGCCTGGGAACGGGCGGCCCCTGGCCAGTTGTTTTGCCGGCCAAGCCCTTACAGGAAGACCACCACCCGGTTGCGGCCCTGGGCCTTGGCCTGGTAGAGGGCCCGGTCGGCGAGCGAGATCAGGGTCTCGGCGCTGCAGCCTCGCTCGACGACCATGGTCGCCACCCCGATGCTGGCCGAGAGGTAGGGGGCGGCCTGGGAGGCGGAGTGGGGAAGGGCGGCGGCCTTTAGCTTGTCGAGGATGGAGCAGGCGATATCCCGGGCGCCTTTCTCGTCGGTCTCCGGCAGGATGACCGCGAACTCCTCGCCGCCGTAGCGGGCCGCCAGGTCCGCGGGCCGTTTTTCCACCTCCTTTAAGATGGCGGCCACCTCCTTTAGCCCCTGATCGCCCTGCTGATGACCGTAGGTGTCGTTGTAGAGCTTGAAGTAGTCGATGTCAAGCATAAGTAGCGAGATGACCGCCTGGTTGCGCATCGCCCGGGCCCACTCCTTGGCCAGCACGGTGTCGAACTGGCGGCGGTTGGCGATGCCGGTAAGGCCGTCCAGGGAGGAGAGTTTCTCCAGGGTGCGGTTGGCCTCGCTTAATTTGTTTTGGCTATCCAACAGGGCGGCGTAGGCCTCGTCCCGCTGGCGGTGGTAGATGTAGGCCGAGGAGTGGTAGCGCAGTCTGGCGATCAGCTCCACCTTGTCCGGCAGTTTGATCAGGTAGTCGTTGACCCCCAGGGCGAAGGCGTCGCTCTTGATCTTGGGCTCCTCCTTGGTGGAGAGGACGATGATCGGCACCTGGGCGGTTTTTTGGTTGGCGCGGAAGAATTTGACCATCATCAGGCCGTTGACCTCCGGCATCACCAGGTCTTGGAGGATGATGGTGGGTTTGATTTGGTTGGCGATCTTGATCGCCTTGGTGGGGTCGGAGCAGTAGTGAAAGTCGATGTCTTTTTCGTCCTCCAGCGCCCGGCGCACCGCCTCGGCGATTAGGGGCTGGTCGTCCACCAGCAGCACCGAGATGCGTGTTGGCGACTGGATGGCCGATATCTCTTTGTCGAACAGGGGGCTGGCCATGGCTCACCTCCCTCCCAGCAGGGTCATGACCCGGGGGCCGATCTCTTGGAGGGGCAGGATCTCCCGGGCCGCGTCCAGTTGCATGGCCGCCTTGGGCATCCCGTAAACCACTGAGGTCGCCTCGTCCTGGGCGATGGTGTGGTGGCCCTCGTCCTTGAGCGACAGGAGCCCCGCCGCCCCGTCCCGGCCCATGCCGGTCAGGAGGACGCCCACCACCTTGCCGTGCCAGTGCTTGCTCACCGAGTTGAAGAACACGTCCACCGAGGGGTGGTAGAAATTGTCGCTCGGCTCCTCGGTGTAGGCCAGGGCGCCGTTTCTGGCCATCACCACATGGTGCTCGGTGCTGGGCACCAAGACCTGGCCCTTCTGCGGTCGGTCCTTGTCAACGATCACCTTGACCGACAGGGGGATCTGCTGCTTGAGCCAGGCGGCCAGGCCGTGGGTGAACTTCTTGTCCATGTGTTGGACGATGACCACCGCCGCCGGAAACTCGGCTGGCAGGGAGGAGAGCACTGCGGTCAGGGCCTGGGGGCCGCCGGTGGAGGCGCCGATGGCCACCAGGGGCGGATCGCTGAAGCGGTTGGCCACCTTTTTCTCCCGGCTGCGCTGGCGGCTGGGGGGACGGCTGGAGAGGCCGATCAGCTTGCCGATGGTCTCGACCTTTCTGAACAGCTCGCCTGCCGCCTCCTGCATCCCGCCCGCCCTTAAGACCGGGGTGGCGACCACGTCTAAGGCCCCGGCGCCCATCGCCTCGTAAACCAGGGAGGCGTTGCCGATGACGCTGGCGGTGACGATTAAGATGGCGCAGGGGCTCTGGCGCATAATCCGCCGGGTGGCCTCCACCCCGTCCATCACCGGCATCAGGAGGTCCATGAGCACCAGGTCGGGCAGGGTCTCTTGGCAGCGCAGCACCGCCTCGGCCCCGTTTTCCGCCACCCACAGCAACTGATGCTCGGGCCGGGAGCCGATGATGCGCCGCAAGACCTCCGCCGCCATCACCGAATCGTTGACAATGCCAATCCTCATGATTTTCCTCCCGGCCCGCCGATCAGGTCCTCCACCGCCTCGATCAGGGCCTGGCTGTGGAAGCTTGATTTGGTGAGATAGTAGTCCGCCCCGGCGTCCAGGCCCCGGTTGCGGTCTTCCTCCCGGTCCTTGTAGGAGAGGATGACCACCGGGATGGCCTCGTACTCCGCCGTCCCCTTGACGTGCACCAAGAGCTCGATGCCGTCCATGTTGGGCATGTCGATGTCGGTGACGATCAGGTCGTAGTGCGGCTGATGGCGGATGATGTTCCAGGCGTCCAAGCCGTCCACCGCCGTGTCCACCTCGAAGCCGTGCTCGGAGAGGATCTTGCGTTCTACCTCCCGCACCGTGATCGAGTCGTCCACCACCAGGATCCGTTTGCCGCCCTCCCGGCCCTTCGTCGCCCGGCGGGGTTCGATCCGTTGCAGACGGTCGCCGGAGATCAGGTGATCCACCGACTGTTTCAAGTCGTTCACGTCCAGGATCAGGATGGGGGTGCCGTCCTCGGCGATGGCGGCGGCGCTGACGCTCTTCATCTTCCCCAGCCGGGGGCTTAACGGTTGCACCACCAGGTCGCGGATGCCCAGGAAACCATCGACGATCAGCCCGTAGGCGTGGCCTGCCCCGCTGATGACGATGACCGAGAGGGTGTCCTCGTCCACCGCTTGCGTCTTCAGCTCCAGGGCCTGCTGGGCGGTGATCAGGCCCAGGCGCTTGCCGCCGGTTATGAAGTACTGGCGGTTGCCCATCTCCTTGATCTCGTTGCTCGGCAGCCGGGCGGCGTGATCGATGTTGACCAGCGGCAGGGCGTAGGGTTCCTGGTTGATGGAGAACATCAGCGCCCGGACGATGGACAGGGTGAGCGGCAGGTAAAGCTCGAAGGTCGTCCCCTGGCCGGGGGTGGAGTGGATCTCGATGCTGCCCCGCACCTCCCGGACGGCGCTGTGCACGATGTCCAGCCCCACCCCCCGGCCTGAGGTGCTGTCCGCCGTCTCCCGGGTGGTGAAGTTGGGCAGGAAGAGGAACTCGGCCAGCTCCGCCTCGCTCAGATCCTCGGCCACCGCCTGGCTGGCAAGCCGCCGCTCCACCGCCTTGCGCCGCAGGGCTGGATAGTCCAGGCCCCGTCCGTCGTCGGCGATGGTGACCACCATCATCCCCGCCTGGTGCCGGGCGGTGAGGCGCAAGGTGCCCTCCTGTGATTTTCCCCTTGATTCCCGCTGTTCCGGCGGCTCGATGCCGTGGTCGATGGCGTTGGTGACCAGGTGGGTGAAGGGTGATTCCAGTTTATCCAGGATGTCCCGGTCGATTAAGGTCTCGCTGCCCATAACCTCTAGCCGCACCTTTTTGCCCAGCTTGCGGGACAGGTCCCGCACCATCCGGGGCAGGCCGATCAATCCTTCGGAGATGGGCTGCATCCGGTTGGTAATCACCTCGTGGTGCAGACGTTGGCTGATGTTTAAGCCCCGGGCCGAGTGTTCGGCCATCTCCAGTAGTTGGCGGGCCAGAAGTCGCTGGCTGCGCCTGAACTTAACCGCCAGTTCGGCGAGGAGGTTCACCGCCAGGGGCGGGAGCGAGAGTCCGGGTAACTGGGCGTGCAGCCGGTCGAGCAGCAGGCCCACCTCGTCCTGCCGCCGTTTGAGGCGGGTCATGGAGTTGGCCAGGGTGGGCAGCCAGCGGGACTCGATCATCGCCTCGCCGGCCAGGGCGAAGATGCGGCTCATGCCCAGGGCCGAGACCCTAAGCCGCCGGTCGGGGCTGCTGGAGGACTGGCCGGGGGGTGGCTCTTCGGTTTGGGGCCCGGCCCCGGCCGGGGCCGGGGTGGGCGCGGGTGGCGGTCGGTCGCTGCCCGCCGGGGGCGCGGCCAGGTCCCGCAGGGTGAGGGAGAGGGCGGCGATGGTTGAGGCGTTGGCCGCAAACCAGTTG